>JBDTZW010000253.1:0-3053 GCA_040004905.1 Acidobacteriota bacterium
CGACAGTCGCCGACAAAAGCAGATTGGTGATCTCGGCCTGCCGCAGTTGCGTTCGGGCCGCGTCGCGTTCGGCGGCATTGCTTCGCGAATTTAACCACATCGGGACCAGCCCGATCAGTAAAGCGACAACAAAAACGCCGGCCATAGCGCCTAATAATGCAAGCTTTGTCTTTAGTCGGTCCACAAACGTTATTTCCGGTTCAGTCATTAGTTCCTCCGCCAGTGCACCCGATTATAACGCCATTGTTCCCGCCGTCGATAATCACGTATTGGACGATGGAATAATGCTGTGATCGAGATGTCTGAAAAGGTCGTGATCGACGGTGTTATAGCCGACGGAGGCAAGTCATCGCGCTACTACCCACCGCTGCCACGATAGGCGAAGTCGCAGCAAAGCCGATATCAAATTTTGAGGTCTATTTTTTGCCGTTTTTGAGAGGGTAAAGAAGCGATTTTTTTGATCTGAAAGTGGGAATCATCAGGCTTAAACCCAATCTTTTCAAAAGGATGGAGCGTTTTCTACATATGACGTGGCTTTCTCGAAATGACGTGATATGCTGATACACCGCCTAAGGCCCGTTTTTACAGGCCTTAGAGCATCTCGTGTGGTTTTGAAGGGTTGATGTTCCCGGCACGCGGGAACGGGTGTTTGGCTTTATCAGCCTTCGGCTTCCGAGAACTTGCTCGTAGCCGATTCCTCCGCTTGTTTTAGTTTGGTCAGGTTTGCCGTTTCGACCTCGCTGAGCTGATCGTCCTTAAAATCGGGGTTAGCTTTGTACCAGGCCTGCGAATCGAAGTATTTCTGGAGGTCCTTGTCCTTGAAAACGCGGCCGTGTCGGGCGTAGATCTCATTTCGCAGAAGCCTGAGGTCCTCGGCAAACAGTGCGCCGAGAGCTTCGTCGGTGACAGGCTCGGTCGAGAGCCGTTCGCGCTGTTTTGTCTCGAACGCAGTCAGCAGATCGACGTTTTGCTGCTCTATCTTATTGAGCCTGATCGACTTTTGATCTTTGGCTTCCTTGTACCAGTCGCGCCAGTTGAAATAGTCGCGAACGCCCGGAGCGTCAAATTTCTTGCCGTGCCGAGCATAAAACTCTTCGCGAAGAATGCGTAGATCGAGCAGGCTCAGACCAGCCAGTTTTTCCTCGGTCAGCAGCGTGTTCTGGAAATTATCCATGTCGCCGATCGAGACGGCCGTGTGCCTGCCTTTTTCCTTCTCGGCGTTCAGCCGCTCGATATTCTTTCGCTCGATCTCGTTGAGAACAGACGGGTTATAGGCAGTATTCTTCTTGTACCAGTAGCGTTCGTCAAAGTATTTCTGCAGCCAATCTTCCTGAAACGGCTTGCCGTGGATCGCTTCGATCTCGGCGATCAGTATCGTCAGCTCGGCACCGGTGTATTCGCGCAGATTGTCGTCGGCTATCGGTTTTGACTTCCAGATACGCATGTCGCCGGGTTCTATCGACGGATGCTTTTGAGCCTCGGCCAGCCGGATAAAATCGAGGTTTGCCCGCTCTCCCGCGGTCAGTACGGCGTTCGAGAAATTCCTGTTGGCCTTATACCACGCCTGTTTTTCGAGATATTCCTGAATCGAGCGTTCTTTGAATATGCGGCCGCGCTTGCCAAAGATCACGCCGCGAAGCAATGCAAAATCGTCGGCGTTCTCGTCTTCTTTAAGATTCGCGATCTTCGTTTTTGTCAGCTTTACCGTGGAAAAATTGAGCTTGTCGAAGTTGTTGCGGCTAAACTGTTTCCACCGCTCAGCCCGCGCGGCCGGATCGACCTGTTGGGCCGATAGCGATGCCGCCGCCAGGGCGATCGTCAAAAGCAGAAATATCGATCTTCGGATCATAGATTTTGAGCTGAGTTTCTAATTCTTTGCGGTAACCCGGTCTATCTTCCAAGCGCCGCCTTCTTTCAAAAGTTTGAGATCAAGATCCCTGTCCCACGCCGGCGTGTCCTTCGTCTTAGGCTGCACAAGCTTTACGTGAAGCGTCGCGCTTCCACCACTTACCACTACCCTGCTTACCCGGACATTGTCGCCCCAATCGTGCCCGAAATCCTGTGCGGCAACAAAATAATCCGCGTCATACTCTCCGCTGGCTATCGTCTTTCGCACCCATTTCGCCAGACGAGTCGAAACAAATTGGCCGAATTTGGCCCTCTCGTCGGGTGGATTTCGATTCGCATTCAATTCATGAACATACCACTTGTAAAAAGATCTCGCCGTCTGTTCCGGCGTCGCCGTCTGGCCAAACGCCGTAAAAGCACCGAATAAAACCAGAAATACCGTTAAACAGACGGCGACTGAGGTCGCTCGTCTTTTTGTCTTAGATGCAGAAGAAGTTGGGTTCATTTGTTTGTTCATCGCTTTTTTGGCCTAACCTTGCGAAACCGTAGATTCGGTGCACGAAATGGTCTCTCATCCGCGAACGCACCGACCACGTGTCGCCGCAGGGGTTACGATACTAAGAACGCGTTTCGTGCCCGATTTTGCCGCAATTTTAGCATACAATTTACTGGGCAATGAGATATCGTTTTACCAAACAACGTTTGGCATAATAAATGCTTCTTATGGGTCGGGACCGTTGTGTCTATTGCCCTGTTTTTGTAAGGAGATCAGCCATGAAACATTTTAGAGGTGCGTTGACGGCTCTTGTTGCCGGCATAGTTTTGCTCGCCGGTGCGGCGGTTGACGCGAGCGCACAGCGAAAGAACGATCGCGAGGTCCGCGATGTCGTCCGCAGCCTTAATTCGAAGCTCGACGATTTTCAGTCAGACCTGAGCTATCAGCTCAAAAGCGGCTCGGCCGACCCCCAGGAGGTAGACGATGTTTTGGCCGATCTAAAGTCGCTGAAGGACGGCGTCGGCAGCTTTGAATCTAATCTCGACGCCCGCCGCGAGAACCGCGAGGATGTGACGAACATCATCGACGCCGCCACCTCGATCAACAGCTTTCTCGACGAAAACCGCCAAAATGGCCGTATCGAAAGCGACTGGGGCGAAGTGCGAACGCTGATCGGACGGCTGTCGTCGAATTACGGCGTCACACCCGA
>JBDTZW010000363.1:0-3052 GCA_040004905.1 Acidobacteriota bacterium
TCGCCCAGGGCTTCGATAACCGATTCAGGTTGGTGGTGAAGATTTACGACGACCTCGTCGAATCCGAATTTCGCGAGATATTCCGCAACGTATCCGACCAGCGGCTTACCCAAAAAAGGGATCGCGGGTTTGGTGCGGTCAATCGTCAGCGGAAAGAGCCGCGTGCCAAAGCCGGCTGCAAGGATCATCGCTTTCATAACAATGGAAGTTCGGCTTCGGCGGGCAAGGGATCGAATAAAAGGTTGTAACCGAACTAAACACAAAAAGATACGAGTTTTGAGGCCCGAATGCAACCGACTATTTCATCTACGGCCGCGATCATTGATAGACTTGCATATGCCCTTAGACGGTTCGCCTAGCGTAATTCTCTTCTTTATAGACGGCGTTGGCATCGGCGAACCGCTCGAGAATAATCCGCTTTCAAGCATTCCGAATATTGAACCGTTGAACATCTACCGCGGCAGCTCGTCCAGCATTTTTCATTCCGGCATACTCAGCCCGACCGATCCCAGACTCGGTGTCGAAGGTCGCCCGCAAAGTGCGTCCGGACAAACAACGATCCTGACCGGCCAGAACGCACCGCAGATACTCGGCTATCACAAGCAAGGATTCCCGAATGAAAAGCTCCGCGAAGTTATAAAGGAACACTCGATATTCAAACAGCTCGATCAATTGCACATCGGCCCAAATGTCTTCGCAAACGCTTACACTCCGCGATTCTTTTCCCAAACTCCGCGTTGGAAATCCGCGACAACATGCGCCGTCGAGGCGTCGTCGCTGCAGTTTCGAAAACTTCCGGACCTCCTCGGCCGCAAAGCTCTGTTTCACGATTTTACGAACGAATCTCTGGCCGCCTACGGCCTCGAAGCCCCAAAATTCTCGCCGACCGACGCAGCCGAAATTCTGGCGGAGTTTACGAACGATTACCGATTCATCCTTTATGAACATTTCATTACCGACAAGATCGGCCACGACATGGATAAGGAACGCGCCCGCATACATTTACCGCTGCTGGCCGAATTTATTCGCGAGACGCTCACCAGGATCGATCTCGATAACACTACGTTCATCTTGACAAGCGACCATGGGAACATAGAAGATTTGTCGATCCGTAATCACACGCTAAACGACGTGCCGACAATTATTTGGGGCCGCAAAAAGCATGAGGCGGCCGGGCTGATCAAAGACCTTGGTGACATCACGCCGACTATATTGAAACTTCTAAGCGAATGACCAACGACATTAACCCACCCAAAAATAACGGGAAAGAGATCTTTGGCTGGGCCACTTATGCATGGGCCAATCACGCGTTTTTCACACTGGTCCTTGGCGTTCTTGTTGGCGAATATTTAACTGGCCTTGCCCAAAGTACGGTTGGCGAAAACGGGCCGGTGATAACGATCGGCGGACATGTTTTGGTCACGGCTAAGTCACTATTTTCATATTCGGTCGGCACCTCAGTCTTTCTGCAGATCTTTGTCTTGCCGCTACTCGGAGCGATCGCGGATTATACGCACCTGAAGAAAGCTTTTCTCGCATTCTTCTGCGTTTTCGGCGCGTTTTGCTGTTCGTTGCTGTTCTTTATCAAGGACGATCTGTTTCTGCTAGGGTCGGGCTTTTTTATCCTCGCCAATCTCAGCATTGGAGCATCGCAGGTTTTCTATAATTCATACCTCATAGACATTTCCACCGAAGACCGCCGCGACAAGGTATCAAGCTGGGGCTTTGCCGCAGGATACGGCGGCGGATTTGTCACATTGATAATAAGTGCAATTCTTATTTTCAATGCGGAGAAACTTGGTACAACTTCAGCCGTTATTGCCCGATTTTGCTTTTTAGGCGCCGGCATTTGGTGGGCTGGATTTTCAGTGATCGCGTTCGTGCTTCTAAAGCAACGAGCTCCGATAAGAACGGCTCCCGAGGGCACGAATTTCCTGCTCGCAGGGTTTGTCGAGTTAAAAGGAACATTTGGTGAACTTTTCCGATTGAAGCATACAACGCATTTTCTTATCGCATATCTCCTGTATAACGACGGAATTCAGACCGTTATAACAATGTCTGCGATATTTTTCTCACAGGAATTATTTGTTTCAAAGGGTTTAGAGACCGACCGAACAGTACTGTTGGTCGCGTTCATGATCGCGCAGTTCGTTGCCTTTATCGGCTCTTTGGCTTTCGAGCGTGTCGCCCACTTTACCAGTACTAAATCGGCGATCCTGATATCTCTCATCATCTGGTGCGGGCTTATCGTTTACGCGTACTTATTTTTTCACACCGTCACCGAAGCGTATGTTCTCAGCGGTGCGATCGGCTTCGTGCTTGGCGGCTCGCAGGCACTTTCACGTTCACTTTTCTCCCAGATGATCCCGAAGGGGCGCGAGTCCGCGTTTTTCGGCCTCTATGCCATATCGGAAGGGGGAACTTCCTGGCTTGGGCCGATCGTTTTCGGCCTGGTCGCACAGTTAACAGATTCGTACCGGCCAGCTATTCTGGCTTTGGCGGCTTTCTTTATAGTCGGGAGTATTCTGCTTTTCTTCACCAATACAAAACAAGCGATCCACGACGCCGGAAACGTCGTTCCCGACGCCGCTCCGGCCGCCTAGCCGGTTTGTTAACCAACCTACCTCGCATATAATAGCCCCGAGCTCGTTCTATTTTCTTGGAGAGGATATTTCGGTGGTCACAAATTCTAACGACAGGATCATAACGATCTTTGGCGGATCTAAATGTAGCGAGGATTCGGCTGAATATCAGCAGGCGCGTGAGATCGGCGGCCGTCTTGCCGAGGCTGGTTTTACGATCTACACCGGCGGTTATTTGGGCGTAATGGAAGCCGCCTCACGCGGAGCCCGCGAGAAGGGCGGCCGCGTCTTTGGCATTGTAATGAACCAGTTCAAATCGGAGCCGAACCGCTATCTGACCGACAAGGTCGCTACGGACCATTTTTACGATAGGCTGCAAAATTTGATCACGCGCTCCGTCGGGTTTGTGGCCCTACGCGGCGGGATGGGAACCGTCACCGAGATATCGCTTGTTTGGAATAAGCTGCAGA
>JBDTZW010000390.1:0-3036 GCA_040004905.1 Acidobacteriota bacterium
GTGTAGATCTGGTCGCAGCCGCGTCCGTCGCGTTTCGACTGAAAGCTCAACTGCTTGCCGTCAAAGGAAAAATAGGCCTCGGCATTTTCGCCGCCGAACGTTAATTGCTTGATGTTCGTGAGATGCTTTTCACCGGCGACGGCTAGGTTGTTTTGAGCGAATGAGTTGACAGCAAAGGTTATAATTGCGATTGACAGCAGGATCGGGTATCTCATATAAGCAATAATAATATTACGCTTGCCTTTTTTCCGCATCCGAAACGATTGGTTTAACGAATAAATATCACACGTGAGATTGATAGAATTCTTAAAATAGGTTAAATATTTTATCGATTTATCACCGGAAGCTCTTTATGACGTTTGAAACGAAAGAAGAAGTTCTCGAATGGTTTGAAAAGCAGCCGCGGGCGCTGACGCCTGAATTTATCTCATCCATCCCGTGGAACAAGGTTAAAGACCATCCGTTCGATATGCGGCTCGTTCCGGTGCTGCAGTATATGCGCGATGTCGAAACGCTGACCGACATGTACCATCGCGAGATGCGTCGAACCCCGACCGGGAAGGACCCGGTAATTTCGAAATTCATGGAACGCTGGGGTATCGAAGAGATCACCCATGGCGAGGTCATCAATCGATTTTTGAACGAATACGGCGTCGAAACTGATGAGATGTGGCAGACACAGGTCCGTCAGGCAGTGTCTAACTTTTATCACGCCAACACGTTTTTGATGACGACGCTGACTAATCTGGTCGGCAAGAAATTTACGGCGACGCACATGACCTTTGGCGCAGTGCACGAAATGACCACTGCGCAGAGCTACCGCCGCCTGATCGACCTAACCGATCACCCGATCTTGACGCCGATACTTAAAGCGATCATTCGTGAAGAATCCGCCCATACGCAGTTTTACTGGAGCGTAGCGAGGCTGGAACTGCGTAAAAATGATTTTGCCAAAAAACTGGCCCGCTTCGTTTTGAAAAACTTTTACTATCCGGTCGGCCAGGGCTCAAAGCCAAAAAAAGAATCGCATTACACAGTCGCAATGCTTTTCAGAGGGGACGAGGCTCTAAACATGCTCGACACTACAGTAACGCAGCGTTTGCAGCAGCTTCCGGGTTTCGACAAACTTAACACCGTCAACGAGCGAATCGGCGCCATCTGCCGCAATACTTTTGTTGCTCCCGAGACTGCCTAAAGTTTCGCCGCCAAACGACCTCCGATCATCTTCGTATATATACCTTGTACGTGTACGTGATCTCTTTTTCGCCGCTCGGCATCGTGAAATTCCATTTGATCACCGAATTCGGATTGACCATTTGAAGGTTCAGCCCCTGCCGCGAGATCTTCCCTTCGTCGCCCGCAGAAACCACTTCGCCAACGAGATTTCTCGTAAGCACGACCTCGACGGGTTCTTTTTTTACATTCCGCAGTTTTAGTTTGCCTTCGATCGTTACGAGATCGAAGTTGTATGTGCTGCCGCTGTAATTCAAGGTTGTTCGCTCACGAGATTTTTCTTCCAGCGTTTGAGTACCGATGACCTCGGTCGCGGGTGTTACCCGTAGGACGTTGTCGCCTCCGATGGGCGTAAAACTGAGCATGTCCTGCCCGATGGGTTTCCATTCGCGGAAAGTGATAGCAGGTGCCGTTGTCCACGGCATTCCGGTTTGATTCTTTAGCCGAAGTGCGTACCAAACCTTGGTCGAAAGGTCCTGCAGAAGCGGTTGCGAATTTGAGCTGGCGGAATAATCGAGATAACGCCGCTGCGTTTCCGGGTCGTCATTTACCGTCCACTCGAAAACTTCGCTGCACGGCACTGTCAGAGAAAAAAGGCGCAGGCTCGACCTCTCACCCTTTTTTAGGGTGATCCCGTTCGCCTGGTAGAGAAAAAGCTGTTCCGCAGAAAACGAATTTAGCTGTTCGTCATTGACCAAAGTAGGCGACGGGGTCGATTGCGTCTGATCGTACCCGACACCGTCCGCGACGTTCATAAGCTGACGCGATGAGATATTAACATCCCTGTTATTTCGGGCATCCTGAAAATAGGACGACACTCCCGCAAAGGCCGTATTCATCGAAAGCGGCGACATCGTATCCTGAAAGAGAAAGTGCGGCACACCTACCACGAAATAAGTGTCGGTATTCTGCAGATCGGCAAGCTCATTGATCAGGTTCGCCTCAAGCTCTATCTTTGCTTCCTTGATCGGCATTCCCTTGACCTCGACGCGATATGCCGGTATCCACCTGATACCTCGTTCGAGTGCGGCCACGCCGAGATTCACCGTCTCGCCATCCGAAGCACCTTCGGTCCGAATCCCGAGGCGATTTTGCTTGACGGTTTTAGGTTTCGTCCATTTTGCTTCGCCAATAACTTCCACGGTCTCGATTCGGGCGGCGGAAAAGGCGATTACTCCCGTTTCCGTTTTAACAGCGATCGCCATGTCTCCGTTAGTAACGGCTACTTGAGATTCATACGCGTTAACATTGAGCAAGGGGTTCGGCATCCCCTTAAACCCGCGAAGAGAGCTGATGACTTCATACGTCCCCTGAATTACCTTGGTCTTTCCATCGCTTTGTGTGATCTCCGCTCGGATCGGCGAACCTTCGTTTGCTAGTAAGAATTCTGAGAGGCTTACGATCCGCTGTGTCTCTTGCTTCTCGGTCTCAGACGTCCGAAGCTCGGTCACCTTTACTGTGGGCGACGTGGAGTATCCCCAAACGGTTCCGAGGACGGCGATCGGGATATTGGTCGTATAGGCCCATCTGCCGGTAGTTTTCGTTTCGGCTTCACGATAGGTAAAGGCATATCCATTCTTGAATACGGCGATCCGTTTTACCTCCGGCGAAAAATCGGACTGAGCTAAACCGAGGCCCGCCAGCAAGCACACCAGTACAACCAGGGGAAGTAGAGTTTTCATATTTTTTTCTTTTACCGAGAAGCTGCTAAAAAGATGCGTTAAGCCGAAAAGTAGTTGTAGTCGCCGGGCCATCTTCAGACGCATCATCGATTTTTCTAGGTTCTCACTTTTAAGAACGGCT
>JBDTZW010000438.1:0-3035 GCA_040004905.1 Acidobacteriota bacterium
TGTATCATAACTGGATGTAAATAGGAAGAGTTTTCTTTGAGTAAAAAGGCTGCCAGAAAACTTCGCACACCGGTCGTGCCGAAGATTGCGCGTTAGCTTGTAGTGAAGCACTTTTGCCTATATACTCCCATTTCTTCCATACCGCCTCGGTCCTCCTTAGTATTCATCGAGCCAGGTTACACAATTCGGCACACTCGCTAATTTTTCGCACTGGATGGAAATCTATGAAGCAACTACTTTTTTTCGTCGTCGGCGTCTTATCTTTCTCCATAGGTTCCTTAGCCCAGACTTCAGAGACGTTCGATATTGCGACGTTTCAATCGCCGAAAAATTGGAGCAAGCTGGCTACCCAATCCTCAGTTCAGTTCTCGACCGAGGACAAGGCGACTGGGGCCTATTGCATGATCACTCTGATAAAGGGGATGCCCGGCACCAATAATTCCAGGGAAGATTTTGACGCCGCCTGGCAAAAAGTTGTTAAGGGGATGGCAAAAGTGTCGGCCGCACCGGAGATGGGTGAGAAGACAAATGATAACGGTTGGGAGATACAACCCGGATTTGCGCCATTTGATAACGACGGAAATAAAGGGATCGCGATGCTCGTGACTGCCAGCGGCTTTAGCAAGATGGTGAACGTCGTGGTCCTGACGAATACCCAGGCATATCAGCAAAATATCGCCGACTTTTTGGGTTCGATCATCTTAAAGAAGCCGGCCGCCGAGGTCGTCGCGCCCGCTGCCAGGAATACTACGCCAGTTTCCCCACCTGCGGTTTCCAGCGGTTATACATTTACGACGACCAATTTTGATGATGGGTGGACGAGCACGGTGCAGGAAGATTGGGTGCAGGTGACGAAGGGGAACGTTAAAGTTTTGATCCACCATCCGAACAAGAATGCGGATGCCTACCATTCGGTCGTGATGGAGGGTTTAAAGAATGCCTGGGACGTTCTGGTTGCTCCGAGATATAGCAGAGCGAGCAATTTTGAATTTAAGCCGATAACGGGTTGGCAAGCTATCGAGTTTGCCGAAGCGGACCTCGTCGAACAAGCAACGGGCAAAACCGTGCACGTCGTGTTGTTCAAGATGGGTTATTCGAACGGCACCGGAAGATATATGGAGTTCATAACTCCAAACAAAGCAGTGTTCGAACTGGAATTTGGCCCTTATCACCAGACGACCTCCGGTTGGGAAAAAATGGAGAAGATCGCCACTCTCAATAAGTTCAGTGTTGCTCCCGCCGATCTTAAAGGTAAATGGACCAACGATTTTTCGGGCTCGCTGGCGTTCGTAAACGCTTACACCGGGGCCAGTGCCGGCACCGACACCCATGCCTCGATCGAAAACTTTCAATTTGGAGCCGGCAATTCCTACACCTGGGACATTGGCGTCGCGAGCGGGTATGTAGGAAGCATTAAATTCCAAAGCGTCAAATCAAGCGGCAGATTTACCGTGCCAAACAACTGGCAAATTTCCTTTTCTGATATCCAGGGCAGGGCCAGAACCTTTGACGCTTATTTTTCCGCCATTAAGGGTTCCAGGATCTTATGGCTCGACGGCAAGCCTTACGGGAAGCTGCAATAGGAGCCTTATACATAAATGACCAGATCTATGATACATGCACTCTCTTGTTTTATCTTGCTCCTGACCGTTTCGGTCAGCTCGTTAGCTCAAATCAGCGAATCGTTCGACATTGCGTCCTTCACGCCGCCGGCCGGCTGGGCCAAACAGGCGAAAGACGGAGGGCTGCTCTTCAGCACCTCCGATCAAAAGAAAGGCGCGTACGCGATGATAGTGCTCTACCAGAGCGACCTCTCTTCCGGCGATCCCAAAAGAGACTTTGATGGCGATTGGCGCCAATTTATCGTCGGCGCGTTCCGCGTCAAGGACAAGCCGCAAATGGAGCCGCAGAAACAAGCGGACGGCTGGACGATAACAAGCGGCGGCACCACTTTCACGGGTGAACTCGGAGCTTCTGCAGTTATCCTCAGCACGTATTCTGGTTTTGGAAGAAAATTCAGCGCAGCGGCGATATTTAACAGTCAGGAATATATACCGACTATTGACACTTTCGCCACGTCGATCGTTCTCAGAAAATCCGCTGCCAATACGCCAACTCAAGCGGCGACGACACAAATGGATTCTCCGATTCTCGGTACGTGGGGGCAGAACCTCGGCGCGCATATGACCTATGGTGATCCCGTAGCCGCGGGAATGGCCGGCTACAGCAAGGACCAATACACGTTCAACGCCAATGGCACCTACATTTTCGTGTCAAAGACCTTCCGAATGTCGTACGACAAGATATTGCTTGTAAAAGAAAACGGTACCTATCAGATAAACGGCGGGAGCCTTTCGGTCAAACCGCAAAAAAGTACGATACAGGCTTGGAGCAAGTTGAATGGTGGTGACGGATTCGGACGACTCCTAACGACCCAAAATCGGGGACTGGAAACGGTCACCTATCGTTTTACCAAGCATTATTTTTCGGGCATTGACCAATGGCAACTTGTACTGCAGGCCGACAAACCGACGATGCGTGACGGGCCATTCAGCACCCTAACGACATTTAATAACGCCTGGTATTACAAACCGATCTCTTCAAATAATCCGGTGATCGAACTACCGAGATGAACCGGCTGCATTTGAACACGAAGAATAGGTGGAAAGATCTCGCGTGCATGCGTTGGATCACTGCCTATGGGTCGATTATTATCTCCGGGCTGCCGTTCGCACAATACTTTTCGTGTGTCTTTACAAATCTTTTCAAATGAACCGATCGAACGAGACGACTTTAGCTTAACGATGCGTCCAAGGTTGACCAACGGTCTGGATTTGCGTATAATTTGGTCTTTTCGACTGGCGGACGTTGATTTCGCCCGTATCGAAGGAGATCAACGCGACAAATGAGTTACGCAATTATAAAGACTGGTGGAAAACAGTTCCCGGTGGAATCGGGGCAAACCTTGCGTGTTCCCACGATCGAGGGGAAAGCAGGCGATAAGATCGAGGTCGAGACGATGCTTTACACCGACG
>JBDTZW010000032.1:0-10200 GCA_040004905.1 Acidobacteriota bacterium
TGGCCTCGGTCAGGGCTTCGCGAACGTCCTCGCGCGCGTATCGGGCATCGCCGTAGTCGTGATCGTATGGGCGGCCGTCGGTGAGGATGATCAGCAGTTTCGTCCGAGATTCCTGTTTGAGCAATTTCGCTGAGGCGTGGCGGATCGCCGCGCCCAGTCGAGTGTTGTTCTGGAATGTTATTCCGCCGATACGTTTCTCGACCTCGTCGGAATATTTCTCGTGGAAATCTTTGACGATATAGAATTTTACGTTTCGCCGGCCTTCGCTGGTAAAGCCGTTTATCGAGTACACATCCCCAACTGCCTCAAGCGCTTCGCTCATCAGGACCAGTCCCTCTTTTTCGATCTCGATTATCCGGCGGCCAGGATACGTGTAGGGCTGAAGCGGATTTCGGGTGATCGTGCGTGCGGTCGACGACGACTGATCGAGTAGGATCGATACGGCAACATCACGCTGTTTTCGTAGGCGTTTTGTATAGATATTCTCGGACGGCTGGCCGTCGGCTTTGCGATCGACAACGAATTCTACCAGAGCATTTAAGTCATAATCTTCGCCGTCGAGTTCGCGATTGATACGCGTCAGATTCTCAGGCTTCATCAATTGGAATTGATGGCGGATCGAGGAGATAACTCCACGATAACGCGACCTTGCAAGCTCGACAAAATTGCGGTCGCCCTGTTTAACCTTTTTCTCGATCACGCGGCTCCAGCCGACGCGGTAATCGTTTAGCTCGCGGTCCCACTCGTCGTAGGCAAACGCTACATCGTCCGCTTCGAGCGGCTGTTCCGGTACGTCGTTCTGTGTCCACGCTTCGGCGCCTTGAAGGTCGTCAGGGTCACCCTCATCGTCGAGACTGTTCCACGCATTGAACAGATCACTGATATCCTGCGGCTTGTTCGGCTGAGGTTCGCGTTTCACCTGGTCTTCGGTCACAGTCTCGCCGGACTGTTTGTCGTCGTACACGTAGTCGCCCTTATCTTCGTTCGCCTCAGCTTCCTGGGTTTGCTCCGGCGAAATGTTTTGAAACAGATTGTAGACGCGGCTGGTGGCAATAATAGAATCCCCCACCGTGGATGTGTCCGTCGATAGACAGGATTCTATAACGGTCTCTATCTCTGAAACTACTTGGCCGTAAAACTGACGGGCATCATCGGTCGCCCCGCCGCACATCGTGATCTGAAACAGCAATTCGAACGGCACCTGATGGGCCGGAACATTGAAGATATATGGCCGGTGCTTCTGCAAAAAAACCTTCATCAGATCGAGGTCTTTTCGGAGCCCGCGATAATTCGCGCGCAGCAGATGGTCGATCCGTGCATTCTCCATCGTTCCGAATATTCTGCGAGCGAGCCGCGGTTCCGGGAATGTTTTGAGTACCTCGCGATAATCCGAACCTTTCGGCAACTTTTTCTTAATTGGTTCCGCTTCACCCGGAATAGCCTTATCACCTTTCTGCACTTCTTCAATGTATCCTGACAACGAGAAGGCATCGAGTTGATCAACGGTCGCCGCATATAGTTGCGACAATTCTACATATGCAGCCTGCAGGCCTAGAATGTCCTGCTCAAATGTTCCGAATTCGATCTGTCCGGCACCGTGAGCGGCAAGGACTTTGTAAAGCCGAAAATCCACCTCATCATCCTTAAACTCGTCGACCGAGGCAGGCAGGTAGATAGTCTTACCATCCCCGATTCGCGATTCCTGGGGAATGTCGGCAAGCGAAGCGATCTCGACTTCTTTTCCGGTTAGGCCTTCGATGTAGATGCGGAGGATCGTTTGTATCGATTCGAGATGCAGGCCTGCTCGAGTATCCTGCAGCAGATCGTTGGATTGGCGCGTTTCGAGAGCGAAATAGCTTCGGCGAGCTTTGGTGCCGCCCGTCCGCTCTTCGCGAAGGCCCGTTTTTACCCACTCCTCAAATTGCTCGATCGATACCTGGCGCAACGCCGCCGCACTTGACCGAAAAGCGGCAAGCGCACTTTCCGAATCCGTCCGGGCCACCTCCCCGACTAGCTCCAGCACCTTTCGGATCGACGCAGAGTCACTTTTCTTAAGGGACGTGATCCGGCTGAAAAATTTCGGCGATGCTCGTAAGAACGCGATCAACACCGCGTTTCCATTCGGTGCTATTTTTTTGAGGACGCCGCACCACTCGTCGAACACCTCGCCGGCGCTTCGGGTGACTTCACTGCCTGCCGAAACGAAGTGAAGTGTGACGCTGCCGCCAAACTCAATGAACTCCTCGGCCCGTTTCAACAACCGCACGGCGTTTGCCGACGTTTGGTCTTTCAACGCGGCTGGCGTCGCCGCCCACAGATCGGCCGTCATTCCTCCGGTCCGATTTGCGAAATTTTCGCCGAGCGCAATGACGGCTTTCGCTACCTCAGCTCGTCCGTCGACAAAAACTTTCAGGGCGAGAGCGACCTTATCGGTGGACTTCAGAAAATCGCTGCTATGTTTTGCGGATCGGTTCGCGATCTCGGCGGCGAGCCGGAGCATCTCGGTTGAAAACTCCGGATCCTCTATTCGCGCGACGATCTCAGGTATCAGCAGATACGTCTCCGTCGCGATCGAACTGGACAATACAAGCTGCCGCGTGCAGATCTGAAAAACGAGCGGCCGTGCCGATTCAGGTACTTCGGTCAACTTGCCCGCACCGGCGGCAAAATAACGGGAGGCTGAGTCGGCACTCCCCATCGCGAGCCGCCGCCCAAATTCAGCCCAATTTCGAAGGTCGTCTGCCGAAAGAACCTCTGCGGCGGCCGGAACAGCTTCCACAAACTCGCGGCTAACACGCAGCGAAATTCCCGCCAACGCCGCGCTCATCTCCAGTGCAGTTCGCCGCTTATCGGCAGGAAGACGCCCTAACCCCTTTGCCAGGCCGGAAAGGGTGTTTTTATTTTTCCCCGCATCTATATCAGCCATACCACAAAGTCTAAAGCAAAGTATCAAGCCCGGAAAATGATGAAAGCAATTCCAGTCAACTACATCTTGGGCGGGTGGCTGTCGAAGTAAATGAAGATATGGAAGCATGCGTTGACGCCATATTCGATTAGTGCATCGAGCTTGCCTGCGTCCTCCATTTGTGCGAGCTTCTGCATGACGAAATTTTGCTCTTCGGCGGTCATGTGCTTACGGGCAAGATCAAACGCACAGCCGGACGTGTGCGGCGGCAGGGCGTTCTCGTCACGCACCTTGAACGAGTTCGCGTTGGTTTTATTAAGGCCGATCTGATAATCCATCGATCGTGTCAGTGAGGTTACGCGAAGGGGTCTGTTAAATTTCTGAAAATAAGCATCGGCAACCTCTTTTAGAATGGGCTTTGCATTCGGATTGAACATACGCAACAGACGAATGCGCATTTGCTTACGGTCTGCGGCATTGTTAAGATCGTATTTCTGGCCCGCAAAATTGGACGCGAGCTGCGACAGCACCTGATACCTGGGCGAGCCCGTCGCGATATCGATATCGCCGCCCTGGAACGTAAACGATTGGAAAGGCGCGTCGCTCGCACTGCCGCCCACATCTAGATAAAAACTCTGCGTCGCCATCGGCATCTCGAGCAGTTCCTTTTTCATCCGCTTCTCGGCGAGTTCTGAAAAATCGAGGGGCTGATGGTAGCCGGTAGTTTTCATCTCCATCAGCTTTCTCTTTTGCTTTATCACGCCGTCGCCGAAGAGCTCTTTAGGCACATCCAGGCCAGCCGGACGAATTCCGGTTTCACCGGACCGCGCCTCGAGGGCCTTTTTCTGACGGTCGGCGAGAAATGTCGCTGCAACATTCAGATCTTTGTCTTCTGTATCCCCTGACGCAACTGAAACGTCGGACACGTTGCCTGCGTTGATCTCGTCCTCGGGCGTCTCCCAGGATGCGATCAGATCGTCGAGATCGTCCTCGTCTTCGCCTCCGAGCGGATCGATGACGCGGACCGGGATCAATGCCGTCTTTGAAATGATCGGCGTCGGCTTGGCACCGTTGTTCCCCGGATCGCCTTTACCCATCATCGACACGACAAGCACGGCACCCAACCCGATCACGATGATTGCGGCGGTCATAACTCCAGCCACGATCAGGAGCATCGGCGGCCGTTCCGATGTCGTGCCGGCGTTTGGATCCTGCGGAAGAATTGCGGGCGTAAAAACTGGCTCGGCATTGACAAGCGGTTCGGGCCGTGTTTCGGTGGTGCTCGAAATAACGGCCTTTTCGCCTTCGAACTCAACGTTAATCCGCGTCACGTTACCAATTTTTACTTCATCACCAGAATCCAGTTCTTCGGGTTTGGAGCCGAGCTTTCTGCCATTCAGAAATGTGCCGTTGGTCGAATTTTCGTCAGCGATAAAAAGAGTGTCGCCATCGCGAAATAAAGTCGTATTTTTGCGCGAGAGTCCACTGTCATCCAGGACCAGATCGGAGGCGTCAGTTCGGCCAATGGTCAATTCGTCGGCTACGTCGACCGACCTTTTATCGTAACCACTTTGAATATGGAGAGTAACGCGTTTCATCAGTGATGATGATCTTCGACAACCTCTTTCAATTTTGAGAGATCAAGCTGCCTGGAAAAGTCATCGAAATGGAACATCGAATCGTCCTTGCAGTGTTCGCAAAAGAACGTAACATCCTCGCCGAGATACATGTCCTTAAGGTGATAGGCGATAAAACATCCATAGCACCGCTGAATGCGCTTGCCGAACACCTCGATCACATTTTCCGCGTGGCCCTCGTCCATTTTGTAATTTTAGATTCTACCACGCAGAGATTCAAGCAAGCCTACTTTACGACACCGCGTTTCGATGTCTCGATAAACTCGATCAGCAGATCGACCTCTTTGCAGTCCGAGATCTCGCTCCGCATTTTTTCGACAGCCTGTGTGGTATTGAGCTTGGACGAAAGAAAGAGATGATAGGCGCGATTGAGCTTTTCGACGGTTTCTTTGGAATAGCCGCGACGGCGCATACCTACGCGGTTGAGGCCGAAGCATTTTGCGTGATTGCCTTGAATCACAGCGAACGGCGGAGCGTCCTTGACCACGACCGAATATCCGCCGACAAATGCTTCGAAACCGACCCGGCAAAACTGATGGACGCCCGAGTATGCTCCGACATTTGCGCGATCTGCGATCTCTACGTGGCCAGCGAGTGTCGCGGCGTTTGCCATGATGACGTGATCCCCTATCTGACAGTCATGCGCGACGTGGGCCTGAGCCATCAGCAGGCAGTCGCTTCCGATCTTCGTCAATCCGCCGCCGCCGGCCGTTCCACGGTGTACCGTTACAAATTCGCGAATGCTGTTCCGTTCCCCTATCTCGACCCGCGTGGGCTCACCGCCGTATTTAAGGTCCTGTGGCGCAAGGCCGATCGAAACGAATGGAAATACGTTGGTTTCCCTGCCGATGCTCGTCCTACCGTCAACGACAACGTGCGATTCGAGCCGAACCCCATCTGCGAGTACGACATCCGAACCGACGATGCAAAAGGGTCCAACATGACAGTCGGCACCGATCTGGGCCCCGGGATCTACAACTGCTGTTTCGTGAATAAAAGAACGCATTTTCGGACCTTTGGCGTGGGACTATTCGGACCCCGTGTCTGAAGGCGACGGATCGGGTCGTGGGGCTTTACCTTTCCGCAGAATGAGCCAGACAAAGAGCGCGGAAACCACAAGAGGCAATATTATCCCGATGGACACTACGGCGACCAACCCCGCGACGATCGTGCAAATTATCGCGATCAGGCCAAGTTTCAGCTTCCCTTTTTTTATCGCAATAAAAAGCGGAACAAGACCAAGGATCAGCCCGAGTCCGAATCCGATCAACAATACGTATCCGAGATTTTGTTTGACGATCTCCGTCATATCCATAAGACCTAACCCTCCACGCTTGCACGGTCCGCTATCACGCACATTATCTCTGCTTCGGCGGTCACCTTTCCGTCGACGCTCGCTACACCTCGCATCTTCTGCACTTTGGTTCCGATCCTGATCGCAGTTACTTCCAATCGAAGTGTATCCCCCGGTACAACCGGTCTTCGAAAGCGGCCATGTTCGATACCGCTAAAGAATGGGATCTTGCTGTCGCGATTCTCAAATTCGCGCAATGCCAGTATCGCTCCCACCTGTGCTAAGGCCTCGATCTGCAGGACACCCGGCATCACGGGAGCTTCCGGAAAATGTCCGGTGAAAAAATGTTCGTTTATGGTTACCTGCTTGATGCCGACGATCCTTACACGCGGTTCGAGCTCGATTATCTTATCGACCATCAGAAAAGGATATCGGTGCGGGAGGATCGCCTGGATCGCCCGGATGTCGAGAATGGTCATAATTCAACTACGTTTTTGCTTATCAAATATAAGCGAGAAGCCGGCAAAAAACAATTTTTGCCGGCTTCGCAAATGCTGAGAATCGTCGCGATCTATTGCGTCGGGACAGCCGGCGGAACACCCGCCGCAGCACGAGCGTTGTACGATGCAATGAACTCCTTGGTCACATCGTAACGGTCGTCAAATCCCCACAATATATTTGCCTCTTCGAGCTTGGCTCCATCAAGTATCACTGCGTAGCCCTTCGCCTTCGCGAATTCATTAAGGGCCTTGATAACGTCGTTGACGATCGGACTCATGATGTCGGAGTAAGCCTTGTTGTATTGAGCCTTTCCATCCTCCTGAGCGCGGGTGATCTGAGTCTGAAGCGACTGCACCTCATCAGCCTTTGAACCGACTACCGAAGCTGAAGGAGCCGGTGATGCCTTCTGCATAGTCTGATACTCGTTAAGGGCGGTTTGATATCTTGCCGAGAGCGACTTGATCTGGTTAGTTATTGGCTCCAAAGCCTTGTTCACCTGCGCAATACCGGTCTTGTATTTGTTGATCCCAGTCTTTTCGTCGCCAAAGGCCGCGACGTTGATCAGGCCGATCTTACCCAGCGCATTTGGCGGCACGGTAGCCGTCTGGGCCAAACCCGAAAGTGAAAACAGAGCGGACAAAGCCGCTCCGAAAATAAAGAATTTAAGATTTCTCATCAGTCGACCAATTCCTCAACTCACCGGCCTAAGCCGGTGATCTTATTTTGGTGTAACATTCGCTGCGCTTCCAGCAGGCCGTGCATTGTAAAAAATAATGAAATCCTTGGTTACGTCGAGCTTCGAAGGATCGATCGTAAGAAGAATACCGGAATCGTACATCTTGCCAATGTCGAGCATCAAGGCATAACCCTTTTGCTTGGCGTATTCGTCCATTGCTTTCCCAATGTCCTGCATGAGCGGACCAAGCACTTCGCCGCGGCGTTTTTCAAAGCGGGCCTTACCGTCTTCCTGCTTTCGCTTGATCGTGACCTCTAGCCCCTGATATTCATCGACTTTAGCCTGTGCGGTCTTTTGATCGAACGGGACGGGGGTCGGCGCACCGGCGGCGTCCTGAAGCTTTTTGATCTCGGCTCCCAGCGAGGTGTAACGGGTTACGAGGCCTTGGATCTCAGTGTTGAGCGGAGCAAATTCCTTCTCAAGCGCGTCCATAGCGATGATGTACTTCTTGATACCGTCCTTTGAATCGAACGTCGTCGTGTCGATGACGGCGATCCGCGGGGCGGCCGCCGGCTGGGCCGGAGCCTGGGCTGACGCTGAAACAGCCATAAATCCTGCAAACAACAGGCTGATCGCAACTAACGTAAATCTTTTCATTTTGTCGTACTACTCCTTAGAAGCCTATAAAGACTTGTCAATACTATTATCCTATACCTTTGAAACAAATTCTCCTGTCAGTGTTGCTTTTCCTTCGGCGTGGTGCAAAAGAAAGGCAAATATTATGTTATTGAAAAACTACTGTCAATGATTTTGGCAGACCAAGCTCGATCGCACCCGCTCTAAAATGTTCTTCCAACCGTGAACCGGAAACCGCTCTTCTTACCCGGAAGAAAGATGTTCGGCAGCTCTTCGGTAAACCCGACCTTGGCACCGGGATTGTAGTAATAGATAAGGCGGAACGGAACGTTGACGACCGGCACCTGCACCCGAAGCTCGAGGCCGAGACTGGATTTGAAATCGCCGATCTTGCTGAATGCGGCGTCGTTTACGCGAAGCAGCGAATTCTGTTGAGCTTCGCCCCGCAGGAAAAATGTCTGAAGTCCCGGCGGGAGCGATGTCGGACAGCCAAATCGGTTTCCCGAGCAGAACTGGCGAATGAAGTCGGTTTGGGTCAGGACATTGAGTCCATCCCACAATACCGCTCCAAAACTGGATTCGAGGCCCGCATTACGTAGCGCGAGCGTCGACACGCTGCCCTGGCCTAAAAATGTATCGTCGGGGAGAAACGCACTGTTGATCTCCTGTGTTCCGGTCTTACGCAGATTGAATACCGAACCTACGTCGGCAAACGCGGCAAGTGTTGCCGGTCCGAAGATCGGAATGCGATATTCGAAATTACCTAGCAGCTCGGTGTCGCCGCCAATAAATCGGAAATTCTTCTGGAACAATGCCGGATTTGCACCGCTTGCTCCCGTCAGGTTACCAAGCGCCGCGATCTCAGCCTGCAGTCCGGGATCGTTATCGAATCCAATATTGGTATTCGGTGTTCCGGTTGGATTGGACGCGAGTACCACATTCCGAGTAGTTACAAACGTGTCGTATGGGGCCACCGGGCCAATCGCACGCGAATCGTATCCTCGGAGGTCGTTTTCGCTACCCAGAAAATAACGCGAATAAACCGGAACTCCGCCGACGAACGCGATCGAATTTGCATTGCGGATCTTCGGGCTGGTGGCAAACGACCCGATCGTGCCCGCCTGTATCCTAAAGGCAAAAACCTGCGGATCCTGGGATTTCTTTTTTCGGATCGGCATGAATCTCGAGTACGAGATATTCGGCTGATACGTTCGAACGTCGCCGCCCAATCCGGCAAGGGCCATCGAGACGGAAAGTTGGCTTCCGCTGAGCGTGTCGATCCCGTTTTTCGCAGGTTGCCGCGTGTCATAGACGAACGACCCCGTGATCTGGCTCGTTAAAATGTTCGGCTGCGAATAAATGACCGGAACGATCTTGGTCGGGTCATTGGTCTGATTGACCTTCGGATCCTGAATGCTCGTTGCGGATAGCTGGTATGTCAGGCCGATACGCGAAAATTTCGAGAAAGTGCTTTTCTTCAGAAACTCCGAAAGAGGTGCCGTCGCAAAGACATTGGCTCCATACGTCCTCTGCGTGAACAAATTGCTCGAATCGGTGGTCAGCTGGCTGTTCGGGTCGAAAAGGATGCTGTTAATAAGATCCGAGTTCTGCGAGAGAAATGTGCCTTCTCCAAAGAATTGATAGCTGCTTGCAAACAGCGAAAACCCGACTGAGATCGGCCTGTTCTTGAAATACGGCTCCTGCAGCGAGAGTTGGAAACTCTGCTGGCGGTTGCCGATACCGGCCTGAAGCGAAAGTATCTCGCCGCGGCCCGCAAGGTTATTGGTCGAATATTCCAGTCCGAAAAACGTTCCGCCGATACCCGAAACCCCGCCGTTGAACGAGATCTGCTGCCGGCCTTTTTCTTTGACCTTTACAATCAGATCGACATCGCCCTGTTCTTCGTCAGTTCGGATCTCGACATCTTTCTCCTTGTCGATCGGGTCGAAATACTGTGTTTGATTAAGGCGGGCGACCGATATCTCCATGTACTGTTGGTTGTAGATATCACCTTCGTTAACGAGGAACTCACGACGCATGACCCGATCCCGGGTAAACGTGTTTCCAGTAAACTCAAGCCGCCTGAGCGTGAACTGCTTGCCTTCATCGATAATTATCTTGATGTCGACTATGCCTTCATCCGGGTTTTTAGGATCGTCCTTAAATTCCGGTTCGAAATCGGCGTTGTATTGAACGAAGCCCTGCGATCCGTAAACCTTCTTGAGATCTTCGAGAACCGCATCCTGTACCCGCTTTCCATTGACGACCTCGCCCTTCTTAAGGCCGACATAGCCGAGGATCTGCTGCTCCGAAAAGATCGAATTACCTTCTACCTTCAGCTCCCCGAGACGATAAACGCGGCCTTCAGTGACCGGAACGACGATCTTCAATGTGTCATCGATCGAAGTAATAACCGGGATCGGGAATTTGTCCAAAAAAGGCAAAGGCCCAGTGCGTTTCAAGCCAAGGCCGACGACCTGCGGCTCGCCGATACGCGCCTGAAAGTAGCCCTTTGACCACATGTAGGAACGGACATTCTTCTGTAAGTCGT
>JBDTZW010000045.1:0-10154 GCA_040004905.1 Acidobacteriota bacterium
TGATGGAACGCGATCCGCACGCCTTGATCGAGGGGATGATCATCGCGGCATGGGCATTGGGATCGACGACCGGTTACATTTATACCCGCGGCGAATACAAATATCTGATCGACATCATGGATGTCGCCCTCGCCGAAGCACGTGAAGCAGGATTGCTTGGCAAGAATATTCTAGGTTCCGGATTCGATCACGAAATTTACACGCACACCGGTGCGGGCGCATACATCTGCGGTGAAGAGACGGCGTTGCTCAGTTCGCTCGAAGGATTTCGCGGCCATCCGCGAATGAAGCCGCCCTTCCCTGCAGTCGAGGGTGTTTATGCAAGCCCAACGGTTGTAAATAATGTTGAGACACTGACCGCCGTTCCGCAGATCATCGAAATGGGTGCAATTCCGTGGCGCGATCTCGGCACCGAAAAATCGGGTGGAACCAAGCTTTGGTCGGTCAGCGGGCACATCAAAAAGCCCGGGGTTTATGAACTCCCTATGGGCTATGCTGACATGGAAAAGTTCATCATGGAAGACTGCGGCGGGATGCTTCGTGATGACAAAAAGCTCAAGGCGTGCATTCCCGGCGGTTCGAGCGTTTACATAATGAATGCCGAACAGATCATCGGTAAGAATGTAACGATGGATTACGAAGGCCTGGTCGCGGGCGGTTCGTCGGTCGGGTCCGGCGGTTTTATTGTGATGGATGAGACCGTGGATATCATGGAATCGACAAAAAATCTCAGCGAGTTTTACAAACATGAGTCGTGCGGATGGTGCACGCCGTGCCGCGAGGGAACCGATTGGATGGTCAAGATCTTTGACCGGATCGCCAACGGCGGCGGGCGCCCCGAGGATGCACAGCTTCTGCTGGATATTTGCGACAACATCGAGGGTAAAAGTTTTTGTCCGCTTGGCGATGCCGCGGCGTGGCCCGTTCAAAGCGCGATCAAGCAGTTTCCTGACGATTTTAAAAAATGGCTGGTCGATAAAGCCGCAGAGAACGCGATCGCGGCAAATGTTTAAGGTATACGTGGAATTCTTTACAGCAAACAGCCCTTCGCGGGTGATTCATGTTCGGGCAACTTTGCTCGCGTTTTGTTTTGCTGTGTTCACCTTGAATGCGGTTGCTCAGTCGCATCCTCCTGTCATTATCATTCCTGGCCTGATCGGTTCGGAACTGATCAACAGTAAGACGGGCGAACGCGTCTGGCCAAAGGCGTCGCGCTCGAAGGTCGATGACCTGCGACTGCCGATCTCGGCAAATATCGCCGCCAATCATGACAGTCTTGTTCCCGGGGATATTATCCGGACGGTAAAACTGAGCATTTTGGCCCGACAGGATGTTTACGAAGGCTTGATCGACGCTCTCGAAGCAAAGGGATATAAGGAAGGAAAATGGGACGCTCCAAGCTCTAACGGTTTCGAAAATACTATCTATGTGTTTCCGTACGACTGGCGTCGCGACAATGTCGAGACTGCCCGGCTTCTTATTAGAAAGATCGAAACGCTAAAGCGAAAACTGAGAAAGCCTAATCTAAAGTTCGACGTGATCGCTCATTCGATGGGGGGCCTTATCGCTCGATACGCGGCCATGTACGGTAACGCCGACCTTCCGTTGAATGGAGCCCCGCCAAGACCTACATGGGCAGGTGCAAAGAATTTCGAGCATATAATTCTCCTGGGCACGCCGAATGAGGGTTCGATCATTGCGCTGCAGTCGTTGGTTAACGGCGTTTCACTTTTCGGCATTAACGTAAATTTGCCGTTCGTGCAGAATCTTTCAAAGTTTGATTTCTTTACGATCCCGTCACTGTTCGAATTGCTTCCGACCAACGGTTCGCTCAAGATCTACGGCGAAGATTTTAAGCCTATAGCCGTCGACGTTTACGATCCAAAGGCGTGGTCTACGTATGATTGGACGCCGATGCAAGACAAGAAATTTGAACGAGAATTTCCCGTATCGGAACGCCGAAAAGCAGATGCTTATTTCGCCGCGGTCTTAAGCCGGGCTAAGCGCTTCCAGGAAGCATTGAAGGCTTCGTCAAAATCACCGGGCACGACCATCGAGATAGCTGGAGCGGAATGCAAGGATACGCCGGACGGAGCTCTGATCTATTCGGACAAGAAAAAACTCGAGTGGAAAACTACTTTCAAGCCCGAATCGTTAACGACCGCGAGCGGTAAGAAGTTTACGGCCGAGGAACTTAAGAAATATCTGTTGGCACCAGGCGATTCCGTTGTGCCGAAAAATTCGCTCGTAGGGATGATCATGTCGGCGATCGACGGTACGGAGTCGATATTGTTCCCTGGGACGCCGTTTTTTGAATGCGAGGAGCATAACAAGCTGCCGTCCAATGCTGCCGTACAGAATTTTATTCTTAAGACATTGTCGGCGGGATAAAGACTATCAAGGAGAATTTCAGAAATGGGAAAAGGTGATAAAAGGACCCGCAAGGGTAAGATCTCTGTCGGAAGTTACGGTAAGAGCCGTCCGAAGAAAAAGAAAACTACTGCGCCGGCCGTGGAAGAAAAGCCTAAAACAAAATCGAAGAAGAAGGCTGAATAGCTCTTAACATTAGGTTTTAGATGCCAACTGAACTAATAAAACTTACGATCAACGGCCAGGAAGCTGAGGTCGAGAAAGGCTCCCGCCTGATCGATGTTTGCCGGGCAAAAGGCTTCGGGATCCCGTCGTTCTGCTATTACCAGGACCTCGCACTCCAGGCCTCGTGCCGCATGTGCCTCGTGCGGATCGAAAAAATGCCGAAGCTGCAGACGTCGTGTACGATCATCTGCACCGACGGGATGGTCGTTACGACCCAGAGCGAAGAGATTGAAAAGGCCCAACGTTCGATGGGCGAATTTCTGCTGGCCAACCACCCGCTCGATTGCCCAGTCTGCGACCGCGGCGGTGAATGCGAGCTGCAGGAAGTTATCTTCGATTGGGGTGATGTCGAAGAACGCTTCACCGAAAAGAAGAATGTTCAGCCCGAAAAGTATCTTTCCCCGATCGTCGCTAACGATCCTCAGCGATGCATTCTGTGCAAACGCTGCACGCGCGTTTGCGATGAGTGGATGGGCGAGGACGCGATCGAGGCGGGTAATCGCGGCGTCAATACCGTGATCGGCACTTACGGCGGATGGCTTGGCTGTTCGCAGTGCGGCAACTGTATTGAGGTATGCCCGACCGGAACGCTGCTCGACGGGGTGTATCGTCACGAAACGCGGCCCTGGGAACTCGACCAGACAATTTCAACCGACGTTTACGGATCGGACGGAATGCAGCTCAGCATCGGTTCGCGAGCAGGAGAGGTTCATCGAATCGTTGCCCGCGACCGTTATGTCAACGGCCTCAATGGAGAATTTCTCGACGTCAAAGCCCGTTTCGCCCACGGTTTTATCAATCACCCCGAGCGGATCAAAACGCCGCTAATAAGATACAAAGAAGGCGGCAAGCTGATTCCCGCGACATGGGACGAGGCAATCTCGGTCGTGGCCCGCGAGCTCAAAGAATACGGTCCAGCAGTTGGCGTAGTTGCCAGCCCGCGATTGACGAACGAATCGCTCTTTGCACTGCGTAGCTTTGCGGGGGATGCGCTAAAGACAAGCAATATAGCGGTCTCGGATCCCTTCGATCTTCGGCCTATTTTCGACAATCTCAGTGTTCCTCTTTGCACTCATAAGGAGATCCGGTACGCAAAGACCATCGTTCTGATCGGCGGTGAACCCGAGGAAGAGCAGAGTTACACCGCAAAGCAGATCCGGCAGGCCGTAAGAAATGGCGGAGCGAATTTTATCTGCGTCAACGAGCGTCCGACAAACCTCTCGCGGGCAGCTACTCAATTCATCCATGTCAACAGTGGTTCGCTCGATGCCTTTGCCTTTGCGTTCGTTGATGGCGATAGCTGGGATACTGCGGCAGGCAAAATGGGCATATCGGCCAACGATCTCGATAATGGGCGGCGGACGATCGAGGAAACGAACGGCGACCTGATCCTGATGTTTGGTGAAGGGCTTTCAGCCGAAGGCCAGACGGTTCTCGCAGGTTACGCGGCTAACTTGAATACCGAACGTCGCAGGGTCTTGCTTCACCCGCTCGCGAAATACAACAATTCTGTCGGCGCAAACGACATTATTTATGACCGGCGATCGGTTGAGGAAGTTGTCGCAAATTCCAAAGCCGTCCTCGTCGCGGGCAGCCTCCACGATCCGAGTATTTTGGAAAGAAAAGATTTCGTAGTCGTTCAGGAGCTTTTCGAGAACGAGACGACCGCCCAGGCCGACGTGGTTTTCCCCGCGTCGAGCTTTGCTGAGGTGGATGGGACTTTCACGAATAATGCGGGTAACGTCCAGCGTGTGCGAAAGGCTATTGATCCGCTGCATCAGTCAAAACCGGACTGGATGATCACGGCAATGATCGCTCGTGAAATGGGCGCGGATCTCGGTATCGAGTTTTCGGCTTCAGGAGTCTTTAAAGCACTGGTTGATTCGGTGCCTGCATATAGTAGCTTACGTTATCCGGCGTTAAAGGATGAGTCGAATCCCGCCCGTGCGAACTACGAGATCTCGGCTAGGGATGTGTCGGGAGCGGTAGACAAGCTGCGGGCGATTGTCGGATCGATCGCTGAAAGTAATGAAAAGGACCACACAGTTCCGAAGGTTGGACACAAGCTGCATAGGTTGACGACGATGACGAGCAAGACGCCTCAGTTCCACCTCCTTGCTCACGGCAATCCTAAACCTGAAAATCTTTTGGTCTCCCCGCTCGTCCAATTTGACGAGCTGGGCAACAAACGAAGCGTTGAAGCGGATGCGGCGTCCGTCGGCATCTCCGATCGGTCGGTTGTTGGTAAATAGTTTTCTTTTATGGAGTCTGTTCTCAAAACTGGATTTCCTTGGTTGGTTTCCCTTGTCGGAGTGATCATCGCGTTTCAGATGGTGCTGATGATCGTTGCGTACACCGTCCTCGCCGAGCGAAAGGTGCTGGGGTGGATACAGGGCCGCGTTGGTCCAAATCGTGTTGGGCCTTGGGGCGTGCTGCAGCCATTCGCGGATCTCCTTAAGTTCATTTTTAAGGAAGATCTCGTTCCCGATAAATCGACTAAGTTCGTCTATTTTCTGGCACCGCTTGTCGCGTTGACGTGCGCGCTGATGCCAATGGTGGTTTATCCGTTCGGCCCGCGATTGGCCGATCCGCTAACCTGGATAGCCCCTAAACTCGACTCATTGTTTGCTTACCTTCCGGTTGTCGGAACTTATCTCATCGATGCGCTAAATTGGCTTATTCCGCAGGCGAAGAACATGCCGCTCACGATCGCTCATATCGACGTCGGCGTGCTTTATGTTCTGGGAATTACGTCGGTCGGTGTTTATGGTATAGCTCTGGCTGGTTGGTCGTCGAACAACAAATATTCGCTCATGGGCGGGTTGCGGTCGTCGGCCCAGATGATCTCATACGAACTAGCGATGGGAGCGTCTGTCCTCGGCGTAGTGATGCTGGCAGGAAGTCTTGACCTGACCCAAATAATTAGTGCTCAGATCAATTCGCCTTTTCGCTGGTACATCATTCCTCAGTTCATAGGGTTCGTCGTTTTCCTTATCTCCGCATTCGCTGAAACGAACCGTGTCCCGTTCGATCTTCCCGAGGCCGAAACTGAGCTGGTGGCCGGTTTTCATACCGAATACTCGGCACTTAAGTTTGCTCTCTTTTTCATGGCTGAGTACGTGAACATGTTCACGGTTTCAGTAATGTGCACCGTTCTCTTCTTGGGTGGATGGTATTTTCCCGGACTCGACTGGGCCGCACGACATCTCGGTATTCAGGAATGGCTCGGCAGTGGAACCGTCTTGTACGCACTAGTGAGCCATGGCTTCTTTATATTCAAGATCTGCTGTTTCCTGTTTTTCTACATTTGGGTCCGCGGAACGCTGCCGCGTTTTCGCTTTGACCAGTTAATGAATTTTGGATGGAAGTTCTTACTTCCGATAGCTCTGATTAACGTTATCATTACGATCTTGGTGGTTTATTTTCTTAACCGGTGATATCTAATTGGCGTGAGGGAGGAAGCCGTCAGCCGTAACCATCATTAGTCACTAACAAATGGCATCGAGCGTATTCTTTTTCGTATTTGCGGGCCTCGCGATCGCGTCGGCGATCTCGATGGTCTATCACCGTAACCCGCTATATAGTGCGATATCGCTTGTTGGCGTGTTTATTTCGCTATCCTGCATCTACGTCACGCTGGCGGCGCCGTTCATCGCGGCCGTACAAGTTCTGATCTATGCAGGAGCGATCATGGTATTGGTAGTTTTCGTGATCATGCTCTTGAACCTCGACGATGACAAGCCGCTTGATCGCCTGCGCTATCTATATGCTGTCGGCGGCGGCCTCGGTGTGATACTTCTTGCTCAAACTTTTTTCATTTTTTACGCGGTCATGCGGGCCCCGAATCATGCTGTCGATCAGAGCGAAACCGCCGGAGCGACACTGAACCTTGGTGCGGCAATGTACACGCGTTATTTGATCCCGGTCGAGATCGTCGGTGTGCTGCTGCTGATGGCGACCATCGGCGCGGTCATTCTCGTACGGCGTTTGAACCAGCCCCAGCTAGAACTCGTCGTCGAACACGAATTGGAGCGGGAGCATAAAAGATAGTATGGAACCGAGTTTAGCCAGCTGTCTGGCCTTATCAGGAGTCTTGTTTACGATCGGCGCGGTCGGCGTTATTTTCAAGCGGAACGCGATCGGAATGTTCATGTGCATTGAGCTGATGTTGAATGCCGTAAATCTCACGTTCGTCGCGTTTTCCCGATACTATGGCGACGTGAACGGCCAGCTTTTTGTATTTATGGTAATGAGTGTTGCCGCCGCTGAGGCCGCTGTCGGTCTGGGAATTATCATTGCGTTTTTCCGCAACACCAACTCGGTCGACGTAGATGACGCGAGCTTGATGAAGAATTAACTGAAATGGCGATCGAGGTTCGCCGGGCAACGCCCGCAGACGCTGAGACGATCGCGGAATTCGCGATCCTGCTGTCCGAACAGCATCGCGACTACGACCCGAAACGCTTTGTCGCCCTCGCCGACCGCGAAGGGGCGAAATGGTTTTACGGCAGCCAGACCGAAGCCGCAGACGCAGCGGTTTTGATAGCAGACGACGAAGGCAAGCCTGTCGGTTTCGCATTTTTGCAGTACCAGGCGAAAAACTACGCCGAACTGCTTGAATCCGCTGCGTGGCTCCATGATATCTACGTTGTCGGGTCGGCCCGCAGAACCGGTGCCGGAAAGAAATTGATCGAAGCGGCCAAAAAAGCGGCACTTGACCTCGGTGCGTCGAAATTGGTACTGCACGTGGCCGAGAAGAACGCATCAGGCCAGGATTTTTTTAATCGAGCAGGTTTCAGAACGACGATGATCGAGATGACGTTGGATCTTAGCTCTTAGACATTAAAGTTCTGATTTGTAATATGTATCGAAAATCCTTTTGGGCTGTGTTGATTCTTCAGTTGCTTGCGATCTCGGTTGCCGCTCAGAATGATCAGACAAACCTTTCGGAAACGAAGTGGTATGGTCATCCGGTGACCGGCGACTATATTAGCGGCGAATTGGAGAAGCTTGCTGTGGAATATGCAGAATATGCTTCGATACCTAAAATGGCCATTTACGATATCGGATACCCAAAGGACGCAAAAGAGTTCCATGATCTAGATGGCTACGGTCTGATCTTGGTGGCAGCGGTGTCACAAACAAAAGAGGAACTTCCGGTAAGACGCGTTTATGTTTCGCTGGACGGAAAGGACCACGAATTACCTCGGCTGAATATGTACCTATCTGCTGTTCCCGACATCGCCAGCCAGACTGCCAAAACGCTTGGGACTTTTCGCATGGATTCGATCTATGCATTTCCCGTATATTTAAGGCTTCAGAAGGCTAATGTATATGCTGAATTTGCAAAGGATCCGAGACCAATGGTCATTGCTAAATTCGACGGATCAACACCCTCATCTTTAATGCGCCTGCCAACTGACAAGCCGGCGAACGCGGGTTATCTGAAGGTTGCCCTTCGCACTTTCATGAAAAGAGAGTATCCCGGATATTTCCAGAACTGAATCGTCGTATATCGATGGAGAATAATCTTTTAAGTCTAATTATTTTTGCTCCTCTAGCTGGTGCCGTTATTAACTGGCTGATCGGTGGGCGGCTGAAGAACGAAATTTTCAGTGGGGTCGTTGCATGCGGAACGATCGCTATCTCGACCCTCATTGCCTTCTATATTGCGTTTTTCGCCGATGGCGGCGCACTTAGAATAGAGGCGCCAATTCTCGATCATCTATGGACGTGGATACAGGTTGGCAATTTCCGTGCTGATTTCGGTTTAGGCATGGACCGCCTGTCGGGAATCTACGCTTGCTTTGTTACGTTCGTCGGCTTGCTCATCCACATTTTCGCGACTGGCTACATGCACGGGGATAAGGGATTCTATCGGTTCTTTGCTTACCTGAATCTCTTCATGTTCTCGATGCTGACGCTTATTTTGGCGGATAATTTTCTTCTGATGTTCGTTGGCTGGGAAGGCGTGGGGCTTTGCTCCTACCTTTTGATCGGTTTTTATATCAAACGCGACGAGGCTCGCCGTGCCGCAAAAAAAGCGTTTGTGATGAACCGCATCGGTGACTGGGGCGTGCTGATCGGCGTGTTTCTGATATTTACATTGACAGGCTCGATCTCGTTCTATGACAAGGTCGTCGACGGCTCCCAGATACAGAGCGTTTTTGGCTATGTCGCTCAGCATATGTCGGCCGACCCCTTCGGGTGGGGGACCATCTTCGCGGGTGGGCTGACGTCGGTAGCAGTTTTGCTTTTCATCGGCGCGACTGGAAAATCGGCGCAGATCCCGCTGTTTACCTGGCTGCCCGACGCGATGGCCGGTCCGACGCCGGTTTCCGCGCTGATCCACGCCGCCACGATGGTCACCGCCGGCGTCTACATGGTCGTCCGCTGCAACGCCATCTATCAGAAGGCACCGACCGCGATGTTTATTGTCGCGATCATCGGATGTGCGACGGCGATCTTTGCGGCTACCATCGGCCTCGCACAGAACGATATCAAGAAGGTTCTCGCGTATTCGACCGTGTCGCAGCTGGGCTATATGTTCCTCGCCTGCGGCGTCGGTGCGTTTGTCGCGGCGATCTTCCACGTGATGACGCATGCATTTTTCAAGGCACTTCTCTTTCTCGGTTCCGGCTCGGTCATTCACGGAATGCACCACGAGCAGGATATGAGGAAGATGGGCGGCCTGCAAAAGTACATGCCGATCACGTTTTGGACGATGATGGCAGGCTGGCTGGCGATCTGCGGGATCATTCCATTTGCTGGATTTTTTTCTAAAGACGAAATACTTTTCAGAACGTTTGCGTCGCCGACGCTGCCTGCTCCATGGAACTACGTTCTGTGGACCGTTGGGCTGATCACAGCGGTGCTAACGGCGGTCTACATGACGCGAATGATGTGGATGACATTCTACGGCACTGAGCGATTTCATGACGCTCTGCCGGACCTAGCTCATTCTAACGATTCCGCTCATGCCGAAGAAAACGCGTTTGCCTCCGGCGATGCTCACGACGATGAGAGTCATGGAGGTCATGCAACGATCGATAACGGTGATGACGAAGAGCATCATCATCTTCCGCACGATTTCAAACCGCACGAATCGCCTTGGGTGATGACTATGCCTCTGATAGTTTTGGCGATCCTCGCGACGGTTGGCGGCCTTGTCGGTATTCCCTTCGCGATCAGTTCGATCGTTGGTGCCGGAGACATCAATGTTTTTGAGCGTACGCTCGAGCCGATAATCTATAAGCCGGGCCACGCGATCGAGCGCGTAGTGCCGTCGATGGAATCGTCCGCTCAAGCCCACTCGCCGGCCGCCGCATCAAAGGCGGTAGAACCCTCAACCGCACCTGAGCATGAAGAGGGCGTCGGAACCGAACGACTCCTTGCTGGTTTATCCCTGCTTCTTGCTCTTAGTGGTATTGCTATTGGCGTCTCCCTCTTCGGTAAAACGCCGCTTCGAAAACTGCCAAAGATCCTCGAGGAAAAATGGCGCATTGACGAGATATACAACGGTTACATTGTCGACCCGATCACGCGGCTTTCACGCGAGG
>JBDTZW010000449.1:0-31827 GCA_040004905.1 Acidobacteriota bacterium
CTTCACCGGCCTTGCAAAGCCGGTAAACGCCTTTGTTTTCAATCTCTACGTCCCATTCATGGGTCTTCCATGACCTGTCCCACCATTTGGAATTGGCTTTCCACACTCCGCTATATTCTTTTACGTAGCCTTCGAAATTGCGTGTCTTAACAAAAACCAAACGGCCCTCACGGACCAGCACCTCAGCTAAGACCGGAGGATGAAAATAGCTAAACGCAATGACGGCTTTTTCCTGGTGTATCTCAAGCCGTTCGCGGCCCTGCGGCATTGCTTCCGGGTCGAGAGTGAAAGCTTCCGCCAAACGCTGATCCAGGATCACAGGGACCCCGACGTTCTCTTCGCCGACCATTTTTTTGAGCTTGTTGACGGTCAGGAGAAGCTTTTCCGGTTCAGGTCGAGTAACGGCGTAAAGGCCTTTTTGATCAGGCCTCGGTTTTGTGAAATGCGAGACTACATCGACCGAGATGATGTTGCCTTCGGGTGGATCGAGCGAGATGCGAAGGTTTATTAGCTTTAACCAAAATGTTCGGTCGAGCGTCGGGAAGGAGGTTTTTATCTCATAAGCTTTTTTAGTTTTATTTGATAGCTTGAAAGCGATGTCGAGATGTTCGGTACTTAAAGCGTCGCGGGAGATCTCGCCAAACATCTTTTCCAGTCCATGATTCAGTAGGAAAATAAGCTGTTCAAAATCCTCGACCGGTGAATCGAGATGATAGCTCCACGCGACCTGGCTTTCCTTAACATTCGGTGTGAGAAGCTGACGGCCTTTTTGCTCGATCATATCCACAACGCCCCGAAACGCTCGGCCATAGCGACTGACAAGTTCGTTTTCAGGAATCGCGAGTAGGTCTTCGACCCGGCTCAGGCCCAGTTCGCTGAAAATATTTAGCGTATCCTGCTCGATCGGCAGATCGGTCAGCGGAAGTTTTTGAAATGCGTCGGGTGAATGAACCGTGTGGTCCAACCCTCCATCCTGACGGGCAAGAAGCGTTGCTGTCTCGGCTGTAGCAGCAACCGCGGTGCTGCCGGAGAGATCTTGTTTCCGAAGCTCCTCGTGAATTTTCTTCGCTACGAGGTCCGGTTTGCCCACAAGCCGCTCGAGCCCGCTTACATCAAACAAAATGCCATCCTCGATCACCTCGATCAAAAATGAAAATTGCCGAGCGACCGCCTGCAGGCCGTCTTTGTCCCGTTTCACATCCGGCGAAATTATGCAGGCGTATATTTTAGACATTTCTATAATCCGCACTGATCTTTGTCCTCATGAGCGGTTGGAATTGCTTGCGCGAATTCATGCGGATCTGCAATGCGCGGAGCAGCTTGTAGCGGCCGTAGCCTGACCATGCTACGCCTTCTCGCTCGAAAACAAATGATTGTTGCGAAGCCGAGCCTGTTATTGATTCTTCTGCCGTCACAAGCAGCAGGGTCGGCGTTTCTTTTATCCTGTTGCGATAGCGGTACCAATACGTTTTCGGCACCATTTTCAGCTTTTGATCGGAAAGTCCGTTGAGGTTGAGCCAGATCGCCCCAAAACCTTTTGCCTGCACCATATAATCGGCTGACATAAATGACCGCTCGATATCCCCGCCGCATTTGACCCAAAGCAGATTTTCTAGTTCGACGCCAGCCAGCACCGCCGAATACGGATCGAAACTATTTGCCGAATCGACCACACCACAGATCTCGCCTGCGGATGTAAGTTTCGCCAGCAATGAAAGCGAAAGGCTTGTTTTCCCCGAGCTGGGGGGGCCGGCGATCTCCGCCACCGAACCTCTTGTAAACGCCAAACCGGCCGATTCGAGCAATATCTCGTCAGAGTGATTTTGCTCTTCCTGCAGGTGGGAAAGGCTTTTTACAAGGCTCAAATGCGGCATTTTTTAGACACGTCCACCCGCATGCCGATTTCGGCATGTCGTTGCATTAATGAAACGCATAGAGAATGATAATCCAGGTCGGATAGGAAATCAATATTTATTTAGAGCTTTTTAAAAGAGGCGATAAATGAATAGCGGCGATAGAGCGGCGTGAAAGTAAACACTCCTAAACCACGTGTTTCCAGAGATTTAAGATAAGGCATCAAGTCATGCCAGAATTGGACATGAAACTTCTTTAGCCATTCTTGCAGTAGCTTCTGAAACCAGCCGGGGAGATCTTTTTGGTCGTAAAAATCGACAATGTAGAGTGCCCCGCCCGGTTTTAGATTGTTAAAGGCATTTTCTATCGATTCGAGCCACGTAGGGATCATCGAGATCGAATAGGAAAAAAATACGACATCGAACGGCTTTTCTAAACCAAAGGTCGAGTCAAAAGCGAAGTCGTCGGCGAGGGCTGTGCGAAGGTCGATATCATGTCCACGCTTTGCGATCTTTTCCTTGGCCGTGACAAGCATTTCGGAGGACGCATCAAGCCCGTAGAGTTTTGCTTCCGGCCGTTTTCGCCCGAGTAATATTAGGTTTCTGCCCGTTCCGCAGCCGATCTCGAGAACTCGATCTCCCGCATCGATCTCCATTTCATCTATCAACCGATCGCGGCCGAGCAGATAATATTTGCGCGTCAGGTCGTAGAAATAACGCTGAAAGCGATACATCCCGTCCATCGCGGCAAAAGTACCATCTTCATTTCGAACCTCGGTGTTCGAATTTTGGATCGAAGTTCTGTCGATCATTTCAAAATGTACAAATGAAATCCGCCGTAAATCGAGGCTCTGTCTCGTTTGAAAAGTTCACGGGATAATTCTTCTTCATAGGTAAACTTTTCGCGAAGTTCTGCCGGAAGCTTTGTTTCGACGGGCGAGAATGAGCTGGCGGTACGGAAAATAATACGTGATCCAGCTTCGGCATTTTCGGCGATGGCGCTCCAAAGATCGGTGATCGCTGCTTCGTCCATCCAGTCCTGAGCGTCGAGAAAAACAAAACGGCTAAATGCACCGTGCGGGCCGTTTTTTATTTCGTCCGTTACCGAACCGATCTTTGTCCTGATCCATAGAGAATTTTTCTTGAGTGCTTCAAAATTTTCCTGCTTTAAATAATCCGGGATCGCGACGCGTTTCTCGACATCGTACTTCCTCGCAAACGCCTGCCACGCAAAATAGTTTTCGTTGATCGGAAAGTCACATGCGAGGCGTTTAACCCGTTCGCGGTAGATCGCGATGATGTTTTTCTCGGACGTCAGATCCTGTTTAAGTTCGTCGTATTGCTGCGGCGGGATCCCAAGGCCAAACATCGTTACCGGAAGTTTGCCAAGGGTCTTGACAAGAAAACTATCGAAGAAACGATCGATATATTTTGTGTAAAGCTGCTCTTGCTCTTCTAACGTTTCAGCTTTCAACAATTCGTCCGGCCTGCATCCAAAAAGGTGGGCAAGACGGTGAAAGAACCTCAGGAAATAACCGTTTCGCGAATGCTCATAGAGACCACCTTTTTCAAAAAAACTCATCCGGTTGTGGCTAAAAATGGTGCCCGACTCCCAAAATGTTCGGCTCCGGGAATCAAGGTGCGGCGCGATCTTTTCCTCATAAAGTTCCCACGCTCTTCCGCTTTTTCCGTGACCAAAAAAGGCAAAGAAATCGGTGTGAGAATCGAGACCTTTGATCGCAGCGACCTTGAGATTCAATAGGAAGATATGATGACGATTGAGATCGACCGCCGTGACGGATTCGGGTGTCCGAACCAAATAGTTCAGCGCGTTGCACCCGCCCGACGAGATCGTAAGGACGCGCGAATCACCGTCGAGCCCGAGGGCTTCGAGATCGACTCGCGGATCTTCCCAGATCTGGTTATAAACAAATGCGTCGAACCAGACGGCGAAGAGTTTTTGGAGAATGCCTTGTTTGGTTGAAACAGGTTTGTTGAGGACGCCGTCGAGAACGAGTTGTTGGTCCATAAATAGCATTGAACACGGTTCGCTCGGTTGCTTCAATTATCTAAAACGAATTTGTAACAGAAATGTTCGTGAGATCTATTCGTTTACCATCACCTCGACCGGATCGATTCCCGATGCACGCCATGCAGGATAAAGGGCTCCAACAAGACTGCCGCCGATCGCGATCGCAACCGCGGAGACTATCCATCCCGAACTGAATTCAAAAACGAGTTCAAATCCCTTCGCGATCAGGTAAGAAGCAAGGAGGGCGACCGCGAAACCGAGCAGTGCACCGAGGACTCCGATGAGAAATGCCTCGCCCTCTATCGTCCTGATAATAAACGATTTGGACGCACCCAGGGATTTCAGGATCCCTATCTCCTTGCGTCGTTCCGTGATCGTGGTGTACATCGACAAAAGCACGAAGATAACGCTGACAAAGGCGCCTAGGCCTACGAGTACTCGCAGAAAGGTATTGAGTGCGGGTATGCGCTCGCCGGCGTCGATGATCAGGTTGCTTGTGAGATTAACCTTATTTCCCGGCAGTTTTTCATTAATCGAGGCGGCGACGGCGGCGGGATCGACACCGTCTTTTGTTTTGACAAGAATAAAAGTACATTTATTCGGCGATTCGAGCTCAGCTTGTAGTGCGGCGAGGGACATTTTTATCCGGGCACCGGACGGAGGTGAAAATTCTCCGACGACCTTATATTTCTTGCCGCCAAAGATCTCGATCTCGTCGCCGAGTGCTATCTTGTCTTCGGTCATCTGCCGTTCGTCAACGACGACCTCATTGTTCGCTTGCGGCGGATGCCCCTGCAGGATCGACATGCCGTTCATGTCCGCAAATGGCTGCCAATCTACGCCGTCGATCTGCTGGGTCCCGAAACGTCCCTTCGCGCTTGGCGATAGATATTTACCTACCGGAACGACCGAGGCGACGCCGTCGATCTCCAAGAGCTTTTGTGCAAAGCCCGTACCGACATTCATGTTCGAGCTGCTGAGCGAATCCATCCCGCCGGCACGTGTGAAAACTATCTCGGCCTTCCAGTTCGCGGCATGCCGGGCCATGTCGTTGGTCATGCCGCGGGCAAGCCCGGTGAATAGAACGACGAGAACGACACCGATCGCGACGCCGACAATGCTGATGAACGTACGGAAGGGACGCACTTTTAGATTCGCAAAAATAAGTTCGAACATTCTAAAAAATACCAAACACGGACAAATTTAAAGGCCGAGAATAAAAAGGCAAGCCACGACGGAAGCCTTTATCAGCTCCCAATAATCAAACGTTTTCGGCTTTTCAACATCCGTGTAGAGGTCGTTTCGCTCATTGAAATCCGCAAAGATGTTGTCATACGTTTGCAACAAGCGGTCGGTAGAAACCTCCCGAGTATTTTGCCGTGCAGTTTCCAGGGCTTTCGCGGTCTTGGATACGCGGGCATCGTCGTCGGAGACTATTTCCCTAATAGCATTCGCGAACGCCTCGGCCGTTGGCTCTACCAGCCACGCGTTCTCGTTTTTCGCATACGACAAAATGCCGCCCGCATTCGGAATAACCGTGGGAATGCCCGACGCCATCGCTTCGAGCGGTGCGATCCCGAAGGGTTCGCGTGGATTCGGATGGACGAATATGTCGGCATTCGCGTAGTAATCCGCCAGTTTCTCTTTATCCAGATGACCGAGGAATGCTACTTTACCTGGAGCTTTTGATTCAAATTCTTTTGCGAGTGGATCACGCTGCGGTCCGTCGCCTGCTATCAGCAACCGGTAATCGCGGTCGTCCTTTTCGAGCGATCGCATTAGATCGACGAGCAATTCTACATTTTTTTCCGGGGAGATCCTGCCTGCGTAAAGTAGGATTATTGAACCGTCGTTTCCACCAGTCAAAGTTTTCAACTCTCGTTCGATATTTTCCGAGAGACGGTCCGGTGAAAAGTGAACCGAATCGACGCCTCGCGGGCAGACGAATATTCGCTGCTCAAGCGGAACCCTCGGTGCCTTCAGTAGACGCCAGCAAATATCAAAAAAACGTTTGCTCAGTCCGGGCTCTTTCTGCCGATCGACCGAATCGTAAAATTCTTTTGCGGTGTATTCCGAATTAGCGATATGAAAATCGAAACTCGGTATCACGTAGTTTCCGATCATTCGCCTGGATAGCCATTTCCCCAAGCGGCCTCGGGTCACGAACGATCCGACATTGTCGTCCATCCGCTCGCATGAGAAATGCACTAGCATCGGACGCCCGAGCTTCTTAAAATTGTTCGTGCGGACCATCGCTCCGATGATGCTCAACGTATACTTGTCGGTGACCTCGATCATATCCGGCCTTTCCTCGAGCAGGATCCGTCGGATGATCGAGTCTTTGATCATGTACTGCCAGGGCATCATGATGCGGTAACGCTTATCGAAGACAGGCGACCGCTTAGCAGGTACATAGTAGATCTTGGCGAATTCGCTCACGTCTTCGACCGATTCAGTTTCGCCCGGCACGATCAATCGGATCTGGCGGCCGTGACGTTCGGCCGCTGCCAAAAGATTATTGAAAGACGTACTGATGCCGCCCGAATTCTTATGATAGTAATTGGTGATGTGGACAGATTTTAAGGATCTGGTCATAAACGGCATCGACGCTTAGGTTAAACAATAACCTTAACATGTGGTAAACCGCCTAACAAAATCCGTCCTCCGGAGTGGTTTCTGATAGTCGTAAAGATCGCGGTGACCGATAAATTCGGCGTACATTTTGTCGTAGAGAGCGAAAACACCGTCGGTCGAAGCTTCCCACGAGTATTTTGCGGCAGTATCAAAACCGTTAGTAATTCTCATCGCCCTGTTCTCGTCATCAGAAAATACTTGTGTTACGGCATGGGCGAAGGCTGCGGCGGTGGGATCAGCTATCCACGCATTTTCACAACTAGCATACGACAAAACTCCGCCTGAGTTCGGGACCACTACCGGGAGGCCTGAAGCCATAGCCTCAAGCGGAGTGATCCCAAACGGCTCACGCGGATTTGGGTGGACGAACAAGTCACAGTTGGCGAACAGGTCGGCAAGCGATTCGCGGCAAGTGATCTGGCCGAGAAGTTTGATCTTACCCGGAGCGAGTTTTTCGGCTTCGGAAGCTAGACTTTCTGCTTGAGGACCTGATCCTGCGACCAACAGCTGGTAGTCGGCATTACGATCCAGGATCAGCTTTTGCATCAGTTTCGGCAAAAGAGAAACGTTCTTTTCCGGTGAGATGCGGCCCGCGTACAGTAGAATTTTTGCTGACCCAGAAATGCCGTGGTCTTTGATCAAACGAGATCTCATCTCGCTTCGCCTGCGGCCCGGCGAGAACATCTCATGATCGACCCCGCATTGATTTACAAAGATCCTCTCCGATAACGAAACCTGAGGAGCCCGCAGAAACCGCCAACAGAAATTCAAAAACCTCTCGGAGCGGTGCGGGTTTTTCTCTGACGATACGGAATCGATCAGCTCCTGTCCGGTGTATTTTGAATTGGTCAGGTGAAAATCAAACATAGGAAGGTTGTAGTTTCCCATGAATCGACGCGAGAACCATTTTCCGATTGAGGCGTCTGATATGAACGATGAAATGTTATCGTCCATCCGCTCGCACGAAATATGCACCAGCATCGGCCTCTTTTGCGATACGTTCATTATCCGTCTGCGAAGCAGGCCGGCCATGAGGCTCAGCGTATATTTCTCGCCGATCTCAATGATGTCGGGCTCTTCGTCGCGAAGAATTAATTTTATCGGCGACTGGTCAAATAGGTAGGTCTTCCACGGAAGCATAAGGCGATAGCGCTTATCAAAAACGGGCGAATAGTTCGCTTTAACGTAATAGATACGCGCGAAATCGTTAACATCTTCGACGGTCGAGCGTTCTCCGGGGACGATCAAACGTACAAAGCGGCGATGCCGGGCGGCGGCCTCAAGCAATTTATTGTATGCCGTGCTGATACCGCCGGAGGCCTTGTGATAGTAGTTGGTTATATGAACCGATTTTAGGGCCACAGATTTGAGACTAAAGATCCTAAATTTTTCGCTTGTTCAGAGACGTGATATAGGCCAGCTTCCAGCGTGGCCATTAACGAATCAGTTTGCCCCGTGCCTTGTGAGACTGAGTCGACTGTTAGATGCCGCGCGAATGGCATTAGTTTATCGCTCGATGGGAAATAAAAAAAAGATCGCGTAGGGTGATGAGCATCACGTTTCCTCAGTCGTCCTTATTCGACAGGTTTCGGGACCGTCGCCAGGTCCAGATGAGAGGGAAGGATATAAACTCGAACGCGAGCCAGGGCATTCGCTTTAGATCGCGCCAGATCGACTGCTGGCTCTCGTCCTTGACGAGCAACGCGCCGCGCCGCATCGCGAACAAATTAAAGATCGCCGAGATCGCCGAAACGATTACCGATACGGTTATAGCCTTACCTTTGCCGTTGACCCCGGCCTGATTGTCATACAAGGTCTGTACGCTGAACTCGACGAGGTGGCTGAAGATCGCAAGAATGATCGGCACCGTCAGGACCGCGTGCCAGGCAGGTTCGACCTTGCTGAAGGTCTGGATTATCGAGCCGTTAACTCCGCCGAAAATGAACCGAAAGATCGATTGTGCGATCGCCGCACCGATAGCAATCTTTAGGCCTTCTTTTTTTAATATATATGTGAAGAAAAAGATCGGAGCCCGAAGGAGTGCGCTCAAGACAGCGGCCTTCCAGTTCCAGCGAAAAATGACCGCCCGCAGCGGATGGCGAACCAATTCGCGAAAAACGTCTATCACACGACGCGGTGCGGACGGCGGTGCTTCGAGCGCGGTTTCATCCATCATAAGTACTTCGAGAATAGAAACTTACAATAGCATACCGCGGATGGCAATTCAGGCTCGCACCTTCTTGTCGTAGGCGGCACATGTCCTGTAATAGTCGTAGGTTTTTTTGAAGATCGCATTCCACGAGTGTTCCTCGGCAAAATGCCGGGCGGCCTCGCGCATCGGCCTCAGGATTTGGGGTGACTTTATGATATTGGCAACTCTTGCGGAGATCTGATCTTCGGATGTGAGAAAACCGCTGACCTTATCTTCGATGAGGAATTTAGGGCCGCCGACCGGAAACGCTATTGCCGGAACACCGGACGACATGGCTTCGAGTACCACGTTCGCGAATGCGTCGGTGAGCGAAGGGAAAACAAAAAGGTCCATGTTTGCAAACGACTCCGCCACCTTTTCGCCTCGGATCTCGCCGGTGAACTCAACGTTCTTAACGTTTTTTTCAAGCCATTGCCGTTCGTCGCCATCACCGACGATAAGAAAGCGATAGTTTTTTATTCCCGAGGCTTGAAGAGCGGCATCGATCTTCGCCAAGACGCGAACGTTCTTTTCCGCCCGCAGTCTGCCCACAAATCCAAGTACGACATCCGTATCATCGGACGAACGCGTCCGCTTCGATGGCGAAAGGAAATCGACGTCAACCCCTCGTCGCAGCAGGAATGATGGACGCTTTGTCATTCGTCGGATCTCGTCAACAAGATCTTCATTAGGGGCAAGCTGCATCTGGGCACAGAAGTAGAGTTTCATCAACCCGTACATTACGGTTCGCTCGATGCAGTGGCCGACCGTCGCGCGCACCTTCCCGGGGAGCCAGGGAGCGAGACTCAGAAAGCGTTCGGCGGCGTATTCGTGTGTGTTCGTATGCCAGGTCGCAACCGCGGGGATATGCATTCGGTGCGCATGGAGAAATCCGAACTGACTGATATCGTTAAGTCCGGTCAAATGAATAACATCGGGACGGAATGTCTTGAGTGTTTCCTTGACCAGCGCTCGATTTTTCCAAAGAAGCGGGTCGTATCTCAAATGCCCGTCGATCGGGATCGAGGCACGGCCGCGTTTTAAATTTAGAAAGCGGATCGAACCATCATCTTCGACGCCGGTCTCATCGGACGAACGAACACATAGGAACGGATAAGCGTTCTCCTTAGCAAAGTCAGTCAGGCGCCGTAGAAAGTTTGCCGCACCGTTAACTTCGTCGTATGTGTCCGCGAACAGGGCTACTCGAGGGGTGTCGATCATTTGCTAATACTTCTTTGAGCAAATTCGTTGATTCAAACCGAAATGTCCGAACCTCCGATCAACTCGGAATCGGGGTTGGTTTTGAATTTAGGGAGAAAACATTGCGCAAATGGATAATATCGAAAACCATAATAAACGCAACTGCCAATGCGGCCGATCGGGCAATTTTCCGAGAAAATCAGTTCTCAAACTGCCGCCCTTTTTCGTGAACGCCGCCAAGTCCAGATGAGTGGAAAAGAGAGAAATTCGAGGGCGATCCACGGCATTCGCTTGAGGTCGAGCCAAATCGATTGCTGGCTTTCGTCCTTGACCAACAGGGCTCCGCGGCGCATAGCAAATAAATTGAAGACAGCCGATACGACCGAAATCACGACCGAAACCATGATCGCGGAAGCCTTGCCCCGGGCACCGGTTTGGTTATCGAAAGTGGACTGGACGACCCATTCGACCAGATGGCTGAAAGCGGCTAATAGAAGCGGAACGGTTACCACCGCATGCCAAGCCGGATCAACTTTGGCAAAAGATTGGATGATCGAGCCGTTCATTCCGCCAAAAAGGATTCGAAACACTGATTGGGCGATCGCGGCACCGAAAGCCATTTTCAGGCCGTCTTTACGAAAGTAGGCAACGAAAAAGATTGGTGCTCTAAGAAGTGCGCTCAAGAACGCCGCCTTCCAGTTCCAACGCAAAACCAGCGTTTCGATCGGATGTCGGATGACGTAGCGAACCACGCCGGTGACACGAATTGACGATCGTAAGCTCTCTAATTCTTTCTTCATTAAAAAGTGAAACAGGCAGAGGATCGCTTGAGCTTTAATTCTCTGCTAGCTTACCGTGCGGCTTTCTTCGCAATTTTTCTTTCTCAAGATATTCCATTGCCTCGCCGTACGATGTGTAGAGATCTTCGAAAACCGAGTCCCACGATCGCGTTAAAGCAAACTCGCGGGAAGCTGTCTTCATGGCGGCCAGTTTTCCTCGATCGTCCATCAGTTCGATCGTGCGGACAGCGAATTCAGCGACACTAGCCGCGATGTAACCGGTCGCGCCATCCTGTACGATAAATTTAGGCCCGCCCTGATCCGTGACTATACAGGGTACTCCCGAGGCGTTTGCTTCCTGGATCACGTTTCCGAAGGTTTCCGTTTCGGATGGAAAAACGAAAACGTCCATGTTAGCAAATCCTTTAGCCAGTTGCTCACCCTCCAGAAAGCCGGGAAACACCGCGTGTTTCATGGTTTTTTCCAGATAGCCGCGCTCGTTGCCCTCGCCGATTATTAGGAATTCGAAATTCGTTTTGCCCGCGTCAAGCAGCTTCTGCTCGATGTCGACGAGCCACCGGACGTTCTTTTCCGCCCGCAACCTGCCAACAAAACCAAAGCGAAAGATCTCGTCCGATACGGAGCGTTTGGCGGGTGAATAGAGATTGGTGTCGACGCCGCGAACCATCAGTCTCGTCGTTCGGCCCGTGCCTTTTCCGAGCTTGTCGAGAAGTTCTTGATTCGGAGCAAGCACCACATAAGGAATTCGGTAATACAGAGTCGCCCCGCTCCAGATCCAGTTCTCGATTCGGTTGGTCAGTCCGTGCCTTGCCTTTTCCGGCAGAATTCCGAACCTCTTATTTAAACGTTTCGACGCATATTCGTGAATGTTCGTATGCCACGAGCCGACCAAGGCGACATCAAGCGATCGGGAAACGTGCGATCCGATTATGCTCACGTCGTTCAAACCGGTAATATGCACCACGTCCGGCTGGAATTCTTCGAGCTCTTTTTTTACGCGGCTGTAATGACGGTGGAAAAATGGATCGTATTTTAGCCCCTCATCCATGGAAAACGAGAATGGGGAACGTTTTAGAGAAACATAAGTAATAGAACCGTCGCTCGTCACTTCCGTCTTTCGCCCAGCGTGAACGCAAAGAAACGGCAGATCGCGTTCCTTCACAAACCTCAGCAGTTTATTGCTCGTCATCGCGACGCCGTTCACCTCGTGAAACGAGTCGGGAAAATAAGCGACGCGTAAAACCTTATCCACTTGCGATCCTCAAAAAAATGGCGGGTAACCCCGCCGCATACCCCTTGAAAATTATGATTCCGAAATAAAATGCCTACGAGACAGCGTCCGACGGAATTGTTCTTCTTAAGTCGTCCAATTCGGGTATTACAAACTTTGCGCGTTCTACATCGACCGGAACGCGGTCCTTTCGTTTTCTCAGTATGCTGAACATCGGCCGCATCGTAGGGCTGCCCAGAAAACCGAGTGTCCAGATCGCGGCCCGAAGCCATTTTGGTCCGCCAAGTCTCCATCCGTGATCCGAAAGGGCACGTACACCAAGGCCGTCGCCCGTATCGAAAAACACACGGTCGAACCACCGCCGCCGCCCCTCAGGGAATTCCGGATATAGCGACAAAATTTCTCCAAACGACTGCATCTGCCGCGAATGAAGCGGATACCTGTATTCCGGCATGAGCACGACCTGGCTTCGCTTGTCGACCCTGATCTCTTCTACAAATCCCTCGAACGTTTGGCTATTCGTCAGGTTAATTACCGTATTCGGCTTGCATCCATGACGGTCGCCGCCCGTCGCCATCGGGACACCGAGGGCCTCCGCCATTTCGATCACGGCTTTGTTTTCGGACCACGACCGAAAGCCGTTGACCTCGAAAGCGTGTATCCACCGTCCGTGTTCGCGAATAAATTCCTTCAATAGGTACTGGTGCCTTTCCTTGCCGACCATCTCAATGTCCCAAAGCGGATGATTCAGGATAACCAGAACACCCGGAAGCTCGTTGAGCATCGCGAACATTTCGCGCAGGTTGTCGTTCGTATGTTTTTCCGGCGTGAACGTGAAATCGAGCAGAGTCTTTGTCAGCTCGACGGCGCGGTCTCTCGGCAGGTTGTGAACGCCGACGTGAAAATATCCGTAATCGAACGGGACCGTCCATTCGAGAGATATCGGGGCGGCCGGATGAGCGGCTTCCGCATTCATCCTCATGTTTCCATCAATGCTGTCGTGATCGGTGATCGATACGATCGCCTCAAGGCCAACTTGGTTTATCTGATTCTTCTCGATCTCAAAGACCTTTTCCGAGGTAAGCGGGGGCGACCAGTAAGCATTGGAGAAATCCGGTGCCCGCCCTTCTTTTTCGGTGTATTTTTCTCGTTCCTTAAGCCAAAATTGCGCGATGATGGGCATCTTTTCGGCATAGACCGGGACAAAATCGAGCATTTCCTTCGAGTGCTCAGTATGGCAATGGAGAGAGAGGCCTGTTTTCGCTTTCGGAGCCAGATCTTCCGCGTCCCGAAGTATATGCAAGCGCGTCTGTCTTAAATTCATTTTCTTTCTCCGTTTCCGGCTCGATCGAACTCACTAAACTACCAAATCCGGCCGGGATTGTAAATATGGAAGGTCTGCCAATGTAACGTTCCGGACACGTTCCAAGGCTCCGAAACGCAAAAGGGAGCTAAGTTAGCAAACCTATGACTTAGAAGCACTATCTTAGTAAAAAGACCGTAAAAATTTTCGTGTCCCATGTCATAAAACGATGCCTGGTGGTGTTTTTGTTCCAGATACGGAAAATACCTTCGTTCTACCTGACAATTTGGAGATGCAATTATGAGCTGGTTATATACCTTAGTTTTCGCGGGACTGCTTTTTTCTTCCCAGAACGCCCCTGTGCGGGTGGCGACTGACACACATTCGAATACGCAAATAACAGTGATCCGTGACGAGACCGAGCGGTTCGAGCAGACATATCCGCTTTCGGCAAATGGCCGCGTCAGCGTCTCGAACGTCAACGGCTCGATAGTAGTCAAAGCTTGGGACAGGAATGAAGTACAGCTTATTGCGGTCAAGACCGGCGATAGCAAGGAAAGATTGGCTGATGTCGAAATCAAGATAGACGCCAAACCGGACTACATCAGTGTCGAGACCAACTATGACAGTTGGAAAAACCGCGGCGACGGCGAGCGATGGCGAAACGGGAGGCTTCAGGTCGATTACGAGCTAAATGTACCGCGCGGAGCGGTGTTGAACGAGATCGAGACCGTTAATGGCACCGTAACTCTCTCCGATTTTTCAAATCTTACAAAGGCTTCGGCAGTTAACGGCGACGTGAGGGCGACGAATCTTCGCGGAACTGCCAATCTCTCGACAGTGAACGGAAAGGTCCAGGCCGACTTCGAGCGGCTCGAAAGCGGCAGCAAGATCACGCTTGAGACCGTCAACGGCACCGTGAACCTTTCGATCCCTTCGGATTCCAACGCGACGCTTAGGGCCGATTCGGTCAACGGCGATATTACGAACGAGTTCGGATTACCGGTGCGTAAAGGGAAGTATGTCGGCCGCGATCTCTATGGACGCCTCGGATCGGGCGAGATCCAGGTCAAGGTGACCAGCGTCAACGGCCCGCTGACGATCGGCAGAAATAAGGACGGCAAGACCGCCAGCCCCGCGACCAACCTGCTTCAGCAAAAAGGCAAAGATGACGACGATGACATGGACGACAACGATAACGACGACGATGACGATTCGATGGTTGTCAACACCGTCAAAATAAACAAGGAAGCGCAAAAGCAGGTCAAGCAAGCACAAAAGGAATCTTCTGCTACGATCAGACAAGCTCAGCGGCAAACAGCGGCCGCGATGAAGCAAGCGCAGAAGGAAATGGAAAAGGTTCAGCCGGAGCTCATGAAGATCGACGCGGAAGCTATGAAAACAGCCGCTGACGTCATCAGCTCTGCGGACGTTCAACGCAGTATACAGGTCGGCATGGAGACGGCGGCCAAGGTTCAAGCCCAGGTCGCAGCAAGCATGGCGGACCTTCGTATTCCTCCCGTACCGCGAGTTGAAAAGAAAAGCAGCACGATTCCCGTAAAAGGCGTCCCGATGGTTACGGTCGATGCTCCAGGATGCAGCGTTAAGGTAAAAGGCTGGGACCGCCCCGAGGTTCAATATACCCTTATTAAGTTCGACACTAATCGAAACGTCGACAAGGTCGTCTCGACCGAAACTCATACCGAATCGTCCGTTTACATTAAGGTAAATAAAAAGAGCGATAATTCCTTCCCTGGCTTCGACTGGAACAACCTTCCGCGAACCCGCGTTGAGGTTTTTGTCCCTAAAAGATCAAATCTTAAGATAACCACGGGCGGCGAGATCCGGCTCGAGAACGTTTCGGGTGAGATCAATCTGACCGGCGGCGAGGAATCGATCGACGTCCGTGATTCCGACGGAAAGATGACCCTGGCGACATCGTGTGGGCAAGTTCGCGTGATCGGATTTAATGGCCAGCTAAATGCGAAGACGCAGCAGGGAAGCGTCTTTCTCGAAGGCCAGTTCGATCAGCTCTCCGCTGATGCCGGCGACGGCAGCGTCGTGCTAACTCTTCCCGAAGATGCAAATGCGGGCATTATGTCCAACACGGATGTTGATGCCGACGGCGTCAAGCTCGTAAAGGAAAAAGACGATCTCTGGCGTATCGGTAAGGGTGGCCCGACCTATAATTTCGATTTCGGCGACGGCCATCTTCTGGTTAGAAACGCGTCCGGAATTTCAACCAACTAGATCCAATGATCTAAAAAAATGTATGTGAGGATTTTTTATTGCCCTCACAACATCTTTTTGAAACCTTCTGACCGGAATTGCGTTCTAGTCAGCAGCGAAACTGCCGCATTTCGTATATACAACTATTTATATTTATAAATTCTCCCGCTCGTAAGGATGCTGTCATGAAAACGTTCTACGCACTAATTTTAACGATCATCCTCGGAGCCTCGGTTTATGCCCAGACCAACACCAGCGACGGTAATTCTATCGCCAAAGCTGCGGACACCAGATCGAGTGAGACCAGCCCTGCGCCTCCGCGCACCGGCGGCAAGGTCGAGGTTCCGCCCGAAAAGGCTCGTCCGGTTAATATCCCGAAGATTTCGTCGCCAATAACGATCGATGGCCGCCCCGATGAGGAGGCATGGAAGACCGCCGCCGTTTTTAAGGATTTTTATCAGACCGGCCCCGGATATAACACCGAGCCTTCGCGGCCTACCATCGCTTACATGATGTACGACGAGCACAACCTCTACGTCGCATTCAAATGCTGGGACGAAAAGGACAAGGTCCGGGCCACGGTCGCAAAACGCGACGAAGTATTTGGCGAAGATAATGTTCGTTTGTGGCTCGATACGTACGACGATCAGCGGCGCGCATATGTGCTCGGATTCAACCCGTTAGGCGTTCAGCAGGACGGCATCTACACGGAGGGAAACGGAGCCGACTTCACCGTCGACATCGTGATGGAATCAAAAGGCGTGATCGAAGATTGGGGATGGTCGGTCGAGGTAAAGATCCCGTTCAAATCGCTTCGATACACGGCCGGGAAAGGCAAAAAATGGGGGATCAATTTTGCACGAAACATCGACCGGTTCAACGACGAGTTCGACCAATGGTATCCCGACGATCGCGATGTCTCTGGTTTTCTCGTGAAATTCGGAAAGATCTCCGGCCTCGATGAGATCAAGTACGAGCGAACGCTCGAGATAGCTCCCAGCGTTACGGTCAGTCAAACGGGAGATCGTCTCGCTGCGCGAGAGATAGCTGCCGGTCGATTTGTAAACCATCCCATAAAACCTGATATCGGTGTCAACCTGAAATATACGCTTTCGCCGAACGTCACTCTCGACGCAGCCATCAACCCGGACTTTGCCGAGATCGAAGCCGACGCTCCCGTGGTTTCCGCCAACCAGAGATTTCCGATCTTCTTTGACGAAAAACGTCCCTTCTTTTTAGAAGGAAAGGATATTTTCGATTCGCCTCTGCAACCTTTCTATTCACGAACCATCGTCGACCCCGATTTTGCCGCAAAGCTTACTGGCAAGATGGGCCGAACGACGTTCGGATTTCTGGCGGCTTCCGATAATGCCCCGGGAAACTACTCTGAGGACGAACGCACTCAGAACACACAATGTCTTCGTGATCAAACAAACAATCCGTTCGTCCGCTGTCCGATAGATCAATTTCTCGATAAGAATGCTTTTTTCAGCGTATTAAGGCTAAAACGAGATTTTGGAAAAAATAACGACATCGGTTTTTTCAGCACGACAAGGATCTTCCCGAAGAATCGCAACTACGTTGGCGGATTTGACGGCAAATTCAAGCTGAATGATGCCACAGTAATGACCTTTCAGGCGCTTGGGACGCATTCTCGAAAGAACTTCTACGAATTTGACAGCAATTCTTTCAATTATCGTACCGGGAACGGACTGGGCTATTTCTGGAGTCTCGACTACACCAAGGACACGCATGGCTGGTATGCAGAAGCCTTTGGACGGACAAGCGACTATCGAGCGGATTCGGGGTTTACGCGTCGTACTAACACAAATCAGTATTTTTTCGCCAATCGGCTGAGTACCAAATCCAGACCGAAGGCGAAAGTGATCCGACTGGATACGAACCAATTTGTTCGCTACACATTCGATTGGGCGGGCCGTCCGCAATACGCCCTTGTTGGTGCAAACATGAATTTGCAGCTGCAAGGGAGTTGGTTCATTAATGTTGAGTCAGGCGACCAATTTGAAAGGGATTACCAGGAGGAGTTTGGCGCAGCCAGTCCGACAGGACGGTTCTTTGGTGCACCAACGCGATCAACGCAGATCCCTTATTTCAGTGTCAACTTCAATAAGACTGTCAACAAACAGTTCAACTTCTACGGATTCGTCGGCTCGATGTTTGGGGCAATGGACTACGATTTCGGCTCCGGCATTCGGTATCCCCGGCGAAGTCCCGCCTATCTCGCGTATATTGATCAACTTACGCAATGCGGGAACGACCCGAAACCGTCTCCCTCATGTGCGACTTTGTCGGAGCCGGGACTCGATCCGGGGCCGGGCTACCAATTCGACTCTCAGTTTGGGTTTCAATACAAGCCGATCGATCCGCTTCGCATTTCGCTCGATTATACGAAAAGCCAGTTGACCAGGCACGACAACGGTAAGGTTGCCTATGACACGAATATTTTCACGCTACGTTCGACCTATCAGTTTTCCCGGTTTGTCTTCGTTCGGACCAGAATTGATTACGAGTCGATTAGCTCTCAAATCGCGGGACAGTTTCTTTTTGGCTGGAATCCCAACCCGGGCACTGCATTTTACGTGGGCTATAACAACAGCCTTACATACAATGGCTTTAACCCCTATTCGGGCGACTATGTGCCCCGTATCGGCCTCAATCAGAATACGTTCTTTATCCGGGCGTCGTATCTCTTCCGTAAAAGCTTTTAAGTTCTCTCCTCCTGATAGCAGCTAGGCAGCGAATTCCCTCCGGATTCGCTGCCGTTTTTTTCAAAAGGCCATCACGCAAAAAGCCCGAATAATCGGACCAATCGTACATTTGGATCACCACACACAATACCCATTCTCAGAAAAATCTTAAGCAATCGCTAAAAAGTTCTTGTAATTCGTTAAGCATTTGTGTATAACTCTATGTGGACAAATCATTTCTTGTTTTAAGGCAAACCGCGCACAATGGAGGTCAAATGAAGCTAACTCGAGGTTTATTGAGCCTGGGTCTTATTTTTTCAGTAGGTTTTGTATCGTATCTGGCCCTCGGGGTTCATCGCGTAATAGCTCAGGACACGAGGATCGCGCTCCAACGCGGCTATCGTACCGGATATTCGGACGGCTACATGGCTGGATACCAGGACACGATCGACAAACTCGCCAAGGATTACGCCAAGCACAGCGACTACAGCGATGGGACGCGCGCCTTTAATCAGGATTATGGGTCGATCGACGACTACAAAGACGGCTATCAGCAAGGTTTCATCAGCGGCTACAACGGCGGATTCGAGAAGAAGTCCTTTGATTCCAGTCTGCCGCAGACTCTGGTGCGGCGTGCCCCGAAAGCAACGGATGCAGCCGTTGCCACACCAGCAAGCGACATTAGCCAGCAAACAGATACGAGGGCGACGATCCAGCAGACGTCATACAATCCTACGAGCGACGCCACGGTAATTATCCTTAAAGACACGGACCTCGTCCTCCAGCTCCAGGACGACCTCAGCACGGTACGCAACAAAGCAGGTGATAAGTTCACCGCCAGGATCGTCTCGCCGGTTGAGATAAGCGGAGCGATCGTCGAGGGCCGCGTCGACAAGATCACCAAGCCGGGCCGTCTAAAGAGACGCTCGGAACTTACGCTTTCGTTTGACCGGATCGTCTTGAACGAGAAACGCTGGGCGAATTTCAACGCAATGCTGACCGAGGTAATGCCCGTCAAGGGCGACAATGTCCGCCGCGTCGATAATGAAGGCACCGCCGTCGGCAAAAGCTCGATGAAGCCCGATATCGTCAAGGTCGGAGCAGCTACCGGAGCCGGAACCGCCATTGGGGCGTTAACAGGAGGACCCGTGGGAGCCGCTGTAGGAGCCGGGGTCGGAGCCGCATTCGGGGTCGGAGCGGTCGTAATTCAGCGCGGCAAGCATATCGAGCTCAACCGAAATCAGCAGATCCGCGTGCGAACCGGATACGAGATCCAGATCAGATAGTTTTTGCTCCTAGGCGGTCGTCAGGCGCCGCACAGGTTGAGTCGGCTGCGGCAAGTTTTCTTGGTCGCAGCTTTTTTTTCCTGAATTTCGGTTGGTATACCCAATTAACTTCGTCGCCGCTTGTATGGACCCATTGCATTCGATAAAATCGAGTCTGGTCTGGATTCGGAAAGACAACGGGGAAAACACAATGAGTACTGGAACAGAATCAACCGCCGCCTCGGATGGACTGAGAGGTGTCGTTGCGGCCCACACCTCGATCGGCGATGTGAACGGCGAGCTGGGGATCTTGATCTATCAGGGCTACGACATTCACGATCTGGCAGAACACTCGACCTTTGAAGAGGTCGTTTTTTTGCTTTGGAACGGCCGTTTGCCGAAAGCGGATGAGCTCAATGAATTAAAAGAGCGTCTTCGCCGAAACTACGAAGTGCCGGCGGAAGTGGTCGCGATGATGAAGAGCTTTCCTAAGGACGCCGACCCGATGGACGTTCTCCGTACGGTCGTCTCGTCGCTCGATTTTTACGACAAGAACGGCCACGGCACCGACCGCGATCATGCTGTGAAAGCGGCCGTCCGCGTATCGGGACAGATCGGAACGATCTCAGCCGCGTGGGGACGCATCCGCGACGGCAAAGAAGTGATCGCACCTGACCCGAATCTTTCGATCGCCGAAAATTTCCTTTACATGCTTCGCGGCGAAAAGCCCGATGAGCACGAAGCTCACATGTTCGACGTCTGCCTGATCCTTCACGCCGACCACGAGCTTAACGCGTCCACATTCACAACCCGTGTTGTAGCCGGAACCCTGGCCGGAATGTACGGTGCCGTCACAGCGGGAATTGCTGCCCTGGCTGGCCCCCTGCACGGCGGCGCGAACACTAACGTGATGAAAATGCTCATCGAGATCGGTGACGTCGATAAGGTCGACGCCTGGGTCGATAAAGCTCTTGCCGAAAAACGCAAGATCATGGGAATCGGCCACGCAGTCTACAAGACCGAAGACCCGCGTGCCACATGGCTCCGCCGTTACTCGAAGGAAATGGCCGAAAAGACCGGTGTCACAAAGTGGTACGAGATGTCTGAGAAGATCGAAAAGATCATGCACGACAAAAAGGGAATGTTCCCGAATGTCGATTTTTACTCAGCCTCGACCTATTACCTGATGGGCATCCCGCTCGACCTATACACGCCCATCTTCGCCGTCAGCCGTATCTCCGGTTGGACCGGCCACATACTCGAACAATACGGCAACAACAAACTGATACGACCGAGAGCCGAATACATCGGGGCCCGCGATCAGAAATACGTCCCGATCGGGGAACGGTAGCTTTGTGTACGGCTCGCCCGACATAGTTTAGAGACGGGCTTGCCCGTCTTTTTCTTTGTGTAAACCGCGTCTATGCGGAAATCCTCTTTTTGTTTGTTTGCGGGCAAAAATGTCTTACTCTTCCGTCAACACGTCATGTTAAAGCTCACAACGACGATTGCTCTCTTGTTTCTGACAGTCGCTGGCAGCTTCGCGCAGATTAACCCAGCCAAGTTAAAGATCAACGAATTGATCGGGCTGACTTCCACCTACGCCCGGGTGGTCAAGGCGTTTGGCCGGCCGGTCCATGACGGGAAACCGAAATTTGCGGCATGCATCGGCGGGAAAGAAAAGGCAACCGATTATGCCGGGCTTGGCCTTTATTTTGCGGATACCCGAGATGGAAAGACCTTCGAATTGGCCTCGTTTTCGGTCACTTCGGCGAAATGGGCAGTATCGGGCCTAAGGATCGGCGATTCGCAAGCCATCGTGAAAGCGAAGTTCGGCACAAAATACACCGTTGACCGCGTCGCTGGCTCCGGCAGTATTTCCTGGGGCTATGATGACGCAGACGTTGCGACAACAGTTGTCTTCAAAAAAGGAAAGGTGGTCGAGATTAATTCGGGATATATGATGTGCTAGCGAGCGAAGGTTCTTCGAATAGCTTTCTTCTTCCCGCAAAAGTTCCGCGACATCACCGTCAAAGTTTATATGTTAAAGCTCACAACCACAGTTGCGCTCGTACTTCTGGCTTCGGCCATAACCTTTGCCCAGGTCAACCCCGCGAAACTCAAGGTCAACGGCTCGATCGGGCTCGATTCAACCTATGCGCAGATCATCAAAGCCTTTGGCAAGCCTTCGAAAGACGGGAGACCGAAGAGTGAAGGATGCATCGGCGGTCGCGAAAAGACGGTTGAATACGCAGGCCTGTCGTTTTACATGATGGACGGCGACAGCAAGGGCGGAAAGACGTTCGAAGTAAAAACCTTCTACGTGACCTCGGCAAAGTGGATAGTTTCGGGCGTTAGGGTCGGCGATACTCAGGCGGCCGTGAAGGCAAAACTCGGCTCAAAATACAGGGTAGATAAACGCACCGACAACGGCGGTCTTGCATGGCACTACGACATGAGCGACCCCGACGGTCCCGGAACGACCACGATCGTCTTCAGAGCCGGCAAAGTGGTCGAGATAGGTTCAGCTTACCAGGTATGCTGATCAGTTGTCAGTAGGTCGGTATCCCGTCGGAGAAGGCGAATCGCCGTTTGTTAGCGGACTCGGCGTCGTGATAGGCATGTGAGCGGGTATAGGCGACGCCCAACGAAGCCGTCGGCGAGCGAGCGGCGTAGGTCGGTGGCTTAGGCGGAAATTGCAAAGATTTTTGGCTCGGCTCCAGTCGGTTTTCAAGCGGGCCGGCAAACCACGTCATTTCGAGAAAACCACGTCATATCGAGCAAATCGCCCAGATTCCTAAGCGACCGTTTAATCCGCTCATTTAAGCATTCCGATTTATCCCCGCAAAGAAAGAAATTAAATCGAATTTCGAGGCTCGAAATCCAGCCATTTTTTTACCCGCTGATCCAGCTCCTCCGATCTGTTATGACCCATCTGGGAGGCGGATTTTGCGCAAAAGGGGACGTCACCGCATTTTGAGTTGTCCTCCGGGAGGAACATCGGTGCCTTGCGAAGGGTCGGGCGCAGCGACCTGCGGCAAATCTTGACTTAAACTGCTTAAAGTAGTAACTAATAAGTACAGTTTGAAAAAACAAGCGAGCACCTCTCTCCGGGGAATTCTAAGCCCATAGCTGGATAAAATTCCAAACAATAGTGCCCACAGCATTGAACCTGTAGTTTTTGATCGGCCTGAAGTCTTTCTCGGGTCGTTGGGGGGTAGAGCATGAGAGTTTGTTCCGTTTGCTGCCGGTGTTACGACACCGACGTTTTTTCGTGCGCCGACGAAAGCCATCCCGCTCTCTCCGATCTAGACGAAGGCAGTTGTGAAACCATCATTGCCGGTTACTGCCTGGAAGTGCTGCAGGATTCAGGCGCAAAAGGCGAGAGCTATCATGCGCGTCACACGGGGTCGGGCCGATCGTGCGTGGTCAAGATCCATGCTGCTCACAACGCGGAGCAATTCGTGAATGAAGCCAAGATCGCCTCGGGCCTTTTTCACCCGGCGGTGGCTGATATTTACGAGGCCGGTACGTTGGCAACCGGCGAGCTCTACGTCGTTGCGGAAGACACTGGAGGACAAACGGTCCGCGAGTTTCTTAAAGCAGGTCTGCCTGAGCTTATGACCTCGATCGAGATCGTTCGTCGGGCCGCTGAGGCTCTGAACGCGATCCATCTCGTGGGTTTGACGCATGGAGCGGTCAGTCCGGCGAATCTCGTCCTGATAACCGATGCTGTGGGCCGACTGGTGGTGAAAATCACGAATATCGATTTTGGTAGCGTCGTCGGACATTCGATCACTTCGGATAAATTCACGATCGATACGGCTCTCGATTCGCTGCGATATTTCTCACCCGAACAATGCGCGGGCGAGGAGCCTGGTCCGAAGAGCGATGTTTATAGCCTAGGCGTCGTTCTTTATGAAATGCTGTCGGGTACTCCACCGTTCGACGCCTCAAAAGCTGTCGGCCTGATCGAAAAGCACAAGAGCGAGCGGCCGCGCGAGATATGGATCGGTGATTTTGAACTGCGAATGCTGGTCACGCACGCCCTTACCGAATCGCTTAACAAACGGCCCGACAAGCGGCAGTCGTCGGCAAACGCTTTTGCACGGCAGCTTCGGCATATTGAGCAGCTCGCCACTCATGTTTCGACCCCGCCGCCCGCAGGGGTTATGCCGACAATCGCATTAAGGCGGGCGGCCCAGGCAGATTTAACGCCGCTGCCTTTCGAGGTGGTCGAGCCGTCGGTCTTGCTCGATGAGCTCCCTGTTTCCGTGATCGTTGCTTACGAAGCCGTCGACGTGAAGCCGGAGGCCATCAAGACTAGCCGCTCACGGCTGAAACGGTGGCGAAGGAAGCTCCGACATCGGTTCGCTTCGTCTTTTGAAGCCGCTCCTGTCCGCCGCGAGCCGACGAGGATCGAATGGGAACAGCCCGAGGACGACATTCCATCGATAGGGGATGTCGTAGAAGTTATGGCGAGCGAAAGTCTCGCGAAACCGATCTTTGAAAATGTAAAAGGGCGAGCTCCGGCGCTGGAGCAGAAACTGGAAGAGATAGCGGCCGTTGCCGAAGTGCCGAAGGAGATCCCGGTTGTTCAGGCAGTGCAAGAAAAGGCCCCCGAGATGCCGACACGCATTGCGACGGCACCGGAAGGGCTGGAGGAGATCACGCTCGTTAGGCCTTCTCGAGAGCCTTTCGTTGAAGACCCACCGCCACCGGTTCGGATGCGCGTGCCGATCGCGAGAGCACTACAGCGAGTGTCGAGCGAGATCACGTTTTTCCCGACCATCCTGGGAAACACCGATACGCTGGAAACGACCGATCTCGATACCAGCAATTCAATTCTCTCGGCGTATTATCCACCGAGGCGGGAGCGGTCTGCCGGGCCGTACCGTTCGCTCATGATCGGAGGCGGCATGATCGGGTTGATAGCATTGTTCTTGTTCGGAAATAACGCTGTATGGCGATTCGCCTCGGCTGAACATTCGGATGATCCGTCTGCGAACACCGTCGCGAAGGAAACCTTGCCCCAAATTGGCAGGACCAATCCGTCAACGGCGCCGAAGAAAAAGCAGGTGAAGTATTTCGAGAAGGCATCGAGCGAGAATTCGGATGTTGAAGCAAAGGACACGAAACAGTCTTCTAAATCATCGGTGGCCCCGCTCCGCACGCTTCCGTCCGACGACGGCAAAATCAAGCCAATGGTCGAATCGGCAAAAAATGTCGTCGAGGAAAAGGTGATCGTGATCTCGAACAAACCCGCGGAATTTACGCGTCCGCGGGTGGTTAAGGATCCTCGTCAGTAAAATGTCAGGCTAAAACGGCGGCCGGGTCGGTCTGGGCTTGGTCGCGTCCTTTGTCGGCGGGGGAGCATTTTCGGCTTGCATCGCCTTGGCGGCAAAGGTGTCGCGTAGTTTTATCTCATTACGACTGCTCACCGCCCGCACCCTAAATTCTTTGCAATCAAGCATTCCAGTGCCGACCGAAACGGTCCACATCTTGGGCAGCTTCAAGGTGTCCGACAGGTCGTCGGTGAATTGGCCGATATTATCCCAGTGCTGCGAAGGGTCGAATTGGACGGTTATTTCCTCGAGCTGTTCTTTATAAAATGTGAACATCATGCTGTCGAGCTTGTCGAATGCAGGATCGTCAGGCATGTCGATCTTGTTCACCATGAACGGCATCTTCGGGAAGATCTTTTGAAATGCCGACTCGGTCATGCCGAGCTTGATGCCGCCCCACGACGGAGCTTGGGCAAGAGCAAGCGGACACGGCGGTGCAACTTCCGGCGGCGGTTTTTCAAGTTTAGGAGCCTTAGTGATCGTCGGGATCTGCGCCGCCGCTGTCATCGAAAGAACCAGTATCAAAAACGCGACCTTCATGAAAGATATGTTGACGCGGAACCGCCGAATAGGCAAGCAGGCGGCGAAGCAAGCCTCGCCGCCGTGCATAGGGCGAGGCCTTTACTTCACTGGATCTGGCGAGGCGGCTGGCGGCTTCGATTCAGGTTGGATAGGCTTATCTTCCTTCGGCTTGTCATCGCCGAGGGAGATGCCAAAGATCTTTGGGTTGTTCATGAATTCGACGAGCTTGTCAGGATCAAATGTGGCGCGGATTACCGCGGCGTCCTGTTTGTCGATCGTTACGAGATTGATCTTAACGTCCTTGCCCGATTCGCGCATATACATGTAGACCTGCTGGCCCTGACGGGAGCGGACGCGAAGTATCGGCGTCCATTCCGGGCTAAAGGTTTCGCGCAAAGTTGCCTGCATCTCACTGTCGAGAGTTTCCCGTGAAAACTCGAGCCCGTTAAAGAGCGTGAGTTTAAAGCTTTTCACACCGGCGGGCCGAACGACGTTGACGACTAATCTTGCAAGCGACATGAAAGGAACGTCCACTTTTTTCGCTTTGTATTTCTCCTTTAAATGCCGGATGACGATGTCGTATTCAGTCGGTTTCGCGGTTGCCGCCGACGCAAACGAGAGAACGATGACGGAGAGAGCCAGAGCGGTCAATATATTGTTTTTTCTGAACATGGCTGCCTCCTGTTTCTAATTTTTTGGTTTGTCCTTGCTGCCGGTGATGTCGATATCCATGCGCGGAATGTCGAGCCTTCCCCCGAGCTCGGCCAGCATGTCGATATCGATGGGACCGATAACGTTGACCAACGCGATGCTTTTCGCTTCTGACACGACAACGGCAACGCCGCTCATCACATCGCCGCTAAACATCGTGTAAACGTCAACCTTCTGGTTGTTTTTCTTGCTTCGAACATTTGCGAGTTTTGTCCAGCCCGGGGCCTGAAGCTGAGAACGGATCTCATCCATATCGCCGAGATTGTATTCGTTCTCGTTCTCGAATGTGTACGCCCGGACATAGATCGCCTGAAGGCCCGTGATGGCCTGACCGACCTTGACGGCGTCGGGGTCTTTGCTCTTTGCCAGCACGCGTTTTGCGAGGTCGAGCACCTTGCCGTCGACGTTTACTTCGACAACGTCGCGGGCCTTTGTATCGAGCCCGTTCAGCTTTTCAAAATGAAGACGGGCGTCTTGCGCTCGGATAGCCAACGGTGCCGCGAAGAGCAGCAGCATTCCCAATTTTAACGAGCAGCGGGTTAACGATCTCATAACGGTTTTTCTCCTACTATGCTTTATTTCTGTCTATCATCGGCCGCATTTCGCTCTTCGCGTCCATTGATCTTGTCTCTTACAATTTTTAATTCGTTGCTGGTTATCGCCAGCGCCAGCATCAGCTGGCCGTACGCGTATTTTTCTTCTCGCGTGAGTTTCTCGGGCTGAGTTTTGATCTGCGATCTTCCGGCAACGATGCGTATGGGCCTAGCCGCAATTCGTACAGGCTGCACAGTCCGCACGAAATGTTTTTCGCGTGGCCCCGAATCGATCGCCGGTTTAGAATCGACGGCCGGGATAGAGACCGGTACATCCCGGACTTCGCTTTGCTTCGCCGAGTCGCCAAAACCCGCCGAACTATTTATCGTTGTGAATCGCATCCAAACGATTGAACCGACGACAACAAGCGAAACCGCAAAAACCAGACCTAGCTTAAAAAACCCGTAAGATCGCTTTTCCGGCAACGCGAGGATCTTCGCCGGTAATGTGGGCGGCTCGGTCGCGTTGAAGCGAAATTGCGCAAGAGCGTTTTCGAGCTGTTCGATCCCGGTGTCGCTACCTGTTTTGTTCCAGAGATAATCTTCCTTCATCACTAAACCTCAATTCCCAGCTTTTGCCGGAGCAGACGCATTCCGCGATGCAGATTTACACGGACCGATTCCGGTGTCAGGCCGGTTCGTTCGGCGATCTCGGGGCCGGTCATTCCTTCGACCAGCCGTAGAACGAGTGTGTCCCTATAAGCCTCCGGACACGAACGGATCGCCGAAAGTATCTCGCGGGCTCGCGAACGTGAATCGCCTCGCGTGTCGGTTGCCTCGATCAGTTCCTCGGTCTGCCTCGCTTGCCGGAAAAATTCGGTTGCTCGGTTTCGGGCGATCATCGCCAGCCATCCACCGACCGCGTTATCGTCGCGAAGACTGCTCAGATTCTTATACGCCGCGATAAAAACGTCCTGCACAATGTCATCAACCTCGTCACGCGGCAGACGGGCAAGGACAATGCCGTGGACCATCGGGGCAAACACTTTGTAAAGCTCGCCGAATGCCTCCTCCTCGCCGGCCCGAATACGTTCGACCAACCGGGCCGCGGGCGTGACCAGCCGCGAAGCCGCGGATTTTTCTCCGCCGCGTCCTGCGAACAAAAACAGATCGCTGGTCATTTCGGTGTCAGGCATTCTTTGTAAAAAAGACGATGAACGGAAAAACTCGACCGCTGAGAATGAGCGAAATTGACAGTGCCGTCCGCTCATCGCCCTTTTTTGCTACGTGGCTTTTTTGCTGCTTAAGCCGATATTAAAGACGAGCCTTTCGGCCAAAGTGTTAACAACGAGATCGTGCTTTCGACGTAATTTACGAAAAATACCGGGAAAGGTTGTAAGTTCTTGCCATCATTTCGGATTTTGCCTAAAGGTTTTGATACAATCTCGTCAGTTCAAAAGGCCAATTTTCGGTTATAAGTCGCTTTGCCTCTCTGCAAAACGAACCCAAAGGAGAATCATTCATAATGAAGCGTCTCGTTGTCTCTGCTTTTCTGTTGGTCCTGTGTGTGGCCGGTTTTGCCCAAGTTCCTCCCAAAGCCCCGCCGCCTGTGGATAAGGATTACACCGACTCGATACTAAAGAACACCACCGACAAGATGTTTCTGACCGAGATCGTCGATCACCTGCCTCTCTCGGCAAAGGTGCCAAGTCCAGCAAAGATCCTCGGTTACCCTATCGGCACACCCGGAAAGCTTACCTATACGGCCGATCAATATCGCTATTATCGCGAATTGGAAAAAGCGAGTCCGAGGGTAAAGGTTTTTAGCGCGCCGGAAAAAAGTGAGCAGGGCCGCGAGCAGATGCTGGTTGTCATCTCGGACGAGACCAACCTCGCGAAGCTTGCCCGTTACAAGGAGATAACGGCGAAACTTGCCGATCCGCGGACGACGAACGACGACGTCGCAAAGCAGCTCATCGCCGAGGGCAAGGCGATCTATTGGGCATCGGGTTCGATCCACTCGACCGAGACAGGAAGTCCCGAGATGCTGATGGAAATGGCTTATCGGCTCGCTGTCGAGGATACGCCGCTGATCCAGGCGATCCGCAAGAACGTGATCGTGATGATCACGCCGACGCTTGAGGTTGACGGCCGCGACGCGATGGTCGATCTCTACAAATACCGCAAAGCGAACGAGGGCAAACGCGCGCCCGGATTGATCTACTGGGGAAAATACGTGGCGCACGACAACAACCGCGATTCGCTCGGCATGGCTCTGGCATTGTCACGAAATCAGATGGCGGCGTTCCTCGAATATCATCCGACTGTTCTTCATGATCTGCACGAATCCGTCCCGTTCCTCTACACCTCGACCGGTACTGGTCCGTACAACGCCTGGCTCGATCCGATCGTGGTTGACGAATGGCAATCGCTCGCGTACTACGAGATCGAGGAAATGACGAAACGCGGTGTTCCCGGCGTTTGGACGCACGGATTTTATGACGGTTGGGCGCCGAACTATATGTTCTACGTGGCCAACGGCCACAATTCGATCGGACGATTTTACGAGACGTTTGGCAATGGCGGGGCCGATACGCAGGACCGCGTCGTTACGGCCGAATCCACCCGCGATTGGTTCCGGCCGAATCCGCCGCTGCCGCGCGTAAAATGGTCGATCCGAAACAATATCAACATGCAGGAAAGCGCGATCCTGCTTGCAATGAACTACGTCGGTCTCAATAAGGAACGCTTCCTCGGTAACTTTTATCTCAAGAGCAAGCGCTCCGTCGCCAAGGCCCATACCGAAGGCCCCGCCGCATACGTGCTTCCGTCAGGTGATACGCGACCGGTCGAGGCGGCCGAACTTATCAATTTATTGAAACTTCAGGGCTGCGAGGTCCAGCGGCTGACCAAAGACGTCGAGATTAAAGAAGGGAAGTTCCCCGCCGGCAGTTATGTGGTCCGGATGGACCAGCCGTATTCGCGCATGGCGGATATGCTCCTCGATACGCAATATTACAACGTCAACGACCCGCGTCCGTACGACGACACGGGTTGGACGCTTGGTCCGCTTCATAACGTAAAAACGGTGCGTGTCAAGGATGAGAAAATACTCAACGCCGCGATGACGTTGACCGATGGACCGATAAAAATAGCAGGCAAAGTCGAAGGGACCGGAACTGCCGGTTTCGTCGTCAATCACACTGCCGAAAGCGCGATCGCCCAATTGCGTTTTCGTTTGAAGGACATTAAGTTCGGGTCGGCAGAAGCTGCATTCAAGATCGGAGATAAAAATTTCAATGCGGGAACGTACATCATCAAGGCCGAAGGCAATCCCGTCGATCTAGCGGCCAGATTAACAAAAGAAACCGCCGACCTCGGTTTGACCGCGATCGCAGTCGACAAACTGCCCGATGTCGCCAACCATCCGATCGGCACTCCGCGGATCGCGATCGTTCATACATGGCTTAACACGCAAGACGAGGGCTGGTACCGCGTCGAATTTGACCGGCTCGGGATCCCGTACGATTACATTTCCGATCAATCGGTCGGACGAACATCCAATCTGCGTGACAAATACGATGTGATCCTGTTCGGCCCAATACGTACAAATGCCCAGAACATCGTTCGCGGCCAAGCGACATTCAGCGAAAAGGAAGCAGCGATCCCTTGGAAAAAGTCGGACGTGACGCCGAACTTCGGTATGTCGCCCGATCAGACCGACGATATCCGCGGCGGCCTCGGTATCCAAGGTGTCGCTAATCTACAGGCGTTCATCGCATCCGGGGGGCTGTTTATTACTGTGGCTGATAACGCTTCGCTCCCGATCGATTTCGGGATAACGGCCGGCGTTTCGATCCAGGATGCTCGTCAATTGCAGGCACGCGGGGCCGTTTACAACGCCGTCTTTGCCGACCGCCGGAGCCCGATCGCCTATGGCTACGACGAAGGCCTCGCCGTTTATTTCAACCAATCGCCGATACTCCAGGTCGCCACCTTGGGCGGCCCTGGCGGAGGTGGAGGCGGTGGTGGAGCTGGCCAGCTGCCAATGACCGGACGGCCGAGCGGACGCGGGACGACCGACGACCCGGATGTCGTCCAGGGAAGGCCGCCGACTCCAATTTCGCCCGCCCCGACGCCCGATCCGGCCAACGTTCCGCCGCCCGAAACGCGGCCGCGCATTGTGCTCCGGTTCGCCGCCGAAAAGGACCTGCTCGTTAGCGGCATGCTCGCTGGAGGTTCCGAACTAGCGGGAAAACCGGCCGTAGTCGATGTTCCCGTCGGCCGCGGCCATGTGGTCATGTTTGCGAACAATCCAATGTGGCGTCATGAAACCCACGGCAGTTTCTCAATGCTCTTTAACGCGATCTTGAATTACGACAACCTGGGTGTCGGGCGAAGCACGCCGAGAACTGCACCGGAAGATCCAAAAACAGAAGCTGAGGACCAGTAGATTATGAGTTCCTACATTATTCGAGCGATCCTGATCATCGTTGTTTGTCCGCTGGTCTTGTTCGCGGCTGCAGCCCAAAAAAGAGAGACGGAGTTGACGCGTTGGCAGCGTCAGGCTCAGAACGTAACTATCGTCCGTGATAATTGGGGCATCGCGCATGTCACGGGAAAGACCGACGCTGACGCCGTTTTCGGGATGATCTATGCACAGGCCGAGGATGATTTTAATCGCATAGAAACCAACTACCTGAACTCGATGGGCCGTCTTGCCGAGGCCGAAGGCGAATCGGCGATCTTGCGCGATCTGCGGATGAAGATCTTTATCGATCCGGCCGACATGAAGGCGAAATATACGGCGAGCCCTGCGTGGCTTCAAGTTCTCATGACGGCCTGGGCTGACGGCCTGAATTTCTATCTCGCCAAACATCCAGACATTCATCCGCGAGTGATCACAAAATTCGAGCCATGGATGGCCCTCACATTTAGCGAAGGCAGCATCGGCGGCGATATCGAGTCAGTCAGCCTCGAGGGTCTCAAGGATTTCTATGGTCGAGGCTCTGTGCCCAAAATACTCCCCGCCTCGATTGGACGGGTGGCACCGGCTTCGGGCGACGGGTTGGTAGAAACCGATGTCGGTAAAGACGATCCTTTCCGGGAGCCGTCCGGCTCGAACGGCATTGCCATCGCGCCGTCGAACACCGTCGATCATCACGCGCTTCTGCTGATCAATCCGCACACCTCTTTCTTTTTTAGATCCGAGCTACAAATGACGAGCGGCGAAGGTTTGAATGCATACGGAGCGGCAACCTGGGGGCAGT
>JBDTZW010000192.1:0-2989 GCA_040004905.1 Acidobacteriota bacterium
GCGATGAGAAGGAGATGTACAAGCTGATGGACGAGGGGATCACTTCGTTCAAGCTGTTCATGGCGTATCCGGGCGTGTTTCTGGCGGACGACGCGACGATCTTTCGCGCGATGTCGGCAGCCGGTCAACGCGGCGGCCTCATCTGCATGCACGCGGAGAACGGCATCGTCATCAACGAGATCATAAAGCGCTTCTTAGCCGATGGTCGAACCGCTCCGAAATATCACGCTCTCACGCGGCCGACCATCGCCGAGGCCGAGGGCGTTCATCGCGCTATCGCTATCGCTGAAATGGCCGAGTCGCCGGTTTACATCGTTCACCTGAGCTGCACCGACGCGCTCAACCAAGTGAGGCAGGCGAGAGATCGCGGCATTCCTGCCTTTGCGGAGACTTGCCCGCAGTACCTTTTCCACTCGATCGAAGATTACGGCGACGACTTCGAAGGGGCGAAGTACGTGATGACGCCGCCACTGCGCGAAAAACACAATCAGGCCGAGCTGTGGAAAGGCCTAAAGATGGACGACCTACAGGTAATCTCGACCGACCATTGCCCGTTTTGCATGAAAGAACAGAAGGAACTTGGTAAAAACGATTTCTCAAAGATCCCAAACGGCGCTCCCGGCGTCGAAAACCGCATGAACCTTATCTACAACGGCGGCGTAGTCGAGCAACGTATCTCACTCAACCGGTTTGTCGAACTGACCTCGACCGCCGCCGCCAAGATGTTCGGCCTCTTTCCCAAAAAAGGCACGATCGCCGTCGGCTCCGACGCCGACATCGTCATCTTCGATACCGAAAAAGAACACACCTTCGGCGTCGAAAACGAGCACATGAACGTCGATTACAGTTCTTACGAAAGCTGGAAAATGAAGGGCAAGGTCGAGACCGTACTTTCCCGCGGCCGCGTCGTTATCGATAACGGCGAGCATGCAGGGAAAGCGGGTGACGGGCAATTCCTGAAACGCGGTGAATGCGTAAAGATCTGAACGAGGCTGGAAAGTCAGTGAACTCTTTACGGAACGAATCTACCTAACGTTCTGTTTCCGGTTTTTTTGTAAACCCGGAAATATTCCACCTACTTTCAATGTTCTTAAAAAGCTTCAAATTGTCGAAGAAGGCATAGGAGCTGCCACCGTCAGCCATCTTCGAGCCTTCGTGACCAGCCATCTTCGAGCCTTCGTGACCAGCCATCTTCGAACCTTCGTGACCAGCCATCTTCGAACCTTCGTGGCCAGCCATCTTCGAGCCTTCGTGACCAGCCATCTTTGAAGCCGTAGCGCCCGAAATGCCCGCTTCGCTGGTTCTTTCATCAAAACTAATACCGGAAAAATATTTGTATTTATGGGCTCCGGTGTCTGCGGTGGGCGGTTCGAATTTGCGCAAAGCAACTTCGTTTAGATATTTCTTCAAAAATGCACTCCAGTAGAGTTTTCTATTGGTGGCGTCTTTCGCGAACCAGAGGCTTTCGTAGTTTTTTCTCGAAACCTCATAACCCTCTCGCGACCAAGGGAAAAACACCGACATTCCATTTGAGTATTGGTATTCGCCGCCGCTAAAACCGCTAAGTATCACGGCCGCTTCGAGTTTGGTCACAACATCGCGGCAGTTTTTCTGCACATTTGCTAGGATCGCGAGATCATCCCCCGTTCCAAGTTCGTTAGCAACCAAACCGCATTCCTTATCAAGCAGCTCGCAAAAATCCCCAAGGTCGATATTTTGATCGTACATGTACGACTGGCACTGCCAATGTACCTGCAGAATAACGCGAGCCATCTGCCGGTAGATCCGGCTCGTTTCATCCGCAAAGCAATCGATCAGCGATCCGGAAAGAGCATCGAAAGCATTGGTAAGATCGGTCAAGCAACAAAGGTCCCAAGCGGCCATGTCGACCGAAACGCCGCCGACAGTGTAGGAATCCTGACTTTTAACAAACTCGGTAACAAAACGTTCCACAACCTTTTCAGAAGGGAGATCCTTGTTCTCGCGGGCCAGACTTCCCAGGATCTTTGCGTAAGTCCATCCCGCGCTCGGAACACTCCCTTCGGAGGCAATCATTGTCTTCGCCACATAGTTAAATTGATAGCCGACCTCGAGCATGCCCATGACACAGCTGTCGAATCCAAGCATGTCGATCTTTTGACCGAGCAGAACAGTAGTTTCACGAGCTTTCTCGTCCGGCGGGAATCCCAGGCCTTTGACGTCATGCTCGAGTTCGTCCCTAGTGCTCACCAGTCTTTGGAGCATAAAATAAAGGTCCGACATCTTCATCGATCGACCCGAGGTTTCGTCGCGGAACAAGCCGATATCCTGAAATCCGAGGGAATGTCCCGAAAAGATCATCGCGTAACGATTTGCACGGCGGCCGTATGAGATCTCGCCATCATTTTCCACCTCGATCTTGTTTAAACACCAATCAACAAAATTAATGACCGACCGCTTGTCAGCCGCATTTTCGTTCATCTTTTCGGGGACCGGAAGCAGTTTATCCGGCACCTTGAACGAACGGACATATTTCGGATTTTGAGGATCAGAAAAATCGCAATAGAGCGTCGGGATCGAAGGCGAGTTGCCGTCGTAATAGACGAAAAGATTTGGGCTGTCAATACTCTCGTCGGCAACACCCTTTATCTGTTCCATGGCGTAGGCCATATCCACGGCAAGGTTGTTATCACCGGCCATGTAGATAAATATTGTCCATTCTTTTTGAGCCATTGTTGCGATCTCCTTTGGGAGTAAAACAATTCTGTACCGTTGCCGGGGACAACGGGCAGGTCGATCAAAAGTGGAAGAAGCGGGTCCGAGTGAACAAACTCAATATATGCCGAAAGCGGCCCGACCGCAAAGCCTATTCATTGGAGCTGTGCACGCAGCCAGGCCCTCGCGATATTCCAATCGCGCTTTACCGTGACCGCTGATATGCCCAGTATCTGCGCCGTTTCATCGAGAGTCATTCCGCCGAAATACTTCAGTTCGACAATGCTTGCCTGTC
>JBDTZW010000206.1:0-31595 GCA_040004905.1 Acidobacteriota bacterium
ATCGATGATCGATGGGGCAATCGCGAAGCATACACGGCGAACATTCGACAGGTTCGCGGATCACGTGGGCAAGCGGCGAGAAAGGGGCCGTTGTCACAGGGTCGGTCGGCCCAAAGATCACAAGCGTTTTCGTTCCCACCGCCGGAGCAATGTGCGCCAGGCCCATGTCGTTCGAGATGAACAGATCTATCTCGCTCAGGATCGCCGTCGCTTCTTCGAGATTCGTCTTACCGGTGAGAATGATCGGCGGCTGTTTCGCGAGGCCGGCGACCGAAGCGGCGACATCGCCTTCATTTTTTGAACCGAGAAGGACGACGTTAGCCCCGAGTTGGGTCCTCAAACTATCAGTCAACGAAGCGAAATCAGCGGCCGGCCATCGCTTTGCGCGAGAATTCGTCGAGCCGACGCCTAAGGCGATCGTAGGTTTTTTAAGGTCCGCACCCGCGGCCCGCAAAATGTCTCTTGCCCGCTCACGTCGTCCCGCGGAGACCGTCAATTCCAATTTCGGCTCGGACTTTTCAGACGGCCCGCTTTTTCGCAAAGCCTTCTCAACTTGTTCTACCAGATTCAGAAAAAAAAACACCTCGTGACGAGAGCTTTTCCATTCCGGCACGGGTACGGCATCGGTGAGCAAGCTGCTTCGGGCATCGGTTGCATAACCAAACCGGCGCGGAATTCCCGCCCATTTCATCATCAATGCAGATTCGAACGAATTAGGAAAAAGTACAGCGAGGTCAAAATGCCCTCGACGAAGTTTCCGGCCGCGCACAAACCAGTTCGTGAGTTTCGAACCCGTGTGTTCATAGGTACTGATCTCGTCAAGAAACTCGGCATCCAAAAAGATACCTTCAGCCCACGACCGCGTATGAAGAGCAATATATGCCTCCGGAAAAACTCGCCGAACCTCCCGCAAAGCCGCGATCGAGATAACCGCATCGCCGATCCAATTCGTTCCCTGTATGACGATTCTCATTAGATCTGTTCAAGACAAGCTCAAGACTTTGCGACTTTCCGTCTTTGCGGGAAACCAAAAATCAAAAAAGCGTTTTCAAACCTTCTTCCAGAGAGATCTGCGGTTCCCAGCCCAATTCCTGACTTGCGCGGCCTATGTCGGAAATGTAATTCATCGGGACCGGATCGGGAGCGGCTTCATTCGAGACGACGGCCTGCAGGCCGGAAACCTCTTCCAGCTTTTTTACAAGGTCGGTCAGCGAAAGTGCGTTCGCCGGTCCGCCGCCAATGTTGTAGGTTCCGTGGCGGATCACCGAATCCACGAACGACTCGCATGCTGTCGCGAGATCATCGATATGCAAAAGATCACGCACCGGTTTGCCGCCGGCCGGTAGCCGGATCTCATCGCCGGTATTTATCGCTTCGGCGTAAGACGTGACGAAATTGGGTGAATTTCCTTCGCTCCGCTTTGAATAGACGGTAGAAAGACGAAATATGCACGACCGAAATCCTCTTTGATGGGCATAAAATTCGACATAGCGTTCCGCGATCAGCTTCGACCATTCCAGCGCCGATTGGCCCGAGTAGAGTGTTTCGCACGTTTCCGGCACCTCGCGGTAATTGTCGGCAAACCGGCCGTAAACATCCTTTGTGGATGCGAAAATGAAGATCGAATCCTTCTTCATTTCGCGCAGCAAGTTCACGGTTCCCTCAACGTTTGTCAGAAAAACCTGCTCGGCCATCGCCGGCGATTTGTCGAGTAAGGCGGCCAGGTGAACGACGACATCGTAATCATGGACGAGCGTTGCGTCCTGCAGACTGAGTACATCGTGCCCGGATCTTCGGGAAAAATCGACCGCATTAAGAGAACTTCCCAGGTGCGTTCCGAGGAAGCCGCTGCCGCCTGTTACTAGAACTTTCATATTTATCCCAAGTCAAAATCAGCTAGACACGCTTAAGGCAAATAGATAAACTTTCATTGGCAACCGCCTCTAACGATAATCTCACTAACGTCGTAAGTTTCCAACCTGACCATGAGCGACCAGCTCGGAGCAAAAAATACGCGATCAAAACTACCGCCTCGCGGATGGGTAAAGGCAAAACGCCCCGTCATGTACAAGGCAAAGCCACGCTCGCGCTTTCGCCGGGTCTTTCGGTGGATATTCAACCCGTGGACGGTCTCGCTCACTTTACTCGTCGCTCTTGGAGCATTCCTCACACTTACGTATTTTTGGTTCGAATTTTCAGACAAGATCGATCACAAACTGCTCAGTGGCGAGGTCTATACTCCGTCGGCCGGAATATATTCGGCGCCGAAAATGCTAAAGAACGGCGAAGAATCGAGCTTGCCCGGGATGGTCGATTATCTTAAGTCGGCTGGTTATATCGAAAAGAACAACAAGGCCGATGCCTCGCGCAGCCAATATTCGGTCGCCGGCGAAGCGCTTGAGGTGGTGCCGGGATACACTGCGACGATCGATGGCAAACGCGCGTTTCCTAAACTGTTGGTTAAATTTCGCAAGGATCTGAAAGCCGTCGCCAGTGTCTTTGACGAAGACGGCGGCCGTGAGGTTCCCGAGGCCCGGCTCGAGCCAAAGATGCTCAGCACGATCGCCGCCGAGGGCGATGGTCGGCGAAAGACGGTCACGTTTCACGATCTCCCGCCGCATTTGATAAAGGCGATCACGGTCACTGAAGACCGAGCGTTCTTCGAACATTACGGCGTGAATCTTCGCGGTATCGCCCGGGCGCTTTGGCATCGTTACGAGGGCGAGGACAACACGCCGCTTTCGAATCAGGGCGGCTCGTCGATCACTCAGCAGCTGGTTAAAAACCTCATGCTGAACAACGACCCGACGCTCGAACGCAAACTGACCGAAGCCTACATGTCGATCATTCTCGAGACACGTTTGAGTAAAGAGGAGATCTTCACACTCTACGCCAATCAAATCTACCTCGGTCAGCAATCCGGCGTCTCCATTTACGGTGTCGGTGAAGCAGCGTCGGTTTATTTTGGCAAGGACGTAACGCAGTTAACCTTGCCCGAGGCCGCGTTGATCGCCGGAATTATCCGCAGCCCAAACCGTTACAATCCATTCAAGAATCCTGACAAGATCGCTGAACGCCGAAATCAAGTGCTCGATTCGATGCTTGAAGCTGGGGCTATTTCGCAAGAACAATTTGCCGAAGCGCACCAGACGCCGGTACAACTGAAGCCGCTTTCAAATATCAAAGACCTCCAGGGAATGCCGTATTTTTCGCAGTACGCGATCGAGGAACTTCCCAAACTCGTCAGCGACCCCGAGGCGCTTCAGCATCTTCGTGTTTACACCTCGATCGACCCCGATCTCCAACGCATCGCTTACGAAACCGTCGCAAAACGTCTCGAAGGACTGGACAAGAAGTTTCCGAAAAAGCCGAAAGGCGAGCTGAACGCGGCCCTCGTCGCGATCCGGCCGAAGACCGGCGAGATCGTTGCAATGGTCGGCGGCCGCGATTATCTGCAGAACCAATTTAACCGCGCGACGGATGCGATGCGGCAGCCGGGATCGGTCTTCAAGCCTTTCGTTTATACGACGGCCATCAATTCACCCTACGATTCCGGCTCGCGCATATTTACCGCCGCAAGCACGTTCAAGGACGAGAAAAAAGTTTTCACCTTCAATCAAGATTCATATTCGCCGAACAATTTTGGCGACACGTTCTCGAACAAGGACATGACCCTTCGCGACGCGCTCGTTCACAGCAAGAACGTGATCACCGTCGATCTCGGAATGCAGTTGAATATCGGACGCGTCATGAACCTCGCAACAAAAGCAGGAATGCCTCGGGTTGAAAAGGCCTATCCGTCGATGGCGCTCGGCACCGCGGAAGCTACCCCGCTTCAGGTCGCGAGCGCGTATACGATGTTTGCCAATCTCGGCGATCGCGTTGCGCCGCGGCCGATCACGCAGATAACCGCCGGCGACGGCAAGGTGATCACCACACCGTCGGTCGACAAGAAAACGATCGTCCGTCCCGATGTTGCGTACATCATGGACGACATTCTGAAGGACGTGGTCAATCGCGGCACCGCTGCCCAGGCTCGCGGCTGGGGATTTCAGAATGTCGCGGGCAAAACGGCTTTCGCGGGGAAGACCGGAACTTCGCGTGATGGCTGGTTCGCGGGGTTTACGCCTGACCTCGTTTGCGTCGTTTATGTCGGTTTCGACAACGGTGATGACCTCGACATGAAAGGGGCCGACTCGGCGATGCCGATCTGGGCCGATTTTATGAAGGAAGCGCTCGCTCGCAATCCCGGCTGGAACGGCGATTGGACAATGCCGGCGGACGTTCACAAAGCCGAGATCGATACCCGCGACGGCACGGTCCTCCGCGAGCTAGACGGCAATCAAACGATCGCCACCAGGGTCGACGACCCGACCAAACCGAAAGGCGACGCAAACAAAAAAAATGGACCCGCAGTTCCGGCAGATCCGAACCTTCCTCAAACTGAGGAAACCGAAGATCCGCTCGCTAAAGAAAAAGCCGTGCCTCCCGAATTTCGCCGCGTCGAGCTTTTCGTCGCCGGGACGATCCCGTTAATGTCCATGAAGGACGAAAATACGGAACTGCCGTCTGACGAACCTCTACCGACCGATTCGCCCGAGCAGCAGGAAACGCCGGTCCCAACACCCTCCGATCTTCCGGTAAATGGCACATTGGAAGACAAGCTCGATCCCGCTGCCAACAATCAAGCACAGCGGCCGCGGCGTGCCGGCGAAGACGGAAAAATGGTGATCGTGGCAATATGCCCGATATCAGGTCTTCGCGCGACCTCGAAATGCCCGCAACGTGAGGCGAGGTCCTTCAGAGCCGGAACCGAGCCGACCGAATTCTGTAATATTCACCAATAATAAAGACCGTGCCCGGTACCGGACACGGCCTCTCACTATATTCGACTCCGGCTCTACTTCATCCCAAGACTCTTCATCAGAAACCCATAGATATCCGCTTGCTGTTCGATCTGTTGAGCTGTCGGCAGGCCGGCGCCGTGGCCCCCGCGTGTTTGAATGCGGATCAGCACCGGCGAAACTCCCGCCTGCGCATACTGCATGGCAGCCGTGTACTTAAAGCTGTGGGCAGGGAACACACGGTCATCGTGGTCCGAAGTTGTTACCAGCGTCGGCGGATATTTCGTGCCCGGCTTGGCGTTGTGATACGGCGAATACGCGTACATTGCTTTGAAATCAGCCGCGTTCATCGGATCGCCGTAGTCGGATTTCCATGCGTAGCCGATCGTGAACTTATCGAAACGCAGCATATCCATCACGCCGACCTGCGGAACGGCCGCACCAAACAGATCGGGATGTTGATTTAGAACCGCGCCGACCAGCAGGCCGCCATTCGAACCGCCATTGATCGCGAGTTTCGGCGTCGAAGTATATTTGTTCGCGATTAGCCATTTGCCGGCCCACGCAAAATCGTCGAAAACGTTCTGCTTATTCAACCGCGATCCGCCCTCCCACCATTTCTTTCCATACTCGCTGCCGCCGCGAAGACATGCACTCGCGTAAACGCCGCCCATCTCAAGCCAAACGATCCGCGAAGCCGAAAATCCAGGTGTCGTCGAAATGTTAAAACCGCCGTAGCCATAGAGGATCGTCGGGTTCGATCCGTCCAACTTAAGTCCTTTCTTGTACGTCAGGAACATCGGCACTTTCGTTCCGTCCTTGCTCGGGTAAAAAACTTCCTTCACCTCATATTCGCTCGGATCGAATCTTACCTTGGCCTGCCGATAGAGCTTGCTCTCTCCCGATTTCAGATCGTAATGATAGATCGTCGGCGGAGCGTTAAAGCTCGAGTAGCTATAGAACGTCTCCGTGTCGGATTGCTTGCCGCCAAAGCCGCCCGCCGAGCCTACGCCCGGCAATTTCACTTCGCGGATGAATTTGCCGTTGAGATCATGGATCTTAATATTGGTGTGAGCGTCCGCCAGATAATTCAGGACGAGTTGGTTATTGATGTAGCTTACGCCGCCGAGCGTGTCGGCCGACTCCGGAATTACGGTTTGCCAGGCCGCGTCCTTTGCTGCGACATCGATCTTGACGACCTTGCTCAACGGAGCATCTTTGTCCGTCTGAAAATAAAAGATAGATCCATTGTTCCCGACAAAGCTCCAGTTGCTCTTAAGATCGGTGATCAGCGGCTGCATCGGCGATTTTTCCATGGTCAGATTCTTGAAATAGACCATGTTCATATTCTCAGTGCCCTTGGAAACACTGATGACCAGCCAATTGCCGTCCTCGGTAATTCCTGCCCCGCTGAAATATTCGGGATTGTCTGGACGCTCGTAAACTACATAATCGTCCGCCTGCGGTGTGCCCAGTTTATGAAAATAGATCTTCTGGAAAAACGTGTTGGACTTAAGCTCTTCGCCTTTTTTCACCGCGTCGTAGCCGCTGTAATAAAAACCCGAATTGTCCTTTAGCCAGGCGGAGACGCCTTGGCGGTTCGGCGACAGCGTGTCGGGCAGGAGCTTGCCCGTAGCCGTGTCCATCACGTGCCATTCGGTTCGGTCGCTGCCGGCGATCGCAACGCCGTATGCCCAGAGTTTTCCGTCGTCGGTAAAATTCGATCCGCTCAGTGCTGCGGTGCCGTCAGCAAGAATTTTATTCGGATCAAAGAAAATGGTTCCCGGATCGTTTATCGACGTAGCTTTATAGAGAACGCTCTGATTTTGGAGCCCGTCGTTCTTTGAATAGATGTAAAAATTGTCCGCGATCTTTGACGGTGCGGAGTAACGCTCGTAGTTGATAAGCTCGGTCAGCCTTGTCTTCAATTTCTCACGCTGGGGAATGTTTGAGAGATAATCTGAGGTTAGCTTATTTTCGGCATCGATCCACGCTTTGGTCTCGTCCGAATCGGTCGCTTCCATCCAGCGATACGGATCGGCGACCTTGACGCCGCCGTAGTCGTCAACCTGGTCTCCTCGTCGTGCTTTTGGGTAATTGAAAGAATTCTGAGCGGCAAGATTTGCCGCAATGATCGCAAAGATCACGAACAAACCGGCGGTACGTCGTATCATAAAAGCGCAATTCTCCTAATCGAAATTTTCGATAATTATAAAGCGGCTTTTAGATTAAAACAAAGAAGGGAATTAGAAGACGGGCAGGTTGGCGTCCACCGACGATGGTCGCGACGGATCGTAATCCTCGATGCCGTCAAAGGGCAGCCAGTTCGGGCGTTCGTATATCATCCGCTCGGCCTCGCGCACGGGTTTCGGTTTCGAGATCAGATATCCCTGGCCATAATCGCAGCCGAGATTTCTGAGCAGATTCAACTGCTCGACCGTTTCAATGCCTTCGGCGATCACTCGCATTTTCAGGTTCTTGGCAAGCGAAATGATCGTTTGAAGTACCTCGGAATTCTCGCCGTTCTCACCGACCGCATTCACGAACGAGCGGTCGATCTTAAGCGTGTCGAAGGGCAACCTGTGCAGGTAGCTGAGCGACGAGTAACCCGTTCCAAAATCGTCGATGCTTAGCTGGACGCCGATCTTTTTCAACTGATGCAGGATGTTGATCGTGTGCTCGGCGTTCTCCATAGCAACGCTTTCCGTGAACTCAAGCTTTAACGAATCAGCATCAAGACCCGAATTTTCCAGGGCCAACTCGATGTCGTCGACAAGCTCATTGGTTTCGAGGTGCCGGCCTGAAATATTCACGCTAACGATCAGGTCTTTGGACGCCGCCGAGATCTTTTGCCACTTGGCCAACTGGCTGCACGTCTCGCCGAGTATCCACACTGAGATCGGTGTGATCAAACCGGAATCTTCCGCGATCGGGATGAACTTCACGGGCGGGATCAGGCCGACCTCGCTGTGATGCCATCGCAGGAGAGCTTCGAAACCGATCAAATGTCCGTCCTGCAGCGAAACGATCGGCTGGTAATGCATGCTCAGCTCGTTTCGCTCGATCGCGTGACGCAGGTCCATTTCAAACCGGGCGCGTTCGAGAAAACGCTCGCGAAGGTCCTTTGAGAACACGGCAACGCCGCGGTCCTTTTCTCGCGCGTAGTGCATGGCGATGTCGGCGTCGCGAAGTATCTCTTCAGGCGTGTTGTATTCGGCATCGCAGGGAGCAATACCGATATTGACCGTGATCGATATTCGATTTCCGCTTAAGCTAAACGGCTGCGAGATACTGCGGAAGATGCGGCGTGCCACCTTTTGCGCTTTGCCGACCGTCGAGAGGTTGCGAAGAATGATCGCGAACTCGTCTCCGCCGATCCGCGCGACGTGGTCAACCTCGGTAAGCATCCGCACGAACCGTTTCGCCGCGATCATCAAGACCTTGTCGCCGATCGTATGGCCAAGGCTGTCGTTAATGTTCTTGAACCGCCGGATATCGAGGAACAGAACATGAAAACTGATCGCCGGATTTCCCTTGTAATCTTTGATCAGTTTTCTAAGAATATCGCCAAGCTGCTTCCGATTTGCGAGATTTGTAAGCGAATCGTGAAGCGCGGCGTATTGAAAATCCTGCTCGCTCTTTCTCAGAGCGGCGTTCGTCATCTCTTCCTTCTGCAGCGACCGCGTCAACTGTCCCGCGTGCCTCTCAGCCTCAACCCGCCTCTCGCGTTCCGTCTCCGCCTTCTCGCGTTCCGCATCTTCAACCTGTCCGATAGCGTCGTTGACCTCACCGATCGACTGCCGGTAACTCATATAAATGAATCCCAGCCCGACCGAGGCGACAACGATCATTACAGGATCGGCGTAATTGATCAGCTTATAGCTGATGCCAGCGAGCCCGGCTCCGGTGAACTGCGTCAGCGAGATGGAAAGACATCGCTTTTTCCAGGTCTCCCAAACGCTCGTCGCTGTTCGTAAATATTGATAAAGAGAAGTAAAGGTTGACGACGCTAAAAACTGAGTCAGCGAGAGTACGCCAAGGGTTGTCACGATCGACCTGGTGGTCGTTCTCGCGGGGTCCAATCCGAGGACGCTCGACACCAGCGTAAATACCCCGAAGCTAACTGCTGCAACTATCGACGCGAGCGAGGCATTGAACAATATGAACCATCGTGCCGATTCGACGCCGCGTCTTTTAAGATAAATGCAGTTCGCAACCGCTTCGACAAACGCAGTTACTATCGCGAGCTCCCCGCCATACATCAAGAACGTCAGGAAGACGATCGAATCCGAAAAACTCAGGATCAAATTCGAGCGGGATATAGTCAGGCTTAATCGCGGAGCGACAAGAACGGCAAAAGCGAGCAGTACCAGGTATTCCCAGCGCAGTGCCTGCGTCGAATTCACCAATAGCGCTACGCCAAAGCAAATTATGCCGACAATTATGACCGCTGCTTTGTAGTAACTCGGTAAGTTCTTGTTCATTTCGGGAGGCCGATTTACAAAAGGCGGAAAAACGCTGTACGAACACAGCAGAGACTAGCCCGACAATCCTATCACAACCTCGGAAAAAAAATCAAGAAAACAACGTTTAAACTGGATACCGAATATACATCTCTTATGTGTATAGCAAATATACAAAACGGTAAACGCGACAAACACAGATATTAGAGCGTTTTTCGATCGAAAATGGATATTTTGTATGCGCTTTGCTTTTGGCCAAACCTCACCCCGCATTCTTCAACCGTTGCCATAAATCATGATGAAATAACGAGTTACGCCGTAGAGTGACGACTGGCACAATGGTTGTAATACACCCCTGCGAGAGAAGCAAAAAGCTTCGATCAAGAAAACAGGAGAAAGAGAACAATGAGAAAATTAAAAGGATTTATACCGACAACGTTAATGGTGGTAGCGTTGGCTTTTGGATCGACGGTCGCTTACGCAGGGGACGTAGACAGCGATGTCAAAGCCGCACCATGTTCCACGGATGATTCAGGCGCACTCGGCGTCATCATCACCAATACCATCGGCGTGATCATCACGAATGGCGTCATCATCACCAACGGCGTTATCATCACGAACGGTACCTGCGACACGAACACAACCGGCGACGGCGTGATCATCACGAACGGCGTCATCATCACCAACTAACATTAACTCGCCTAAGGATTATTTGAGTCTTTCTAAAGCGAGCCAGAAAATCTCAACACGGTCCGGAAAAGGTGCCGGGCCGTGTTGAAAAAGATCTCCCACACTTTTTTGTTAATGTCAGGAAAGTTCGATCAGTTCGGTAGTTCAGTCTCTTGCGTCGTTGTTCGCGGACAACGGACCGTTCAAGAAGCCCGTAGACCGCGATATTGTTCTTGCTTCGGTTGTAAACTAAACGAAACGAAACCATTCCAAATTTGGAATGGTCAGTCTCCCACGTATGGCTCGTCAGACCGCTGACGGGCCTTTTCGTTTCCCCTACCGATCTGTGACGCGAGGATTTGGAATCGAGGCTGGTCTTCAATAGATTTGAAACGCGTGTCGCATCGTAGAGTGATCCAGTCAAGTTCCCGCTTTTCAAACGATTCTTCCAGCAATTCAATGGCCGTATCGATTTCCCCTAATGCACCATAGACCTTTGCGAGCTTGAATCGTTGCATAGAACCCGGGAGCAACTCAGATCTGATCTTTGCAACGATCGAAAGGGCCTCAGCTTTCTCAGATTGGCGAGCTTTAATATAGGCGATCATCGCGAGTGTCTCTACATTGAAATCGCTCTCCAATGATTTCCGAAAAGCGTCCAGTGCCCCCGCGAAATCTCCGATTTCCGTCAAGACCGCTCCGAGGAGGACAAGAGCTTCGAAATCACATGGCTCAAGTTCAAAGTGCCTCCTCAAGATATGTAATCGCGTTTTCGTAGCGACCCATCATGTGGAGGAGCCGTCCAATTCGCTTAGAGCGATTCGAATTTGATTGAAAAATTTGTGAAAAATTATGGCGATAGTACGTACGGCGAATTCGCACGATACAGTTTGGCTAACTATTACCTACACTATACCGGCGATTTGAATAAAGCCTGCGCTGAATTTGAAAAACTTAAAACAGCTCAGAATTCAATAATAGGTAAGGACGCCCTTCGTTCGCTTTCTGAGATTACCAAAAGGAGACCATCTTTTCCGTTAAACTAAAGACATAAATCTGAGGTTGAAAAAAAGCGGTCTGCTTCAAAAGAGCTTCGGCCGCTTTTATATTCTAGTCCGGATCCTTGTGCAGAAAATGCGTCCTCGCGCCTCTAAATCGATGTGATACAACGAAGACATCTCTTCTCTCATCTGTACCGGGCGGCTATCCCCAACGTTCTCAACGGGCCGTCTTGTTCGTCAATAAAAGAATCGGTGCCCTTAAACGGTGCGTGATTTTTTTCCACGATCTGTCAGGAACATGACTAAGAAAATGGTAAAGACTATATTGATAACCTTTTTTTGCTTGATTTTTTTCTCGACAGTCGCATTGTGTCAAAACAACGACTCAACTGCTAAGTTTGAAAAGCAGCGGCGCGACGATGAGGCTTTAGTTACGACGGCTAATGCAAATCCTGCTTCTATGGCTCTGGATCGGCGTCTTGCGAGCACTGTTGTTGATCGAGAAAGAGTTGAAATTCTGCAGGAGGCTGTTAAGACCGGCGATCGCAGTATCGTTCCCTATTTGAAAGCTCGACGGGAATTGTGTTTAGTCCGGCCCAGCACTTAGACCTCGCGCTTGTGGCCCTTGGGGAGATCCAATACATTGATAAAGCGATAGAGGAACTGAAGTCAGAGGAATACGTGGTTCAGGTCGATGCGATTTGGAGGCTGGCACGGTTCAAGACGAAGGAGTCGTATCGCAAACTCTATGAACTGCTTGATGACGAGACCAACCGGGCTACGTCCCGAGACACTCATTCCATCGTGCGCACCCTCGCAGACGTCACGAAGGACGAATTGCTTGCCACCGTCGAAGATCCGCCGAAGGGCAAGGATGCTCATGACACGGCGGCGTGGAAGGCCTGGTTTGCGAAGAATAAACAACCGATCGAGTAATACCAATTCTGACTTTATATAAAAGCGGTCAAGCGGCTTTGTTAAAAAGCTGGCTGACGGCTTTTTTTCTTTGGATAGAGCGACCTGGGGCTCGATACAACGTTTGGGCCTCTCGAAACATCAATATCGGCGTTAGTACCCCATTTCAAAAATAGTCCTGCTCCTATATTGAAAAGCGTTTTTCCCGAGGCTTTTGGTTGTATTCGCGGCCGGCGTTTCTTTTTCAATTCCCGGTTTTTGGCAAGAGGACACACATCAGAGGATCCAACGGAGATCTATTACCAAAGAGATTTGATGTTCGCCTCTTTTCTTGAGGGAGCAACCTTTAATCAATGTCGTGTTCGCCAACCTGACTGGGATTTAGTGAATCGATAAGGAGAATGTATATGAAAAAGAAAATTTTGCTATTTCTTGCGGCTGTCCTGCTGTTGGCGTGCACGGCTTCGGCCCAGGATCCAGAACAATTGCGCAAAATGAACGAGCTTCAAGAGCGGGGACAAAAGATAACGGAAGCCTATGACGCTATTGCGAATACGTCGCCTTCGTTGAAAGTACTGAACGAGAGAGGTGAGAGAAGTCAAATGGTAATCGAAGCCGCCAAAACCGGTGATCGGGCGTTGATACCCCATTTAAGGGTTTTGGCGGATGACAAAGGGCCAGCAGCGATCTTAAGCTCTAACAAGACGCTACCGCGCTCTCTGATTGGAACCGATTCATATCTGGCTCACATTGCATTGGCAAAGCTTGGTGATCCGAGCGTGTTGCCCGAAGTTCTTGCTGAACTCGAAGGCGCGGATGACATGGCTCAGGAGGCGGCTGTAGCTAAGTTGGGTCAGATCGGAGGCAAGGAGGCTTATCAGAAGCTGTTCCAGTTATTGGACGATACTTCGACTCGTCCTCATGCGATCGATAATCCCCTTAGGCCTAAATCGCAACAAGCCATGGGAGTTTTGAGTCAACTATTCAGCGACTCCCCCCAAATGCCGAACGGTATGACTAACTACGACCCAGCAGCCTGGAAAACGTGGGCCGCGAGGAACAAGCATCTCATTGAGTGAACACTCATCCGAATGAGGCAGGTACCAATCGGATGAAAATTCTCTATGGCCCATCTCATCATTTCGTTGAAATCGAAAGTGATACCGTAACATTCGAAGTTCCGCCTAATGATGAGTATTGACGAGTTCTGTATTGTGAGCATTTCCATGCGGAAGGGAACAGTGTTGATATGCGCTGTTGTACTCCTCTTCCCGGAAATATTCCGCCGGATCGTCGGCTGATCTTCAAAGATTTGGCATTGTCCAACGGTGCAACTAACTTCCTGATTGAAACGGGTCCTGACCACTATCATCTTTCATTCAATGGTGAGGCCAACAATTTTGCGCCGTCGAGTAATCCAGTAGACATAAACACGCCAAGTTCGTTTGTTGAAAATACATGGGAGGCCGTGTTTGACAGATTTTCTAATCAGGACGAATATTCGCTTTGGCATGATCGATTGCTCGTTGCAAAGACGCAGGGGCAGACGGTTTTGCTTGCTGAGGCGAAAACGTTTAAGAGGACTCTTTTTGATTCGCAGGAGTATATCGCCCGCCAAAGGACCGAGAGCGAATTTATCAATGACGTATATTGGGCGTATCTTTTTCGAGAGCCGGACGAAAAAGAGTTAGGGAACCAGTTAGCTTATCTAAGCACCATTAACGCGACGACGGAACGAGCACGACGGTTGGCATTCTTGAGTAATTTTGAAAACCAAGCCGAGTTCGGAACGCTGGTCTCGCAAATCATCGACGGAGAGGTTGTTGATGTGGCAATTCCAACTCCGACACCCACGCCGACGCCATAAGTCGGGCCTCGGATACGGACGTAAAACGGGCAAGGCAGACAGGTTTCTCGCCGATCCGCCTTGCACTTCCTAATGATTAACAGTTAACGAGGCATAATCATGAAATACCTTCTGATCGCTATTTTGTTGTTTCAATTCGCCTGCCAAGCATCCGTGCCGCAAGTTCCGCTCGTTATACCACAAACGAAGGCCGATCGAAAACCATTGACACGCGTTCCGGTGAAATTTGAGATCTCGCCGAATTATGAAAAACAGGTCCGCGAGGATGGAAGCACTTTTGATCATAAACCACGGGTCGTTACGGTTGATGAAAAGGCGGGGAAATACGAGTTTCGTTGGAGAGGGGATGACGGTAAAGAAAAAGTCATTAAATATCAGCGACTCGGGGCAATTGATGTGCTAGTTTCGGCTAAAGTTGATAAAAAAGAGAATTCCGTGTTTCTGTATACCTACAGAGTACAAAACCTGCCGACTAGTTCCACAAGGCTCTCTGGTTTCACCGTGCAAACATTTGCCGAACAAGCAAAGCCAATTGAACTCGATTTCCGTAACATTGTAATTGCAGATATGTTTAACCGGATCCCCGGTTTTGCTGAGGGGAAATGGTGGAGCTATGGCATTCTGGAAAGATATCGGCCCGTAATCAATCCGGGATCAAAGATCGATTTTCAACTTGAATCTCCGGCTTTTCCTGGGATCGTTGGTTGCAAGGCAGACGGGGGCGAATTTGGAAGTAAAGGTGCGGGTGAAGAACCTCCACCCGAATTCGATAAGTTTTTTCTGGGAACCAAAGATTGGCCGTACGGATACACGATCGGACCGGTCGACAAATTATCGCAAATGAACAAGTCAGAGCGGGCGAAATACCTTCTCGAAAATCTTCCGAAATTTGTTGAGGCCGGTTGGATGGCGGACGATACGTCAAAGATCTATCAAGCGATCCCTGAAAAGGGCGATTTGGCCAGCGCCTTGGAACAATCCAAAAAAGATCATGAAAAAGAATACGTCACGAACGAAGTTTTCCAGATCATCGACGGGCTAAATTCTTAGTATTCGGACTTGAGGCTGCCATCCGATAGATATTACCTTGAGACATGGTGGACGACGGCGTCACCATCCACTCCCGACAAAAATTGATCGTAGACTATGACTCAAGCCCTTGTCAGGACCGCGAACGATAACAATGGGGCCGTTAACGGATCGAAATCGGGAGAATTCTCAAATCCCGCTGGTGGAAGTTGTTCGAATCCTTCTACGGGCAGCAATCCAAACTCCGCCTGGTCCCAAAATCGGTATCGTATTTTTCTATGGCGTCAGCTTCCAAATGCCGTCTTCTTTGACAAACTTTCTCGTATACCACTTAACTTTCGGGTTAAGACATTCAACCGTCGCCGTTTCGTCGGTGATCTTTTCATTTCGGGTATCGTCAGATGGCCCCAGTGGTTGTTCAAGCAGCTTTCTTAAGGTTTGGGTATTCCGTTCGTCGGCTCGTTTCTTGTCCGAGAAATCTAACGCGCGGAACTTACCCCTTGAGATCAGAGTTTTCATGGTTTCGTCATCCCCATTTTTGGAAGCAGCATAAAAAGCCCTATAAACCACGCTCGGCGAGGCGGAAGCCGCAGCCTCGACCGTAGTCGATCCGGTTTTCGTATCATTGGCGGCATTATGCGCTGCTGGGATAACAGGATTCTTGAAGACGTCGGAGCGCGGTCTGTATTCGAATGTGAGGTGTCCGGTCCACGTGCTTTGGTTACCTCCGCTAATGCGGATAACAAACAACCCCAGCCCCGCTAACAGGGCGAACAAAAACAGCCCATTCAATCCCACACCGATTCGCGGCGGCCGCTCCCGCGAGATCTGGATCCACAGCCCGATCAGACATATTAAGCCCAGTAGATCCAGTCCGATGGTCAAGTATTGCAATTCGGTACTCGGAACCTCGTCGGCGGGGATGAGAGCCCGCCACAGAAAGGAGCCGATCAGGTATATGGCGATCCAAATGAGCATGAAGGGGGTGCCGCGCTTAACCTCCGAAGACGATGTTGCCTGGCACGCGTTGCATGAGACCCATTTAGAGGGGCCGGCCTCAATGCGGCCGGTTCCTCCACATTCGGGACAAGGTGGAGACGGGATAGAGTCATTTATATGAGTCTGCATATTTTTCAAGACGATAAGTTTATTAGGATTTTCGGAGTGCCAGATGAAGCGATCTTACCTGCGTATTGTGAAAGCACGGTAGCCAACATCATCAGCACATTCCATGTGTTCATTTCCGTGTCTTTTAACGGTTGAGCGATCTTTTGAACGAGCTCGTAGGCCGGGTTATCGCCGGGTAAAAACGTATAGGTTGCGCTTCTTGCAACATCGGGGGAAAAAGTATTTGTTTGTCGCATGCCGATGAAGATCGATCCGTCGGACGCCCCCGAGCACATTGCCAAAATACTCACTGCATTACTCAAATTGTGAAGGCTTTCGCGAAAAGCGATCTCCTCGAATAGATCTATGATTCCGGGGGCTTTGCGGTCCAAGCTCCCTGACGCTACACCGACCGGGGTCATCGCCATTTCCCGCAGGACGGCCAAGGTTTGATATGCTTCGAACGTGTCCCCCAGAGCCTCGGACCTTGGGGCAAAATAGAAATCAGGGTTCGCTGCCGCGGAAATTTGGAAACTCAATGTCTTGTACCTCCCAAACTGTTTCTACGGGACAATCCGAGTGACAAAGCGTCGGTCTTGAAAACCATTCCTAAACAACCAGTTATTTTGCAACTGCTTTCCGACATATAAAAATAACCTCCAAACTAAATAGAATTAGGACTAAATAGAATTAGGAATCTTTTTGAGATAGAAAGACCAATGGGTGATGTTCTGTGCTTTACTATCATTGGGTAACTGACTTCGAATAGTCCTAAAATTTGCACGAAATAATTCCGAAAAAATTCCGAATCGGCAATGAGCGACGCAAACCCAAGTATTTATTCATTTAATGAGTTTGAGGTTGACGCGCTCGAGCAGACGGTTACCCGCAGCGGCGAAAATATCGTTCTGAACAATCGGGCTTTTGATCTGTTGCTGGTGTTTCTTAACAATAGCGGACGGTTGATCACAAAGCGTGAACTGGTTGATAAGGTTTGGGCGGGTCAGCTCGTTGAGGAATCGAATCTTACCGTGCAGATTTCGACGCTCCGCAGGACACTGGGCGACACAAAGGACCTGAATTCACTGATCCAAACGGTCTCCGGACGAGGCTATCGTTTTATTCCAGAGGTTTCGGCAAAAGCGGCGAGTAGTGGGGCAAGTTCTTTCACCGAGGTCGGGTCGTTATCCCACAATCCGATTGGCTCAACGGACAAAGCAGAACCAGCCGCATTTACAAATGAAGAAAAGTCGGGTGAAGGCGCGCCGCAGAAATGGTTCATGAGCACGCCCATGAGCGTGGTCGTGTCGGCGCTGCTTGGTTGTCTATTGCTGATCGTTGTCGGTTACTTCTGGAAAGGTGGACCTCGAGCAAATTTTGGCGCCCCGAGAAACGTTATTAAACGGTTGACCACCGACGGAAATGTGGAAATTGCGGCAATTTCACGTGACGGGAAGTTTTTCGCATATACGACCAATGACAAGGGCCAAAGGACACTGTGGCTCGGCGACACTGATGGCGGAAAGCATTTTCAGCTTCGCGGCCCCAGCGAAATAGCATATAGCCGCTTGAGCTTTTCGCCCGACAGCAAACTACTTTACTACTCGAGTTATAGTGACCAGAGTTCGGAACATGTTCTCAATCGCATGCCGATCTTTGGCGGTGCGCAGGAAAAGATCGCAGATGGGGTCGATGATTTTAGTTTGTCGTCCGACGGGACGCAAATTGCGTTTGGCCGAAGCAGCGGCGATGGCAAGGATCTGCTGCTTGTCTCGGATCTGAGCAGAAACCAGGAACGGGTCGTAGCTTCCTTTGATAAAAGCAGGTCTTTCAAATTCAACAGTGTTTCATGGTCGCCTGATGGCACGCGCCTGGCGCTTAGCTGTTATCAGGAAAGTGCAGTTGATCGTCGCGAACTTGCGCTGATCACTATCTCCAGCGGCAGGCTTGAAACGATAAAGCTGTCAAATCTATATGAGATCAATCAGACCCTTTGGCTAAAGACCGGCGACGGAATAGTCATCACGGCAACTCCGGGGCGATCTTTCTCGGCGGTTCCAAATTATCAGATGGGCTATCTCGACCTTAAAAGCGGGGAGTATCGAGCGATAACGTCGGATCTGAGCACTTACAATTCTCTTGTTAGCGGTTCGGACGATTCAAGATCGTTACTGACCGTCGAGCATAGGCAAGTGAACAATATTTGGGTTGCTCCGCCCGATAGTCTGAGTCAGGCAAAGCAGATCACAACTGCTGCTTTCGGAAGAAACGACGGTTTGGCCGGTTTGGATTGGACGCCGGACGGGCACATAGTTTTCAACAATTCAGATCAGGAATCGCAATTTATCTCGATAATGAATGCCGACGGAAGCGATCAGCGGGAGCTCACGTCGTCGGGTTTTGCCGACAACTCTTCGATCGTCTCTAATGACGGGCGCTACATTGTTTTTCAATCAAACCGAAGCGGTTCATTCGAGATCTGGAGGATGAACATCGACGGCAGTGATCTCAAGCAGCTGACGTTTGGTGATGAAAATGTTCACCCGGCTGTTTCGCGCGACGATCGTTATGTCTATTACAAAACCGTGTTAAGCAAGACAGACCAGCTGCGGCGAGTTTCGATCGACGGAGGTGAGCCTGAGGTAGTGCTCGACAAAGAAGCGGAATGGTGCGGTTTTTCATCTGATGGTAAGTATTTTGCGGCCAGCTCCATAACCGATCGACCACGGCTAGCGGTATTTTCTGCATCGACCAACGAGATCGTCAATCAGTTTGATGTTCCCAAAACCGCGATCCTGAATACCTATATCCGATGGATGCCCGGCGATCAGACCATAGTTTATCGCGACGCCTGGGGTCTGTGGGCACAATCCATTAATGGCGGCGAACCAAAGAAATTAGAGGATCTGCCAAAGGAAAAACTCTACACCTACGCATGGTCTAAGGACGGGAAACAGTTTGCCTTTGTCCGCGGTGCCGAGATCCGTGACGTTATTCTCATCAATGATTTTCACTGAAAGGATGCGAAGTTTGAGTTTACGGACAATGCGTATAAGTTATACCGACATGGAAACTATTATCGGGATCCTGATCAAGGTAGACAGGTTAACTATTCGAGAAGACTATGGCCGAGAGCGAAGAAAAAGTTATTACTAATGCGCCGATCAATGCGGTTTTGGAGGGCGAGAAGCTTCTCTATGATGTGATGAAGCATTTGACGACGCTGAGTTCGGGGTCGATATTGCTGGTCGCGACGCTGGCGGGAACCGTCTTTCATAATTACCCCCCAACCAGGGGATGGGCACTAGCGTCGATCCTTTGCTTTGTCGTTTCGATCATTTGTTCGGTTTCGCTGATGCTGCAGGTTGCCAATAACACGGCACGGTTCGGCGGTACGTTTACCCGCCAAGAGGTTCGTATCCGAGACATCGCCCACTACGCCGCGGCGGGATTATTTGTGTTGGGCTATGTGTGTTTTGTTCTGTACGCACTTCCATATTTCACGTAATCCCGTCTCTGCGGTTGGGGTGCGGCTCGGAAGTTCACAAAGATCGACGGCAAATGGCAGAAAACGGGAGGCGGCGGATTTGAGTTTGCTTTGATCTTGTTTTCGAACCTTCCCTAACAGTCGCATTTTCCGTCAAGCAGATATCTACCAGGCGAAGGGTCCCTCGACGCTATAGATCTCGATACTGTCGTACACGATCTTTAATCCGACCTGTGCAGCGATGCCGAGAAACTTCGTCTGGATACCTGCGTAAAGGATCGTGGTCGAGCCGGTCGAGGCCCCGCCTGCCCATGGGTCAATGACGAGAAACTCCCAGTTTTTATAAGCATCTTCATCCGTGGCCTCCGGATGCACTCTCTTGCCCCGGCACCCGACGATTCGACGTAGTGATTCTTTGACCGCAGATAGCATCTGACGGGTTGCCCGGCGCGGAGACTTTTGACGATCCACAGCACGCCATTCCACCCGTTGTAATCAAGGCTTCGGCTTTTTTGCTCGCCTGAGCCCCAACCCATATATTTCATGAAGGACAGTTTGACCACCGATCCGCACGCGAGCTCGCTCTTAAACGCCTTGATTATCCCCTCATGCCTTTGATTCCAGGGGATCATCGCTGAGCCCAATTGGGTCAGGTCGGGGTTGGTGTCCGCCGCCGAACTCGTGAGCATGTCGTAAACCGCACCCCGATCATCCAGCGCGCCGCCGGGGTCCATGGAGCTGAACCAATCACCGGTTTTACTCCCCGGAGTTGACGTTTCACGAAGATATTTCCATATCAGATCGACTTCCCAACTTGCATCACGACCAGCCATACTACACCTCGTCTTTAGCCCTGACGTTCTCAATGTGCTTTTTTGCCACAGATCGGAGAGGTGATCTCAGTACCCCAAAATATTTCTTCCCTTTGATATCCATTTATGATACGTTGTTGCATCTAAGATGCGGGCGCCGTCTTTTTTGTTTTGAGCGCGCCGTATGCGGATGATCTTTGAAAATGCCGTCGGTGTTAAAACAGTTTTATCGTGCGTGTGGGACACTGGGACAGTGGGACATGGGACAAACCTTGTAACCAAAAAATTGCGCAAACCGTGGAACAGCTGAACAGGTCCCGAGATTCGTTGAAACCCAATAAAAACCTGATCGAAAACGACGTTTGGCCTCAAATAGCTGTATTAGGTCGTATTAAATTGTCTTACAAACTAACACAGCAATGATTCGAGGCGCGAAAAAAACAGCGGCGGCGTTTTCGAAATAAAAATTAGCGGGACACGGGACACTGGCTGTGGAACACCTTGCAAGTATCTCTATACCAAGTACTTACCATCACGATCGAGTGTCCCGAAAGTGTCCCGACTCGGGACAAGCGGGACAAGGCGATTTTGGGATTTTGGATCGCGGATTTTGGATTTCAGACCCGGAACGCCCCGGGGAGGTTATGAGTCTGGTCACTTGTTCGCCACTGAGCGAGCGGGCGAAAGCTTTCGCAGGTTCTCGACCGATTGGGGAAGTATCTCCAGGACGCGGTCGACGTCTTCGTCGGTGTTGAACCTGCCAAAGCTAAAGCGGACGGCGCTTCGTGCCATCTCGTCTTCGCGGCCAATTGCTCGTATGACGGGCGACGGTTCGAGCGACCCCGACGAACAGGCCGACCCGGTCGAAACGGCCACGCCCTGCATATCCAGATTGATCAATAGGCCTTCGCCCTCGACCGAGCGGAACGAGATGTTGGAAATATTTGGCAGTCGGTGATCTTTGCTGCCGTTGAGTTCGGCGCCCGCGATGCGTTCGAAAACCCCAGATTCGAAACGGTCACGCAGTAGCCCAAGACGCTCGGATTCCGACGCGAGCTCTTCCTTCGCAAGTTCCGCCGCCGCTCCGAACGCGGCTATCAGGGGCACCGATTCGGTGCCACCGCGCACGCCGCGTTCCTGCCGGCCGCCGATATTCTGGGCATGAAGACGGGTGCCGCGACGGACGTACAGAGCTCCGACGCCTTTGGGTGCGTAGATCTTATGGGCCGACATCGACAACAGATCGCACCCGATGTCTTCGACATCGACCGGCATCTTTCCCGTAGCCTGAACGGCGTCGGTGTGGAACCAGATCTTCCTGCCGTTTTTGCGTAGTTCGCGTACGAACCGGCCGATCTCAGCCACCGGTTGGACCGTTCCGATCTCGTTATTGGCGGCCATGACGGATACCAGGATCGTGTCGTCCCGAACAGCATCGGACACATCCTGCATCCTCACCAGCCCGTCGTCATAGACGGGCAGATAAGTGACGTTCCAGCCGAGCTTTTCGAGGTTTTCGCAGACGCTGTTGACGGCCGGGTGTTCGATGGCCGAGGTGACTATGTGCCGACCGTATTTCTCGTTGGCCTCGATCAGGCCGCGTATCGCGAGATTGTCCGCCTCGGTCCCGCCGGAGGTAAATATCACCTCATTCGGTCGGGCGTTGATCAGGGCCGCTGTCCGGTGTCTTGCCCGGTCGACCGCCGCCCGAGCTTCCTGTCCGAAGTGGTGGATGCTTGAAGCATTTCCGAACTTTTCGCCAAAAAAAGGCATCATAGCTTCGATCACCCGCGGGTCGGCGGCAGTGGTCGCGCTGTTATCGAGATAAACACGGCGGAACATATGACTATCTTAACTCGTTTTTTTACTATATGGCTTAAATCGTGAAAATGCGATAAATTAAAGGATTGATCGTCGCGAGCTGCACCCGATGATCATTAGGTTCGAAGAGGAAACAGAATGGATTTTGCGACAAAAGAAATTTTTAAGAGATACGCCAGCATCATTGTCGGACGCCCGATCTCGCCGGTCTTCCTAAACATTCTGGTGACAAGCGTTTGCGATATGCGATGCACACACTGCTTCTTTACCGAAGAGTTGGACGACCGCCCGCGAAAGAAGCTGCAAATGAAGGCAGATGAGATCGCGAAAATATCGGAGACGCTCGGCGGAAATCTCGGCGTGTTGGTACTCGCTGGCGGCGAGCCTTTTACCCGCAAGGACCTGCCCGAGATCGTCCGCTCGTTCTACGAGAATAACAAGCTTGATTCCGTCTATCTGATGTCGAACGGCCAGATACATCCGCGTATTTTTCCCGACGTTGCCAAGATCATGGATGAGTGTCCGAAATTGAACGTCAGCGTTGCTCTCGGGATCGACGGAATGAAGGACGCCCACGAAAAGATCCGCCGCAAAGAGGGAAGTTGGGACAAAGCGATACATACGGCCCGCACACTGCAGCAGATGAAGCGGGAACAGTATCCGCAACTCGATATCCAGACCTGCACGTGCGTAATGCATTCGAACGAAGACACGATCTTCGATTGGTACAACTTTTTAAAGCACGACCTCAAGCCGGACAAGGTGAACATCAATTACATCCGTCCGCCGTCTGCCGACCCGGAAGAATTGAACTTTGACCACAAGCGTTACGGCGAACTGTCGCAGATGATACTCGACGATACCAAGAACGCCGCGCTCAAGAATAATTACGGCGGAAAGTCCGGTTTCTTCAAGGCCGCCGTCGATATCTACATGCACGACCTGATCGCCAAAACCAAGGAAGAGAACAAGGCGCAGCTCAAGTGCTATGCCGGCAGTGCTGGTGCGGTCATTTATGACAACGGGGCTTTGTCCTCGTGCGAGAACAAATCCGATGTGCTGAATCTTCGCGACTACGATTGGGATTTCCAATCAGCCTGGAACACCGATCTGATGAAGGCGCGTCGAAAGGAAGCTGGTGCCGGTTGTTTTTGCACACACGAATCGAACTGCTTCTACCCGTCGCTGCCGTTTAACGCCGGGCATCTGATCAAGATCAAGAAGCTCGAAAAGCAAATGAAAAAGGCATCCGAAAGCGCGGGTATTATGGCAGAAAGAGAAGTTGCCTTAAAGGCGTAGTCACGTGCGGTCTGCTCCCGCCGGCTTGATGATTCAGAACGCTCCAAAGATCCTCATACTTTCCTCCGATACCGGCGGCGGGCACAGGTCTGCGGCGAAGGCGATCGAGGAAGGCTTGCATCGTTTTTGGGGAGGCGGCTCCTCGGCGGTCCGGATACTAAAGGCGGTCGAAGAATCGCATCACATCACGGAAAAACTGGTCTGGTTGTATAACTGGGTGCTGCAGCATAAGCAGCACTGGATGAAATATCTCTACTGGGCCGTAAACAAGATCCGTCCGGAAACCCGCGAGTTCTTTCAAAAACGCTGCATCGGTTTTTGCCGCGATGTTTTCGAGAAATGGTGTCCGCACATAGTAGTCAGCGTTCATCCGCTGACGCAACATATTTTTGGCCGCATCCTGCGCGAACTTAACATGACGGATCAGGTTCCGCTTGTCACCGTCGTGACCGATCCCTGCTACGGCTTCTGGAAAGGCTGGGCGTGCGACGATGTTTCGCTGTATCTTGTGGCAAATGAGGATGCCGAGCGGCAGCTAATCGATTACGGCGTTTCACCCGAAAAGATAAAGATCTCAGGAATGCCGGTCGATCCGAAGTTTTGCGAGGTGGATGAAAAACATGCACAAGATGCGAGGCGAGCCTTCGGCCTAAATCCAGATAAATTTACCGTATTCCTCAACGCTGGCTGGATAGGCGGTGGTAATATTCCGCAGATATTTAGGGAACTTGTGCGAGGCGAACTCGATGTCCAGGCGATCTTTTTGGCCGGTAAGAACGAAGAGCTGAGGATCGAGGCCGAAGAGATCGCACGCCACGCGAAATTTCCCGTCAAGGTCATCGGCTATTCCGATGAGATCGAGAAACTGATGCATTCGGCGAATGTCATGGTTTCAAAACTCGGCGGTCTGACGACGTTCGAGGCTTTAGCGTGTCGCCTGCCGATCATCGCCGACGCGATCACCCCGCCGATGCCGCAGGAAGCCGGAACCGTAAACATGATCGAGAAAAAAGGTGCGGGAATCCTGCTTCGGCGATCGATCGATATTGTTCCGATGATCCGCGATCTCGCCGCCGATCCGCAAAGATATCGTGATATGAAAACCGCGACCATCGGCCTGGCAATGCCGAATTCGACCGACTACATCATCCGCGAGATCGCGGCTCTTCTTCCAAACCACGCTCGCGCCGCGACGGTTTAGTTCGCATTATTTTCACCTTGGATCCTGCGGAACATAGATCCCGTAAACGGACGCATTTCCGAGGAGATGGCCGCCGGAATCACGAAGAACAACGCTGTCGATGGGCGGATCTTCTGATGCTTCCATCAGCTTTTTCAGGACGTCTTTTTGCTTTTCCGCTGGAAGCTTTGTCCACGACTCTTCGGCGGTCACGAACATCGTATTCTCACGCCGGTAGGCCGAGCGAATGGACTCGCGAGTCGGCAGCGATTTGACGTCGATCTGCCCGATCGCGTTGGCGGGTTGGATGGTTTCGGTTTTCGGATAGAAATAGAAGACCGCCGCAGCAATGGCAGCAAGTAGCAGAAGCAACATCAGCCATTTCGAACCGGACGATTGTCTTTGCACTTCGACGTGAGCGACGCGACGTTCCGGCCGTTCGACTCGAACCTTGGGAGCTATCTCTTTTTCGTCCCGCTTTTGCGAGAGATTTCGATTAGTAAATCGAACGATCGCACCTTCGAGCCGAAGCCTGGCTTCGAGCAGAGCATTCAATACTACAAGCAACCTTCCTTTAGCTGTGTCGTCCGCGGCCTGGATCTCGGATCGCAAGTTGGTCGCGAGTTCTTCGGACTTTTGAATAAGCGTCAGCGCCTCCTGTTGGCCGGTCGGTGTCAATGTCAGTTGTGTCGTCAGTTCCTGCTCAACAAATTCCTCCAGCCAAAGCACGAGGCCGAGGATCCTACGGCTTCGCATATCGGGCGCGTAGTTCTCGGCGTATAGAAAATCGCTTAGGTTGAGGTTTCGCAGCGAACGCGACCGACTGAGCTGTGAGAGCAAAAGGCCCGCGTCGGGTTCTGGCTTCGTCAGCGTTTCTAAAAAAGGCGTCAGACGTTCGCGTGCCGTTTGGGCAACGTTGAAATCGGCCTTGAGACCTGGAGTCGAGATATCAGAAGGCTTCTCCACCAGCGTCGGAGTTTTACCGCCCGCTAGCGAGAGGAGTTCCCAAATATGATCATTCTCGCCTCCTTCCGCCGGCGTACCGACGGGAGATTTGAGATCAAAAAACTCATTGAGAAGATCAGACAAATGCGCCTGAGCATCGGGCGACGGATCGTGCAATGCGGCCGAAATATCTATCTCGGGCTTTAACATCTCGCTGAGGTTATCGTTCGCAGCCTCGAGCATTTCATTAAAAGCATTCGCGAATACAACGTTGCACTGCACCGCCGCGGCAACTATAGAGCCCTCGAAAAACTGCTCTCCAAGCTCGCGCTTAAAGTCACGGTAGCGGTCAAAAAGCCGCGATTCTATCAAGCTTTCAAAATCGTCGAGCGCGTGAGCCTCGGCGATAAAGCTATGGATCGCGGTCACCGCTCCCGCGGTATCAAGAAATCGGTTAGCAACCTCGTAAGCCTCGGACTCGCCTAGCAGCTGGTGTGCACGATTGGCAATTTCCTTAGCGCTGAAATTCAGGAATCGACGCCCGGTCGCATCGACCCCAGTAAAAAGCCGGGTTGCGACAAGATCGAACTTGCTCTGATTCGTATGTGAGTAAGTAGTCTGTTTATAGAACGTCGCCAGTGCAGCAAATATCTCATTGTCGAGAGGCTCAGCCGAGGAATCGCAGAAACGTCGGCAATTGTATGTCTCGATGCCGCGGTCTTTTTCTTCGATCAGCTGGCGCCAAAGCTGGAATTCTCGCTGCGTTTGAAACTCCGCTTCGAGCAGCTCAGTCGAATCGTCATCCATCGTCGCCGACTTCAGCGTTTTGATCGATTCTTTTATCCTCGCGACGTCAAAGACAGCAGGTGCCGCCTTCAACAGCCATCGATCGACCTCACAGAGAAAACGTTCGACGATCCTGTATCTAACGGCGTCCGAGCTTGCCTTATGAGCAAGCGAGTGAAACTGAGCAAGTTTTTCGAGATTGTACTCGACCTGTGGGATAGTTGACATATTTAAGCTTCAAATTTGCGATCTAGTTTGTCGATTCGCGTCGACGAATCACGGGCCGCAGAAGGCTGGCGAAAACAATTCTGACGCATTTTGTCACTTTATTCGTGACAAACGATAGCAGGAATTCGAGGATCGCTTCATCACTACAAGACTGCGGCTAAGCAAAAATCGTGGTCCCGGGAATCCATGACAAACGGCCAGCTCTAAATTGTGCAACCCATGTGCCAAAGTTTGACGGTCGATTCCACGACATCGCGAAGCTAAGAAAACGGCCGCAAAAGTTTCCTTTTCTCGTACTTGTAACGCGAGAGCTATTTCATTAACCTTTTTCTTGATAACTACTTCCTTAAATAACTGGAGAAATCGATCTTGAGTCTTTTGCTTGAAGGAAAACGTGCGTTCGTGTCCGGTGGAACGCGGGGCATCGGTGCCGCGATCTGTGAAGTTTTTGCGCGCGAAGGCTCGGACGTTGCGTTCAATTACAATTCGCGTGACGACCTCGCGGCGGAAGTCATTGCCAAGATCGAGGCCCACGGCCGAAAAGGACTTGCCTTTAAGGTGTCTGTCACCGATCGTTTCGGAATGAAGCATATCGCCCGCGAGATCCTTGATGCATGGGGGCCGATCAATGTTCTTGTCAACAATGCGGCGGTAAATAAACCGGACAATTTTGCCACGACGACCGACAAATCCTGGGACTGGGTTGTTGATACGAACGTCAACAGTCTCTTCGCTGTAACCAAACCTTTTTACAAGCAGATGATCCGGGAGCGTCTGGGATCGATACTCAATATAACGTCCGTTGGTGCTATCAGAAGTTTGCCCACCTCAGTTCATTACGCTACCTCGAAGGCGGCGGTGATCGGCTTTACAAAATGTCTTTCGCGTGAAGCGGCCAATTTCGGCATTAGCGTGAACGCGATCGCGGCCGGTATATTCGATACCGATCTGGGCAACACCTTGCCTGAGCGGTTATTGAAGATACATGACTTTTGGGTTTCGAAGGGGAGACTTGGAAAGCCGGAAGAGTTGGCGGAGTACGCGGCCTTCATGACCAGCGATCGCAACAGCTTCATGAACGGCGAGGTCGTGATAGTGGATGGCGGTGCGGTTACCTAACCTTTGCTTTCGAGCCGTTCCTTCGCTCTCGCGATAAAGGTTTTGATCATGTCCGTGATCTTGTTTGTCATCTCCTTGCTAATAATGCTTTCGCCGGCGAGGCCCGCAAGCATGTGGAGTTCGCGGGCGGATTTCCGGCGGAGCTCGACCATTTGGGAAAAGTGCACCATCGTCACATTCCGGGCCTTTTCAAGAAAATCCGCCGAGTAACGCAGGAAATTTTGCGTTTCCTGACCGACGGGAAACCATTCGATCCTTTCCTCCGAATTCTCAGTCAATTCGACCTCGAATTTCTGCATCATCGTGCCGACGACGGGAATATCGGCCTGTATCTTCCAATGCGCTATCCCTTTCGAATCGGTGTGAATGCTGGCGATGCCGGGCATCAGATCTACAAAATTCTTGATGTCGGCGAAAAACTCACGAGCCTGGTCAATGCTCGTCTCCAGCTCAATTGTGTCGCTGTAACCTGCTTTTACTGTGAACATAAATCCGTACTAAAATATCCCGTTGAATAAGATGGAGTTCATGAACGGCCGGGTTGTCGATCTAAATATGCCGCGGAAGAAAGGTTCCTCGGCAAAAAGGATAACATGTCCGGCTCCGTTCGGTTCGTCAATTATATAAGCAGTTCCGGCCAAAAGCTTTTCAGTATTTCCTTCCCAGACAAAGCCCGAGAGGGTCAAAGGCTTCTTCGGTTTGGCGTCAAAGACCAATGCATTGCTGCCTTCCTTCGAATATCGGAAGAAAAATCCACTTGCGAGAAGCACCGGAACCTGGTCCTGTTCGAGGCCGTAGGTCAGATAGGTCGTCCGATCGACCGTCGCCCGCATGATTGATCCGGGAAGAGCCACGGGCACCTTGTTCGAGTCGGCGGACGGGGAAGCTATCGGCGGGAGGCTAGGCGAAACGCCGTCGGCTTTATCGGATCTCAACTCTTCGCTCGATGGGTTTGGGCTGGCTTCGACGGGCTGGCTCTTTCCGGGCGTTTTTTTCGGCGTTGGCGACGGGGTCGCTTCGGGCTTTTTATCGTCTCTATCGCTATCACCAGCTTTGCCTTTATCTTCATCAGCCTCACTGCCTACAAGCTTCGACGAGGTCAAACCGACATCCTTCAACGCCGCGAAGACCGAGGCTCCGCGTACGGTGATGACCGTGCCGCCATTAGTCGCAAAGTCCTTCAGCGTTGAAATACCTCCGGCCCCGAACAATGACATGTAGCGTCCCGCCGAACCGTCGGGCAATATCAGAACGTTGTAATTCTTTAACCCGCCGTTCTTGACGGCACTGACGGTCATCGGTGTAAATGTAATGCCGTAACGGTCGAGCGACCACCAGATCGAACCATACGAAGTTTGATCGACCGCTTCGTCCGCGACCATCGCGATCTTCGGCGCCTGCATCGAGATAACGCTTTCGCCGCCGACGCCGGTGTCGCCTTCGTCAGCAAAACCGGAATTCACCGCGGTAACATTCACGCCCATATCGACCGCGAGTTTTGCAACGGTCTCGTGGATCGTGTCGGGGTTTCGCGATATGCGGACAACAAAGGTTCCGCGCGGCCAATTACGACCTGCTGCGTTCATTGTCTTGGTCGCGACTGCAACTCGAAAGCCTTTTTGCAAGAGCCGCATTACCATCGGAGCGGCGGAATCGGTCGTGTAGGGAATGATGTACGAGATCAAAGCCCGACCCGGATAGCTGCCGCGTTTTGCGGCCGCGATAGTTTCGTCGCTCGCAAGCGTTCCCGCCGAATTGCCGCCGTCTTCCGTCCAATATGCATCAAGGCCGAACGCGGTCGGGAGCGACCATGCCGTAATGTCGTAGAAACCGTAGTCTTCCTTCGCCTGGCCGCTGCCCTTCATCTGGTTGCGTTTGAACCGGCCGTTATTATCGTCCACAAAGGCCTTATCCTGTGGTGTATCGGGTTCGAGAATTGATTTGATCAGGATCCGCTGCGGCTGGTTGAGATCGACGATATACGAGCCAGCAGGAAATGTTTTGGTTTCGGCGGGCGAGTTGAGCGTACCGTAGGTGTGGGCCGTTGTCGATGAAAATGACGAGCCGGCGACCTTGACCTCGATCTTTGATCGATTAAGTATCTCGATTAACTCGGCCGCCTTGACGGGATCTTTGTCGGGCAAGATCACAACGCGTTTTAGTTTGCCTTTGGCGAAATCGGCCATGCCGGTCGCTCGGAAATCGTAATAGTCTTTGAGGCGGGCTTCACGATTCTGAGCGGTGGTCGCAAGTGTAGTCATCGAAGCCGTGAAGTGCTTCGCAATTGCCGAGCGCAGGGTAGCGATCGAGCCGTCGTCGCGGGTATAGCGCAAACCTTTTGTGCCGCCGCCGTCGGTTTCGAATGTCATGCCGATCGCGCCGTTCAGGCTTGGGTACATATCCCAATAGCCTGGGTAAAACGCATCGTAAACATCGCGGACGTAATAATCCCAGTGGTTGGCATCGAATGCTTTAGCGTTTGCACGGCCGTACATCTCGTTCCACTTGCCGAACGCAGGCTGCGGCAGATTTGGATTGATCGGGAGGGAATCGGGCGGAAAGAAAAACTGCGATGGCTGGCCGTGATGATCGGCCGATACTTGTGGGTTCCACTCGAGAAACGCCTTTTGCATGTGCTGCGTTTCGATCTGTGTCGTCGAAAGGGTGTCTCGGTTAAGATCAAACCGATAATGGCTAAGGCGCCCGTAGATGCTCCATGGCTCGCGGTGCTCCAGAGCCATTGGGTTGGGGTCGCCGATCGAAACTGAGTTATACCAGGTAACAAAGCGTTCGTGACCGTCGGGATTTTCACCCGTGACGATCAGCGTAACGCAGTTTTTCAGAATATCGAGCGTCGCGGGTTCGTTCGATGCGGATAGCTGATACATGACCTGCATCATGGCTTCGAACGAAGCAGATTCGTTTCCGTGGATCGTATATGCCATCCAGGCGATCGCGGGATTGTTTTGGATTATCGACTGGGCGGCAGCCGAGGACGTTGCTCGCGGATCGGTGAGTTTAGCGTTGTTCGTCTTGATCTCGTCAAGGCGGCCGATATTTTCGGGCGATGAGATCGCAACCAGATGCTGCATTCGATGCTCGTTCGTCAGGCCGATGTCGAAAACCTTGACACGGTCAGGAGCAGCCGCGGCGATAGCGTTCATCACCTGCTCCATCTGGGCGTAGGTGGTATGGAAATCGCCAACATCGTAATGGAGGATCGACTGCGGCCGGGGAACGTTCGGACGGTAGTCGCCACGGGTGTAAAAGTCAAACTTTTCCTCGGTCTGGGCTGACGCGAACAGGGCGCACACAAAGCACAGGAGCAATCCGGCAACTACGGTTTTTGATCTCATAAAATGTTGGCAGAACGTTCAAGCTGCCCGCAGGCCGCGGGCAATCAGTTTTAAGATTGACCTATAAATATTAAACTCTAAAGCGTTAAACGCAAAAACACGATGAATAGTTTTGCCGGATCAATAATTTGCCCTCGCTGCGATGCTCCGAAGATGCGTTCGTGGGATGAGCTGTCTGACGAGGAAAAGTACCTGGTCGAACGTCTTCCTCTTTTTGCCGATATTCCCCTCAACGAACAAAAAAAGCACCGCTTCTGCACGCGGTGCTGGTTTGAAGAAACTAACGACCGTCCGTCAACGGCCTAGGGCGTCATGTTTACTCCGAAGTCGAAGAACTTTGCACCGACGCCGGCGCTGGTGTTCGAATTGCCGGAGTTGACCAGGTAGAAGCCGTACTCGCCTTTTTTTAGTTCGACGTTGGGCGTGATCTTAAAGATACCGTTGCCCATATCATCGGCCTTGAACTGAACGACGTATTCATCCGACAGGCCGCCTTTGCCGCCGAAAGCATTCGTTTTGCCGATCGTGACTTCGCGGTTATCGTTCCGCTGATTAAATCTGACGAGCGTGAATTCCTTCGGGTCCGAAGGCACGCCGCTCGACGTGTTAAGTCCGCCGCTGGTCACGTCGAGGTAAAAGTAAAACGTCGGCATTGCCTGCGTTAGCT
>JBDTZW010000268.1:0-31409 GCA_040004905.1 Acidobacteriota bacterium
TGTTCTAGACGTTAGAACTCGGAGCCGAAGGCTGAAGCAATTGAGAAGGATCTGGATCTAGGAATTGCCGGCGGCGAGTTCGGCTTCGAAGAGTTTGTCGATGGAGATGAGGGCCTTGATGACCCTTGGGTCAAATTCGATGCCGGCCCACTCGATGAGGTATCTTTTCGTGTCGGGTGGAGCGATGGCTTTGCGGAAGGGGCGCTCGCCGGTGATCGCGGAAAACGTATCGGCGGCACGAAGTATCCTGGCGGCAAGAGGGATCTGTTCGCCTTCGAGACCGTCGGGGTAGCCGCCGCCGTTCCACCATTCGTGATGCCAGCGGACGAGAAGCTGTACGCCGCGTGTCAAACCTTCTTTGGCGCACTGCTGTTCGCCGATCACGGGATGCCGCTGCATGTCGATATATTCTTCGGCGGTGAGAATTCGATTCTCCTTAAGATAACTCCGGTCCATCACTACCTCGCCAATATCGTGCACAAGCGCCGCCTGCCGCAGAACAAGGCGGTCATGCACCGCCAAATTGAACACGGCCGCGATCTCGTCCGCGATCGCCGCAACGCGCGCACCGTGCGGACGCGTGTAGCCCTCGACCGCGTCCATCCGCGTGGAGAGATCGGTCAATTTCGGATCGGACTGCTGATCGTTGGCGACAATATTTTGCATCGAGATCAAAAGCGAGAGGTTTAGAACGCTTAAATTGAGTTTAACTATTTTAGACGCAGGCTGTCGAGAAGGGCACGAGCTTCTTTGTGGTCGGGAGCGACGGCGAGAAGGCGATTCAACTCGCCCTCGGCACGCTTCATCAACTTAAGATCGAAGAAAAATTCGGCGAGCATCATTCGATAGGTCGTGTTGTTCGGCTCGAGTTTCACCGCGGCCTGCATTTCGCCCTCGGCCTTATGACGGCCGTTCTCGGCGAACGACAAAGCTTTGCCGTAAAAAGCGTGATAGCTCGCCATGTTCGGTGCAAGGTGGACGGCGCGGGCGAGAAACGGCAATGCCTCTTCGAAATCGCCATCGCTGAGCAATCCGCGGCCGTGCTCGAATTCCTGACCGGCGCGTTCGGTGTGTAGCTGGTTGCCTTGGACCTCGACCTTGAGCGGTTCGGCCGGCTTGTTCTTGCGGTCCGTCATTTCGCGGCGGACCTTATTGTCGTAGGCCGTTCGTTTGCTCGGGTCGCGAAGCGTGTCGTGGGCCTGGGCGAGTTTTGAAAAGGAGCTCTCGACCCGACGAAGCGTGGCCGGCTCGTCGCGATGAAATTTGTCGGGATGGAAAAGGTTCGCCAACGTAAAGTAGGTCTGGCGAACCTCGGGAAGTTTTACGTCAAATGCCAGGCCTAAGATGTCGTAATGCGTTTCGGCCTTTTCAACCCGTTCGAGATAGTCGGCAAGGGAGAGATCTTCGACGACGACCTCGGGCACTTTTTCGACAACTGGAGCTGGGGCTACGGGCTCCGGAGCTTTGGGTTTGGCGATCTCGGTTGCCGATCTGGTGAGCTTAAGGTTCGCGGCCTGGATCTTTGCGATCCGGAAGTCGGAGAATGCGGCGTTCCACTCGCGTCTGACGACCGCCCCCGCAAGCCAAAGCGTGTAAAGGATCTTCAACGCCTCGCCCTCGACCAGCCCGGTCAGTTTAACGGTATCGGCGATAGTAGTCGGCGTTTCCGCGAGACGCGAGAGAACAAACGCCTCTCCGGGTTCGAGCGTAACGTCCGCCACCGTTGGCTTTAATTCGAACATCTCGTGCATGCTCATAAAGCGGAACGAGATCGCGTTGTGCGAGAGATTTCGCGCGTGGGCGGCGAGAAGCTGCTCGATTTTCGGCTCGGAACGCATGCCGCTTTTTAGCCGCGACAGCGGGCTGAATGTCCATTCGGCATCGGGCCAGCCGAGAGCTTCGCCGATGATCGCCTCGGCCTGTTTGGTAAAGCCGGCCTTGACCTGCTCGTCGGTCAGGACCGATCTTTCCTTGAGCGCGTTGGCAAATTCCAGATCGTTAGGGAAGGTTGGTGCTTTGGTAAGAAATTCCTTGACGGCAGCGTTTTCGGCTCCGAGTATCTCCGACAGGCGAAATTTACGGGCGTTCGATACGGCATAGATAACAGCTCCGTCATCGAGATACACGATCATCTTCTGATCGCCGCGCTCAATTCGAAGCGAGCCCGCGAGCTTGGCGGCCGCTATTTCGGTCAGCAGCTCGGCGAACGGGTGCGTATGGAAATTTCCCTTGAGGTCGAGGTCGTTCTGCGGTGTCATCGGAGGTGCGTGAAAACGCAGTTGCAATGATATCAAATTCCGCATGCGAAGGTTAGCTGAATTTTCGGCGAGCAGTTTGACAGCCAATGGCCAAATTGCGAAAGTTTCAGATTAAGCCCTATCCGAAAATGGACGAAAATATTGAGATAAGAGAACTTACGAGCCTGGCCGAACTGGCCGGCTGCGTAGACCTGCAGCGGACGGTTTTTGCTTTGCCGGAGGTCGAACTTTCGCCAGTCAGGCACTTTATCGTGACGATCAATGCGGGCGGATTTGTCGTCGGGGCGTTTTCAGGTGCTGAATTGATCGGGTTTGTTCTGAGCGTTCCCGCATTTCTCCGCGGGGAAAAGGCGTTTTATTCGCATATGACGGCCGTCCGCGCGGATTTTCAAAGTCATGGCGTCGGTGCGGGCCTTAAATGGGCCCAGCGGGAAAAGGCGCTGGCGATGGGCGTGAAGTGCATAAAATGGACGTTTGAACCGGTAAAGGCCCGCAACGCGTACTTTAATCTGGAAAAGCTGGGAGCGATCATAGGCGAATACCAGGAGAATTTTTACGGAACCGATTACACGACGACCGCAGATACGGTGGGGAAAATCGGCCTCGCCAGCGACCGATTGTTTGCCGAATGGCATCTCGAAAGCGATAAGGTGCGGGAGTTGTCGGCCGGGGGAAAATTTGAGCAAAAAGGTGAGCCAGCCGCTGAGATCGTTGCTGTAAACGATTGGTTTGGATTAGTAAGAGCTGATCCATCAGCGGCTCTTGCGGAACAACTCAGACTACGCGCTGAATTTCAGAAATCGTTCGGGAAAGGGATGATAGGCCGCGGATTTCGGCGGGATGAAACCCGGCCAGCGTACCTGCTTTATAGAGACTGAATGCAATGTTTGAGATCGACCCAGATATTCGAAAGGCACGAACGCTCGCGACCGAGTTTTACACCGATGAGCGATATTTCGAAGCGTCAAAAGAAAAGATCTTTGCCCGCGGATGGCATTTTTTGGGCGAGGCAAATATCGCAGGTTTGAAGCCCATCACTCTGCTGCCTGAGTTTCTGGACGAGCCGCTACTTTTGATTGGAACCAGCGATGGCGTTAATTGCTTGTCAAATGTCTGCACGCATCGCGGAAAGATCCTCGTCGAAACGCCTTGCGCCGAGGCAAATCTTATCCGTTGCGGATATCACGGGCGACGGTTTTCGCTTGACGGTAAATTCTTATCGATGCCGGAGTTTGAGGACGTCGAGAATTTTCCCAGCGATTCGGATAATTTGACGCAGATCGCTGCCGAATCGTTTGGCAGTTTTGTTTTTGCCTCACTCGATCCGGCCGTGCGGCTCGAAGAGTTTACGACGGGTTGGCCGGAATCGGATCCCGTGCCGTTAAAATTGACCGCGACCCGTCAATACGAGGTCAACGCACATTGGGCACTATATTGCGAGAACTATCTCGAAGGATTTCATATACCGTACGTTCACAAGGCTCTGAGCGAGATTGTCGATCACGGCACTTATACGACCGAGCTGTTCCGATATTCCAGCATGCAGACTGGCTTCGATGCCGATGGAACAATTGCGGCAAAGTATCTTTTTATTTTTCCGAATCTAATGTTCAACTTCTATCCGTGGGGAATCTCTGTAAATGTAGTGCGGCCGGTTTCTCCGACAAAGACGATCGTAGAATTTTTTACATACGTTTCCGACGGATCGAAACTCGATATCGGAGCCGGAGCTGACCTGCACGGGGTAGAATTGGAAGATGAGGCGGTCGTTGAAAGCGTCCAACGGGGAATTAGGTCGAGGTTTTATTCGCATGGCAGATTCTCGCCGACCCGCGAGACTGGGACACATCATTTTCATCGGCTGATCGCGGAATTTATGGCGTAAAGATGGCAGACGTAGATAAAGAACTTACAAAACTTCGGGGTGAGATCAATCACCACAGCGACCTTTATTATCAGAAAGATGCGCCGGAGATATCGGACTATGAATTCGATCAGCTACTTGAGCGATTAAAGGCCCTTGAGGCGGAACATCCTGAATTGATAACGCGGGACAGCCCAACGCAGCGGATAGGCGGAAAGGCGGCGAGTTTGAGGTCTTTCAAACACACGGTTCCGCTGATGTCGCTTGATAACTCTTACAGTTTGGACGATCTCAAGGCTTTTACGGAACGGTGCGAGAGGTTGGCGGAAGGCAGAAAGCTGGAGTATGTCGCTGAACTAAAAATCGACGGCCTTAGCGTTGCGCTGCATTACGAAGATGGGATCCTGGCTAGTGCGGCGACTCGCGGCGACGGTTCGAGCGGCGATGAGATCACGCAGAACGCAAAGACCATCAAATCGATACCGCTTAGACTGAAGAAAGATGCTCCTCCGCATGCTGAGGTTCGCGGAGAGGCATTTATCTCACGGTCGCAATTTAAACGGATCAATTCGGAACTCGAGATGCAGGGTGAAAAAACTTTCGCTAACGCGCGTAACAGCGCCTCGGGTACGCTCCGGATGCTCGATTCGGCGGTTGTAGCTTCGCGGCGGCTCGATATGTTTCCGTACGATGTATTGCGCGGGAACCAGAAGATGTTCGCGACACACTGGGAACACTTCACCTGGCTGGAGCAGAATGGTTTTAACGTCAATCCGCACAGGGCACTTTGCGTCGGGTATGATGAGCTCGTCTCATTTATCAATGACATGGAGACGGTTCGCGACGGTCTTGATTACGAGATCGACGGCGTTGTGGTAAAGGTGAATTCGACGGCGCTTCAGCAGGAATTCGGCGCGACGACAAAAGCACCTCGCTGGGCGATCGCGTATAAATATCCGGCCCGGCAGGCTACTACGAAGTTATTAAATATCGGTATTCAGGTGGGCCGTACCGGGGCGTTAACGCCAGTTGCTCATCTCAATCCTGTTTTGCTTGCCGGAACGACGGTAGGCCGGGCGTCGCTTCATAATGAGGACGAGATCAAGCGGCTCGATATCAGGATCGGCGATACCGTCCTGATAGAAAAAAGCGGTGAGATAATTCCGCAAGTATTACAGGTGGTCGTATCGAAGCGGGACGGAAGTGAAACCGAATTCGAGTTTCCCGATAGATGTCCTGTTTGTGATTTCGATGCGATTCGACCGGAAGGCGAAGCGATCCGCCGGTGTACGAATCCTGATTGCCCCGCCAAGATCAAGGGGCGGATCGGATATTTTTCGTCCCGCAAAGCGATGGATATCGAGGGCCTGGGCGATGTCCTGATAGAAACGCTGGTGGATAGCGGAATGGTAAGCAATGTTGCCGACCTTTATTCCTTAAAGGTCGAGGATATTTCGAACCTTGAACGAAAAGCCGAAAAGTCGGCGACAAAGCTGATCGAGGAGATCGAAGCGAGCAAGGCGCACGGGCTTCAGCGTTTGCTCTACGGGATAGATATCCGTCACGTTGGCGAACGATACGCGAAAATTCTGGCACGAAACTACCGTAGCGTTGACAGGCTTGCTGAGGCTTCGGTCGAAGATCTCGATTCCGTTCCCGAGATCGGCCTGACGGTAGCGGAAAGCGTTTACGAATGGTTTCGGGATCCGCGCAATATTGAACTGGTCGACCGACTCAAGGCTGCAGGTGTTCAAATGGAGGTCGACAGTGCGAGCACCGCCGAACTGGATGAACGCTTCGTCGGAAAAACATTCGTCCTGACAGGTAAGCTGGAAAATTATTCCCGAGACGAAGCCGCCAAACTTATCGAAGACCGCGGCGGCCGCGTCTCGTCGTCGGTTAGTAAAAAAACGGATTACGTGGTCGCGGGTGAGGACGCAGGATCGAAATTGGCTAAGGCGGAGAGTCTCGGGGTAAAGGTCATTGATGGAGAGTCTTTTGGCTCGATGTTAAACTAGTTCAATTTTATGCTCACGCAAAATTCAATGATCGAGACGCTTAAAGACTTTGTACAGCGGATTAACGAACTCGGAATTGAATACATGATAACCGGTTCTTTTGCGATGCAAGCCTATGCGACGGGGCGCCTTACTTATGATATTGACGCGATCATTGAGGTTTCCGGCGGGGATGCTGGAAGGTTTGAATCTAAGTTCTTGCCGGACTATTATGTCGATCAAATCTCCATCAGAAACGCGATCGAGCGCAATTCCATGTTTAATATACTTAATCTGAGCAGCGGCGTTAAAGTTGATTGTATAATCAAGAAGGCAACAGGATCCGATGCCGAGAAGTTCGATCGCCGCCATAGAAGTGAGATCGACGGAATCACGTTTTGGGTCATTTCGAAGGACGACCTCATACTGTCAAAACTTGCATGGGCAAAAGATTCGCTTTCTGAAAAACAGTTTCTGGATATTCGAAGCCTTATTGAAAGCGGTATTGACGATGAGCGTTTTGTGCAACAAATAGAGCGTCTTAATTTAGCCGAGGTTTGGGAAGAGTTCGAAAAATGGAAGACACGAATCGAGAAATAAGAGCCGTACAGCAGCGAATTTGGATGTCATTCCCGGAAGAGGAGCGATTCCGAAAGTGCGGCGAGATGTTTGAAATCGCAAAAGCTTTTGCCCTAAGGCGGGCTCCGTCCGGGCTTTCGAAGATAGAGGTCGCGAAATTCATCCTTCGGGAGTTTTATGGAGCGGATGTCGGGGGACTATCGTCTGAATAATAAAATGAACCAATTTTTCACGGCAAACATTTCAGAAGCTGATCCGGTGGTCAGCGAGGCTATTGATAACGAGGTTAGGCGGCAGACGGATGGTCTGGAGCTGATCGCTTCGGAGAATTTTGTGTCCGAGGCGGTGCTGCAGGCGATGGGCACTGTTTTTACGAACAAGTACGCCGAGGGTTATCCGGGTAAGCGTTACTACGGCGGCTGCGAATTTGCAGACGTGGTCGAGAATCTTGCGATCGACCGGGCCAAGCAGATCTTTGGCGCCGATCATGCAAATGTTCAGCCGCATTCGGGTGCTCAAGCGAATATGGCTGTGCTGATGACCGCGCTTGATCACGGCGATCAGATCCTCGGAATGAACCTTTCGCACGGCGGGCATTTGACGCATGGGCATCCGCTCAATTTTTCGGGCATCAATTACAAGGTTGCCGATTACGGCGTCGATCGCGAGACCGAGCAGATCGATTACGACGAGCTGCAAAAGATCGCCGAGGAGAGCAAGCCAAAGCTCTTGATCTGCGGAGCCTCGGCTTATCCGCGAACTATTAATTTCAAACGTATTGGCGAGATCGCGCGTGGAGTGGGTGCAAAAGTGATGGCGGACATGGCGCACATTGCCGGGCTCGTGGCGACCGGACTGCATCCCTCACCTGTACCGCACTGTGAATTTGTCACCACGACCACACACAAAACGCTTCGCGGCCCGCGAGGAGGCTTGATACTGTGCCGCGAAGAGTTTGCGAAAGACGTTGATCGCAGCGTTTTCCCCGGCGTACAGGGTGGGCCTCTGGTTCATATCATTGCGGCAAAGGCCGTGGCGTTTGGCGATGCATTGCACGAGGACTTCAAAGCCTATCAGCAGCAGATCATAGCCAACGCGAAAGCGCTTGCCGAAACCATAGCATCGGCGGGTTTAAGGATCGTTTCAGGCGGAACTGACAATCATCTCATCCTCGTCGACGTTTACATGGACGGCAAAGGTATCACGGGCAAGGTTGCCGAAACGGCTCTTGATGCGGTGCATATAACGGTCAATAAAAATACGATCCCTTTCGACACTCAGAAGCCGTTTGTTGCGTCCGGTATTCGGCTCGGGACGCCTGCTCTGACGACTCGCGGAATGAAAGAAGAGGAAATGCGGCAAATCGGGCAAATGATCGCGTCTATTGTTCTGGAGCCCGAATCCGAAGAAATAAAAAATGAAGTACGCCGCGGGGTCGCGGCGATCACGGAGAAGTTCCCAATGTATCCCGACAGGCTTAACCGGGGACGCCAAAGCGGTATTGCGGCGAATTAAGAAGGCCTGAAGTGATCGAACTCCCGAAGCAGTAGATGTAAAAAACCAACGATCTATCGCAAAGGAGGCGATCGAAATGGACTCTTGTTACAAAGCCTTACCGAAACAGATATTTCAAACTTTTAATACTTCTTGTTGGGCGGCAGTCCTCGAATCCTGGATCGGGATTTTGCCCGGCAGAAAATGGCATCCGACCGAAGCCGAGCTTATCGATATGTACCCCGATAAAACGTTTCCCGACGGGAGTGTTATACCCTCCGAGCTCGAGGGCGAGATCGCGAAGATCTCTGGGATGAAATCTGAATGGACATCGAAATCAGACCTTACGGCAACCTATCTGGCCGACAAACTCTCGTCGCAAGGGCACCTTGTTTTAGGTTTTAGCCGCGGGAGTCTCGGAGGTCACGTAGTAGTTTGTTACGGGGTGGGCAGGCCGACGGGAAAAGAGCAATTGGTTAGTGTAATGGACCCATCCGGCGGCGAGGGGTATAAAAATCGAAGTTTTTCGGTTTTCAAGCCGATACCGAGCTACGGGAAGGTATTCGTAGGATGGCCCGATCCGGGAATCGATATGAAATATTTCTAGCTTGTATTTTTTTACGAGCAAAAAGAATGTCGGCCGACAATCGTCGAACCGACATTTTTTCGTCTCAGATCGCTATTCGTTGCGTATAGAGTCATCGGCATCGTACTGTTCGAGAACATCTCGAGCCTCGTCCGACTCGTATTCGAAGGCCTTTTGCTCAAGGGCGTTTGCGGCTATATCCGAATAAAGCGCGTCATCCAGGAGGGATGCGATAGCCGGGACCGGCAGTAACGCGAGCGTTTCGTAGGCGATCGCCCTGATCTGCGGCATTTCAGTCTGGCGAACGATCTCGGCTATCTCACCGGCCGAAAATCTTGCAGAAAGATGGTCCGCCAGTTCGTCGAGTTTATTGTAGTCGTGTTGTTTCAGTGCACGCTCGGCCAACTGAATAAATACCTCGGCCGACCCGCCCCGAGCTTCCAAAACACGTACACAAGTCTCGGCAAGCCTACCGATCTCGGTCAGCTTTTTAGGATCTTTCTTGGCTACGGAAGATCTCGCCTGCTCATCGAGGGCAGAAAGTAATCTGCTAACTTCCCAGTCCGCGTGAGCATCGTAGGACAATTTTGAGGAGTAGTTGGTGGGCGAAACGGCACCTGACCTCATCGCACCTTCGAGCATTTGCTTGGTCATCGGCCGCAAACCTTCCCAAACACTAGCGACCTGAGCACCGAAATTTTTGATCATCATTTCAACAGCTTAAGTTTGCTATCAGTCACCGGTCTTGTCAAGCAATATGCTTTTTTAAGGTTAAACCGCGGCGTGAGCATCAGTGGCCGCCGTGCGAAGTGGCCGATCCGCGCATTCTTTCCACGGTATTTTGCAGTATTTCATCGCGTTCAGGGTCGCTTAGATCATCGGAAAGAAAAGCGTCGAGAGCGAATGGAGCAGATGCAAGACCGCGCAGTTCCCACGTCTCCTTGCCGGGACCTGAAACTCGCGAAAACCACGCCGCATCAACATCCGAAGAGACCACCTCGGCCTGCCGGAAAACGTCGATGTCGCGACCCAGTACGTTTCGGAGTTTTTCGGTAACGATCACCCGACGCAATCTCCAGCCATGCTTTTCGTATTGGGCGATTATCGCTTCAATATCCGACCGGTTCATTTGCCATTCGCCTTCGAATTGGATGCAGCGTTGTTTGTTTGAGTGTTGATGGTCATCCCCTGGGTGTTCGCGTTTGCAGCCGGGCCCAAATGGATCGCTGTATTTGAGGTGGCATTGGCCGCTTCTTTCTCTTTTTGGTCACGGCCCTTACCGGGTGATACAAATGTCCCCTTAAATGCATCACCGAGGGCCAACTTCCATTTTCCATCTTCGAGCACAAATGGAAGGTCTTCCCACTTCGACTCCTTGGAATTATAGACTTCGATGGCCCCCATATTGTCCTTCACGCGTTCGTCTCTCAACTCCGGCATGGTTTCTGAAAAGGTTGTGCCGGTCAAACCATTCGAATACACTTCTTCAATCGTTTTCTTTTGCACAGCCGACACCGACTCAACGAGAGCGATCGATTGTTTCGACATTTCGCCTTTGATCGCGTCGATGTTTTTGCTCTTGACGGCCGCGTAAAGCCGCTTGTAAGCGGCCGTCGGTGTATCGCCAGTGGAGGTGCTCGTTGCACCCTGCGAGCGGCACGATATCGCCAATGCGATCGAAAACAATGTGATCGATAAAATTACAATTTTCTGCATAAATTCCTGTTTGTTCCGTATTTTGAGAAGTATAGATAGGGAAACCCCAAAAGTAAATTTCTTTCGGCGGTTCGACGGTTTATTTACTAATCCGCTTACCCAGCCTATTATTCGATAGATCAAAAACATGAAAGCTCTTAGAGTTAGATCGAACGGGATAAGTGTTGACGAGGTCGTGATCCCGGATGGCGGATCCGAATCTCTAGTTCGGGTCGTCAGATCCGGTATCTGCAACACCGACCTTGAGATAGCCCGCGGGTATGCCGGATTCGAAGGGACGATCGGCCATGAATTTGTGGGCGTCGTAGAAAGCTCCCCGGATCGCTCGGATCTCATTGGCAAGAGAGTGGTTGGCGAGATCAATGCGGGCTGCGGGCATTGTGAACTTTGCCTGGCAGGCGATCCACGCCATTGTCCTGATCGGACGGTGATGGGAATCAAGGGACGGGACGGAGCCCACGCTGAATTCCTCACTCTTCCAACTCGTAATCTCGTATTGGTTCCCGAAGGAGTTTCCGATAATGACGCTGTGTTTGTCGAGCCACTCGCGGCGGCGTTTGGGATCACGGAGCAGGTTTCCCTCACGCCTGAAACACACGTTGCGGTCATCGGTGACGGTAAATTAGGCTTACTTTGCGCGTTCTCGCTTGCATTGAAAACGAAGAATATAACCTTGATCGGAAAGCACCCCGAAAAACTCGCGCTCGCGGCCAGTAACGGTCGTGATATCGAGACGCGTGAACTCTCGCAGATCGCTAAACTTGGGTCCCGGTTCGATGTGGTCGTTGAGGCGAGCGGGTCAGAGAGCGGATTTGCGACCGCGCTCGACCTTGTAAAACCGCGCGGGAAGATAGTGCTGAAATCCACATTTCAGAGAAACCCAACCTGGGAGGCGTTTCGGATCGTAGTTGACGAGATAACGGTTGTGGGTTCCCGCTGCGGCCGTTTTGACGCGGCATTGGCGTTGTTGGACGAGAAAAAGGTGCGAGTTGACGACCTGATCTCGGAAAGATTTGAGCTCGGTGACGGTGTAGAAGCGATGAAAGCGGCCGCAAAAAACGGATCCCTTAAAATACTTCTGTCGACGGAGCGGTAAGTCAGGAGAATGGTGAGTTTAGAAAAAAGTCGAATTAAGGCATCGATTTTGATATTATTGCGTCTATTAAATAGTGTTGTGTGAAAAGCCGCAGTTTTAAGGAGTCGTATCTATGCTCGGATCTTTTTCCCGGACTTGCCGTCCAACGTTTTTACTTCGAATGGCCTTCATCGCCTGCCTCGCGTTCGGCTGTGTCTCGGTTCCAGCACAAATAACGCCGCAAAAGTTGTCGGCCTCTTTTGCTGATGTTGCTAAGGCAGTCGAGCCAGCCGTGGTCAACATCGAAGCGAAAGGGCGCGTGCCGGAGATCACTACAAAAGGTGATCCGGCACCAGGTGAATCCGACGACATCATGGATTTCTTCCGCCGTCAGCTACCGCGTCGGCCGCAGTACGCCGTGGGAAGCGGATTTATCGTGGATAAAGGCGGGTATATTTTAACGAATGCTCACGTCATCGAAAATGCTTCGCGAATTACGGTAAAACTCGACTCGGGCGAAGAATACGTCGCAAAGTTGCTTGGGTCGGATGATGAGACAGACCTCGCTGTTTTGAAGATCGAGGCGGACAAGGACCTGCCTTTCGTGAAACTAGGAAATTCGGACGACGCACAGGTCGGCGACTGGGTTTTGGCGATCGGGTCGCCCTTTGGGCTCGCCCGGACCGTGACCGCCGGGATCGTTTCGCAAACAAAGCGCTCGACACCGCAGTCGACGGCGTTTCAGAGATTCATTCAGACGGACGCCGCGATCAATAAAGGGAACTCAGGTGGGCCGCTTGTGAACATGAACGGCGAGGTGATCGGCATCAATTCGCAGATAGCGACCTCGACCGGCGATTCGAACGGGATCGGATTCGCGTTGCCCTCAAATGACGCTTCAAATGTATTTTCGCAGCTTCTTAAGGATGGCCGCGTGCATCGCGGGTATCTTGGTGTGCAGCTTGAATCGGTTAAACCCGAGTACGCAAAGGTTTACGGTCTCACAGATTCGGCCGGTGCGATCGTTACCGATGTGAAGGCCAGTCCGGCTCCGGCGGCTGATGCGGGAATCAAGGTTGGCGATGTGATCGTCGAGGTAAACGGACAGAAGATCGCGAATGCCGAGGAGTTGATCGCGAAAGTCGCGAGGGTTTCACCGCAGCAATCGGTAGATCTTGTTTATCTGCGTGAGGAAGGAGCGAAGGTCGATCGCAAAACGGTTTCGGTTAAAGTCAGCGAACGTCCGCTAGCTCGGTCGGAAGATCTGCAGCGAAAGCTTCCCATCGACGGCGGTAAGGACGTTCAGAAAACCTTTGGTTTAACGTTGGTCGATGTAACGCCGGCACTGGCTGAGACCTACAAGGTCGATGGCCAAAAAGGCGTGATCGTAAAAGAGATAAATCCGGCCAGCTATATCGCGGACGTTAAGATGTCGAACGGCACCGATGCATTCGACGAGGGCGACCTGATCCAACGACTCAATCGGCAAAGCGTTAGTGACCTTAAATCGTTCAACGCTCTTGTTTCAAAATTAAAGCCGGGCGACGCGGTCGTGATGGAAGTACTTGCCTATAATCGCTTTAGCCGGTCAACGCAGTTGAAGATCGTTCAGTTCACGGTACAGTAAAACCCACTTTTTTCAATATCAGGTTTCGAGTTTCAGATTTCGAGTTGGTCAACTTGAAACCTGAATCGCGAAACCTGAAACTATTTCTATCTATGGCAACAGCAAAACGAGCGAAAATCGAGAAAAACTTAAAGAGATCGAGCCAGACCTATCACAATTACATCGGGGGCGAATGGGTCAAAAGTTCGTCCGGCGAATGGTTCGACAATGTCAATCCGGCAGACACGACGGACGTCATCGGCCGTTTTCCGAGATCGAACGTGGACGACGTAAAAAAGGGGGTCGAAGCGGCCAAGAATGCCGCAACTCGATGGCGTCGCACTCCGGCACCTAAACGCGCGGAGATATTGTTCAGGCTCGGCGAAATTCTGCGTGAAAACAAGGACCAATTTACCCGAGAAATGACCCGTGAAATGGGTAAGGTCACGAAAGAAGCTGGCGGTGACGTGCAGGAAGCGATCGATTGTACCTATTACACCGCAGGCGAGGGGCGCAGACTGCATGGCTTTACCACCCCGGCGGAAATGCCGAATAAATTCGCAATGTGTGTTCGGCAGCCGGTCGGGATCTGCGGCCTGATCACACCTTTCAATTTTCCGATGGCGATCCCGTCATGGAAGCTGATCCCGGCACTCGTTTGCGGCAACACGGTCGTGATCAAATCCGGCGAGGACGTGCCGCTTTCGACCATCAATCTCGTCAAATCTTGTGAAAAGGCCGGCATTCCAAGGGGTGTCATCAACGTGGTCAACGGATTCGGCGATGCCGGTGCTGCGCTTGTCGGGCACGAAGATGTCAGACTGATCTCGTTTACCGGTTCTACCAACACCGGCCGGATAATAGCCGAAAATTGTGCCCGCGAAAACAAGATCGTGAGCCTGGAAATGGGCGGTAAGAACGCGATCATCGTCATGGACGATGCCGATGTCGACAACGCCGTCGAAGGCTCGCTGTGGGGAGCGTTCGGAACGAGCGGCCAGAGATGTACTGCATCCTCACGGCTCGTTGTTCACAAAAAGGTCTATAAGAAATTCTGCGAAAAGTTGGTGGAGCGAGTGAAACAGCTTCGCGTCGGCAACGGCCTCAACGCGAAGACCGAAGTCGGGCCGGTGATCAATCAGCGGCAGATGGAGAAGATCCTCGATTACATCGAGATCGGTAAAAACGAAGACAAGGCAACTCTTGCCTGCGGCGGAAATCGCCTGACAAAGGGAGACTACGGCAAAGGATATTTCATCGAGCCGACCGTATTCACAAACGTAAAACCCGGAATGCGTATCGAGCAGGAAGAGATCTTCGGCCCGGTCACTTGCGTTATACCGTTTTCAACTCTCGATGAGGCGATTGACATTGTTAACGGCGTTAAATACGGCCTGTCGTCTGCCATCTATACACAGGATGTTAATCATGCTTTTTATGCGATGCAGGAGCTTTACACCGGCATTTGCTACGTAAATTCCGCAACCATCGGGGCCGAGGTCCACTTGCCCTTCGGCGGCACAAAAGGCACGGGCAACGGCCACCGCGAAGCCGGCACACAGGTGCTCGATATCTTCAGCGAATGGAAATCGCTCTACATCGATTATTCGGGAAAGCTTCAAAAAGCTCAGATCGATGCGGTCGAGATCTAAGAAGTCAGAACCGGGAGCGGTAGCGACCGGGTTTCTTCTAACGCGACGATCCGGATACCGATGACTCTCGAAAAGGCCCGCGAAATTCTTAAACACCGCTTCGGTTACGACTCTTTTCGAATGAATCAAGAGCCGGTGATCGAAGCGGTTTTAGCTAAGCGCGACTGCGTCGTGCTGATGCCGACCGGCGCTGGAAAATCGCTTTGTTACCAGATTCCCGCTCTGATATTTGATGGCTTGACGGTCGTGATCTCGCCGCTAATTGCTCTGATGAAGGACCAGGTTGACGCGTTGCGGGCGAACGGCGTCGAGGCGGCATTTTTGAATTCAAGTCAAACCGCTGTCGAGCAGGTCGAGGTTTTTCGCGGAGTCCGCAGCGGCAAGCTTAGGCTTCTTTACGTCGCTCCGGAACGTCTTCTCCGAAGCGGCGATCAATTCCTGGATTTTCTACGCGAGATCAATGTCTCTCTCTTTGCGATCGACGAGGCCCATTGTATTTCGAGCTGGGGCCACGATTTCAGGCCGGAATACTTGCGGCTCGCGACGCTCAAAAGCGAGTTTCCTGAGATCCCGCTGATCGCGTTGACCGCGACCGCTGACAACCTTGTTCGCAAGGACATTACGGAACGGCTGAATATCAGCGAGGCTGATCTTTTTGTATCCAGTTTTAATCGGCCTAATATTTATTACACAGTCGAACCCAAACGAAACTCTTACGGCCAGCTTCTCGACTACCTCGACAAACGCAAAGACGAAAGCGGCATAATTTACTGCCTGAGCAGAAACTCTGTCGATTCACTTGCCGCGGATCTGCAGGACGAGGGATATAGCGCATTGCCGTATCACGCGGGACTCGATAAAACGATACGCGAGGCAAATCAGGAAGCATTTCTGAAGGATGAAGCGAAGATCATCGTTGCGACTATTGCTTTCGGAATGGGCATCGACAAATCTAACGTACGGTTCGTCGTGCATATGGACCTGCCGAAGAACATCGAGAGCTACTATCAGGAAACCGGGCGGGCCGGACGCGACGGGCTCGCCAGCGACGCTCTGCTGTTTTTTAGTTGGGCCGATGTAGTGAAATTAAAGGGATTTGCCGAGGTCGAGGGCAACGCGGCACAGTCCGAGATCATGGTTCGAAAGCTTAACCTGATGGGCGAATTCGGCGACATAAAGACATGCCGGCGAAAGTTTTTGCTCAAGTATTTTTCCGAGGAGATGGCCGAGGATTGCGGGAACTGCGATAACTGCAACACGACCTTTGAACGTTTCGACGGTACGATCATTGCCCAGAAAGCTTTGAGTGCAGTTTATCGCACCGAGCAGAGGTTTGGGCTAAGTTATCTCGTCGACTTCCTGCGTGGTTCGCAAGCTCGGGCGATTCGCGACGAACATAAGAATCTAAAGACCTACGGCGTCGGAGCTGATATTTCCAAAGACGAGTGGTTTGCGTATTTCAAAGATCTGATCGGTCAGGGCTATTTGGCTCAAACAGAAGGGCAGTATCCGACACTCGCTTTTACCGATCAGAGCCATGACGTGCTGGTCGGCAAAAAGGCTGTCGAGCTTATAAAGGTCAAAGCTAAAGAGCATAAGCCGGGCAAGCTCGTTCCCGGCGTTTCGCTCCCTTATTTGCAGGATCTCTTTGACGATCTCCGGCGGGTACGCACCGCTCTTGCGAAGACGGAAAACGTCCCTCCGTATGTGATCTTTTCCGACGTTACCCTGGTCGAAATGGCGACCTATCTGCCGCAAAATGAAACCGAGCTGCGGCGAATCTCCGGGGTCGGCGACATGAAACTCGAAAAATATGGTGCGGATCTTATTCATGAGATCCAAGCTTATTGCGTCAAGAAGAACCTGGGATCGCGTATCGATCTCAAGTCTCCAAAGCGTGAACGAAAGGTACGAACTAAACGCGACGCGAGCGGTAGGGATACGTTTCAGATGTCGCTCGAAATGTTTCGAGACGGCAAGGCGGTCTCGCAGATCGCATCGGAGCGAGGCCTCTCGACAACCACCATCGAAAATCATCTCGCCCGTTTTATCCCTGATGGACGCGTCAGCCTCGAGGAACTCGTAGCCATCGAAAAGGTCGAACCTATCCGAAACGCCGTCGCCCAATTTGCCGACGCAACTGCCTTATCGCCGATCAAGGAATTCCTGGGCGAAAACTATACCTACGGCGAGATCCGCGCCGTCATCGCCGCGATGGGCGGATAGGATATCGCCCCCCTGCCTCCCTTGGTGTAGAGCTTTCTCTTTTCTCGCTTGCGGTGTATTCTTTCTGCGTCCTTTTTCAAATAATCAGTTCGCGATCGATAACACTGAAAACGATATGATGATCAAATATGTGATGCGCCGGGCTATCCTCCGTTCGTTGGTTTCAGCAGCGGTTTTATCGGGTGTTTGGCTGGCGGCCTTCGTGCAGGCTCCACGCTCGCAGGCCCAGCAGACGTTTCCATACAAAAACCCGAAGCTCTCGATCGAGCAACGGGTTGCCGACCTTCTCGGTCGAATGACGTTGGAAGAGAAAACCGCCCAGATGATGTGTCTCTGGAATGAACGCCCGACCGACAAGAGCCGTGTACCGAAAGAGCAGCTCCCCTTTGGCGGGACTTTTTCTGCAGAATTGGCGAAACAAAAAATGCCGAACGGCATTGGGCAGATCGCACGTCAACGTGAAACGCTCAGCCCCCGCCAAGCCGCCGAATATGCCAACCAAACTCAGCGATGGCTGATCCAGAATACACGTCTCGGCATCCCTGCATTTTTTCACGACGAGATCCTGCATGGAAATATGGGGCAAGGCTCGACCGTTTTCCCCGTGCCGATAGCTCTCGCATCTAGTTGGGATCCGGACTTGGTTTCAAAAGTTTTCACTATCGCGGCTCGCCAAACGCGTATCCGCGGCACTCATCAGGTACTCGGACCGAATATGGATCTCGCCCGAGACGCTCGCTGGGGCCGGACCGAAGAGACCTATGGCGAAGATCCCTACCTCACCTCGCGGATGATCGTTTCTGTCGTCAAAGCGATCCAGGGAAACGCGACCTACGACAACCCAGCAATCGATGACACCCACGTCATCGCCACCGGGAAACATTTCGCCGGCCACGGCCAGCCCGAGAACGGCACCAACGTCGGTCCGGTGAATATTTCGGAACGAATGCTGCGCGAAACTCATTTCGCGTCGTTCGAGGCGGCTGTCAAAGAAGCATCTCTTTTCAGCATCATGCCGGCCTATCACGAGATCGACAGCATTCCCGTTCACGCCAATCGATGGATGCTCGAAGATGTTCTTCGCCGCGAATGGGGATTTAGGGGCACGGTTGTCTCCGATTATTACGCGCTTACGCAGCTGATGGAACTGCATCACGTGGCCGGGAGCCTTGCCGATGCCGCGAAACTGGGCGTTGAAGCGGGCGTCGATGTCGAGCTGCCTGACCCTGATGTCAACAAAACACTTGTCGAGCAGGTAAGTTCAGGCAAGATACCCCAATCGCTCATCGACAAAGCGGTTGCGAGGATCCTCTATCAAAAGTTTCAGCTCGGCCTCTTTGAGAACCCGTACGTCGACCCCGACCGAGCCGAGAAAATGACCGACACTGCCGCCGACCGAGCGATCGCCGTCGAGGCCGCACGACGTTCGATCGTCTTGCTCAAGAATACGAACGGCGTGCTTCCTTTCGACCGCTCAAAGCTCAGATCGATCGCGGTCATAGGACCCAACGCGGACCGGGCACATCTCGGCGGCTACACTGATCCTGCTCCGCCGCGAACCGTCAGCATTCTTGAAGGCGTCAGAACCAAGCTCGGAGCGTCTATAAAAGTGAATTACGCCGAGGGCGTCAAGATCACCAAAGAAGGCGGCAATTGGTTCACCGACAGCGCGACGCCTAACGACGCAGCGAACGACCAAAAACTTATCGACGAAGCGGTGAAGACAGCAAAGAATTCGGACGCGGTATTGCTCGTCATTGGTGGCAATGAGGACACAAACAAAGAAGCCTGGGCGAACAACCATCTTGGCGATCGCGACTCGCTCGATCTCTTCGGTCGGCAGAACGATCTGGTCAAAGCGGTTCTTTCGACAGGCAAACCGACCGCGGTTTTCCTGATAAATTCAGGGCCGCTTTCGCTCAACTATGTCGCGGAAAATGTGCCGGCGATTCTTGAGGGGTTTTACCTCGGCGAAGAAAGCGGTACGGCCGCGGCAGACGTCCTTTTCGGCGACTACAACCCAGGCGGCAAACTGCCTGTTTCGTTCCCGCGATCGGTGGGTCAGCTTCCGATCTTTTACAACCGTAAACCGAGCGCCCGCCGCGGATATGTAGACTCTACGACCGAGCCGCTCTTTCCATTTGGTTTCGGGTTGAGCTACACGACCTTCAAGTATTCCGATCTCAAGATAACTAGCCCGAAGATCGGCCCGGATCAGGAAACTACCGTTACCGTTAAAATTACGAATACCGGTAAGATGCGCGGCGATGAGGTAGCTCAAATGTATATCCGCGACGATGTAAGCTCGGTCACACGTCCTGTCAAAGAGTTAAAGGATTTTCGAAGGATATCGCTCGAGCCGGGCGAGACGCAGACGGTCACGTTCACGATCACCTCACGGAAGCTTTCTTTCTTCGGCCGCGAAATGAGGCGTGTCGTCGAACCAGGTACCTTTCAGATCATGGTAGGCGGAACTTCTGTTCAACTGACCTTGGAATAAAAAGACCATCCCGTTATAATACATTGTTGCATCTAAGGCCGCAGGCGACGTCTTTTTTGCTGCGCTATCGGTGTTTGATCTTTGAAAACGGTGGTCGTGAGCAGGTAGCAAGTAAATCTGTATTTCGACATTTGGTTGATTTTCCATTCTCCGATTTACGTGTTTAACGTGTGTGGGACAGTGGGACATGGGACAAAACGAGTTGGGATTTTCGCTGCAAATCTTGGATTTCGGAGTTCCGATAGTGCAAAACGCTTGAGTTAACGCGACGTCGGTTGAACCAACGCGGAGGGGACTTCGATTTTTCAGAAATATATCGTACCGCTTTAACAATTTGCGAAAAACCACGTAAAATCTGTATTTATAGTAATTCCTTATTGAAACATAACTTTCTGGAGAGTTTATTTATGAAGATCGGTTTACCGAAAGAGATCAAGGACAACGAATACCGCGTCGGGCTTACACCGGCTGGCGTACATGCGCTGGTCAATGCTGGACATAAGCTGTTTGTGCAGAAGACGGCGGGTGATGGATCGGGTTTTAAGGATGAGCAGTATGTTAAGGCTGGTGCCGAGCTTTTGGATGCCGCGGACGAGGTCTGGGCAACGGGCGACATGATCGTTAAGGTCAAGGAACCTGTCGCTCCCGAATATCCCCGGATGCGCGAGAACCAACTGCTTTTCACGTACCTGCACCTGGCACCGGAGCTTGAGTTGACGAAGCAAATGCTCGACCGCAAGGTGACCGGTGTTGCCTACGAGACCATCACAGACCACCATGGCCGTCTCCCTCTGCTGACGCCGATGTCGGAAGTCGCCGGTCGCATGTCGGTCCAGGTCGGCGCCACGTTTCTTGAGAAAATGAACGGCGGACGTGGGATCTTACTCGGCGGCGTGCCGGGTGTCCCGGCAGCCAATGTTGTTATCATCGGCGGCGGCGTCGTCGGTACCGAAGCGGCAAAAATGGCCGTTGGCCTCGGCGCAAAGGTCACGATAATTGACCGCAGCCTGGATCGCCTGCGCCAGCTTGACGACATTTTCATGTCCAAGGTCCAGACACTGGCCTCGTCGCCCTACGCGATCGAAGAAGCGATCTCGCATGCTGATCTGATAATCGGGGCCGTTTTGATCCCTGGTGCCGCGGCACCGAAGCTTGTAACACGTGGCATGCTGAAACTCATTCCGCAGGGAGCGGTTCTGGTGGACGTCGCAGTGGATCAGGGCGGATGTTTTGAAACAACCCATGCGACCACGCATTCGAACCCGACCTATTACGAAGAAGGGGTGCTTCACTATTGCGTGGCCAACATGCCCGGAGCGGTGCCGCGAACATCGACGTTTGCTTTGACCAACGCGACGCTGCCTTATGCGCTCGACCTTGCGAACAAGGGATTTGAAAAGGCGATCAAAGAAGATGCCGGCCTACGCGAAGGTGTAAATACCTACGCAGGAAAGCTAACTTATGAAGCCGTCGCGACCTCGCAAAACCTTGAATATACGGCGCTTGATAGTTTGATCGATCTGAAAGCGGCGTCGGCGGCCTAATACTTTAACCCGCGAACCACATAAAAGGCGCGAGAGGATGTCATCCTTTTCGCGCCTTTTGCGGGCTAATTTCTCAGTCGATTGATACACTAAGTAGCTTCGTTATGTACGAGTTTGCCGTAACACCCGCAATTACTCAGCTTCGACGGCCCGGCGTGATAATCACCGAGGTGACGCCGGACAGCCTCGGCGCTGAACTCGAGCTTGAGCCGCATGACAGGATCACTCGCGTCAACGGCCGAATGGTGCGCGATTACCTCGATTTTCGTTTTCAGACATCTGGTGAAACTGAGCTTACGTTTCAGGTCAAGAAACCGAACGGCGAGACCATCGAGATCGAATTTGACCGTGATGAAAGCGAGGATCTGGGCTTAATGTTCGAGCAGATCGTGCCGCGGCAATGTGCGAACGAATGTATTTTTTGTTTCTGCAAAGGCAATCCCGAGGATGCGCGGCCTTCGCTATTCGTCCGTGACGAGGATATCCGCCTTTCATTCCTTTACGGCAATTACACCACTCTAAGCTCGATCACCGAAGACGAGATGAACCGGATCATCGAGCAGCGTCTGTCGCCGCAATATGTTTCCGTCCACGCAACCGATCTCAAAACGCGGGCGTATCTCCTCGGTGTCGACGAAGCTCGCGCGGATATTTCCGCAAAGCTTCAGCGACTGCTCGACAATGATATCGAGTTGCATGCTCAGGTCGTGCTTTGTCCGGAAATAAATGACGGCGTTATCCTCGAGAAAACCTTGAGCGATCTCGCGGTACACTATCCAAAAGTGGTTAGCACCGCTGTCGTACCCGTTGCCCTGACGCGCTACAACACCGATGAGAGACTGACCCGGGTTACTCCCGAATTTTGCCGACGGACAATAAAGCAGGTCGAGAAACTTCAGAAGGAATTTCGAAAGACCCTCGGCGTCACATTCGCGTTTCTTGGCGATGAGATCTACATCAAGGCCGGAGCTGAGATACCCTCGCGACGACATTACGGAAACTATCCGCAGATCGAGGATGGCGTGGGGATGATCCGTTCGTTCCTAACGCAGTTCGATGCACTTTTCGATAGGCAGCGGCCAGCTTCACAGCGCGACGCGGCTGTCGCCGAAGCCCGCCGATATTTTACTAATGTCCGCACGCAACCGTCTGCTCCGGTTCCGCAAACACGGGCCGCGAAACCGGTCCACGCTAGAGGCTCTCGGATGCACGGCACGCTCCTGACCGGTGAGATGTTTGCTCCCTTGTTGGCGGAACAGATCGCAAAGTATAACCATGCCGCCGATACAGCTCTAACCGTGATAGGCGTTCCGAATCTATATTTTGGCGGGGATGTTTCGGTTGCTGGATTGCTCACCGGCAAGGACTATTTGGCTGTCAAGGACAGGATCGTGGGAGATTTTGTCATCATTCCCCGGCATACAATTAAATCCGATGAACCAATACTCCTGGATGGCATGACCTATGATGAACTAAAAGCGGCCTTTCCGGTTCCCGTCTACGACTTTGACACCGCTGGCTTGATGGAATTCCTCGCCTAGAAAGACCGCCCCCCCCTTATCAGTTTTTCGTAAAGTTATACACGATCACGCCAGTCACTTTTACTGGAACATTCGATAAAAGGGTCGGCTTAAATCTCGCGCTCCATGCAGCCTTTTCCGCCGCGGCTTTTAGTAAAGGATGGCCGCTTGCCGCTTTTGCCGACACGACTTTTCCTGTTTCGTCGATCATTATCTGAACATCGACTTTGCCCTGAACATTCAACGCAAGAGCGGGTGCAGGATATGCCGGTTTTGGCAGTGAGGTAGCGATTCCGTTGACAACCCCGATCGATTTTATGATCGGCTTCGTCGGTCTGAGAGCAGGCGGTTTTTCAACATCCAGCGTCGGGTCGACCGCTTCGGAACTGGTGTTAGCGCGGACGAGTCCGGTATCAGACGTTCCGGTTAAGTCTCGTCCCGTACCCTGCGGCGAACCCGCGTCGGTTTCCGGCCCCGTAGTTATTTGAAAAGGATAATTTGGCCGCGAGCGGCTGGTGTTCGGACTCGTCGAGATCGTCTGCGGAACGATCTCAGGCTCCTCAACACTCGACATGTTCGTGTTTCGAGTAGTTTGGGTCGATTGCTGCGTTTGTTGCTGTATGTGAGGCTGTGGCCGCTCGGGTTCCATCGCGGCCGTTTCGACAGGTGCGATCAGGTCGGCGGATTCGAGGTCGCCGTTGCCGATGGCTATATTGCCCGCATAAATGCTTGCGACGACCGCGGCTAAAAATAATATTCCGACGACTACGGTCGATACCATGAAATAGCTTCGCCGGTTTTTGAACTCGGCTTCCGTCGAATTCGATTCAATCAATTTATCAAACATTTTTCTTCCCTCCGTGAGGTCTCCGGTGCCAACCGTCATGTGGTTAGACACCACACGAAAGAAAAAGTTCCCGGTTCATGTTCAGTGTTCAGGGCGCTTGAATGTTCACGATGTTCAGGTGTTCAAAATGTTCAGGCGTTCAAAGAGCGGCAATGCTTTGTAGGATGAATGGGTCAGGCATTTTTAACGGAAATGATCTCGGCCGCAATGCTGATGGCTATCTCCTCGGGTGTCCGGCTGTTGATGGCGAGACCGATCGGGGTGTGGATCGCGGCAAGATTCTCAGGTGGAAAGCCCTCATTCTCGAGAGCTTTCAGAAGCGTTCTCATTTTAGCTTTGCTTCCAAGTACGCCTAAATATTTAAGATCGCTTTGAAGGAGAGATCTGATAACGATCTCGTCGGAACGATAGCCGAGCGTCATGACGACCACATAGCTGAGGTCGCCGGAAGGGATAAGGTGCGCGACCGTTTCGTAGTGTTTCAGAATGCGGATCTCGTGGGCGAAGTGGTTTTTCGCGATCGTGTTGAGCGCCGGCCGGTCGTCGAACAAGCGAATGTAAAAATCCATTTTCGACATCAGCTCTGAAAGTGCGAGTGCACAATGGCCGCCGCCGACAATGTAGAGATCGTTCTTAAAGCCAAGCCTTTCCCGATAGACATATTCGGTGTTGGACTCCCTTTCGAATTCGAAATCAATGACGCGACCTTCAATGCCGCGCGCCTCAATACCGAACAAAGCCGGGGACATACTCAAAAAGTCCGCGTTTCGGGTTTCCAGCGCACCAATTATCGTGAGGGCCGAACCCTCGTCGCTCGGCTGTAGTATTCGAAAGATCACCGTCTGTTTGCCGGAGCAGATCATTCCGCTCGCATTGGGAGAATCTTTTCGGTGGACCTGTTCGGCGATAATCGACGTGTTTGCGATGCCATTACTGCGTGCCGGCTTCTGTAACTGTCCGCCCACTAACGCAGGCGGTTCCGACAGGATCGAGCGGCTTTGTTCGACGAGGCTTACTTCCATCATGCCGCCGCCGATGCTTCCGAATAATTCTCCGTCCGCGCCGACCGCCATTTTGTAACCCTGACGGCCCGGGCTGCTCCCCGAGCTTTCGGCAACAACGAGCAACATCACAGCCTGATCTTGTTTCAACCGATCGGCGATGAATTGCCAGAGCTCGAGGTCTTTGTACACTGCCGCTATTCTAACTCAGAAAAATGGAAACGGGACGCACGGGATAAGCCGGATATGTCTGAAATCAGATATTCCGCAGACCTTGTTCATCCTATAGAATCAGTCTTTGGATATAGATTCATCAGAACTTTCTCGGGCGTAAATGGGGCGTTGATTTCAGGCGAGCAGTTGGTAAATGCTTTGATCGCGTTGCGAATCGCGAAATACGCACCGATGCCGTACATCAGCGGCGGTTCGCCCACCGCTTTTGAATTGAACACGGCGAGATTTTCGCGAGTGGTTTCTAGCGGCTTTATCGCTATTTCTTTCGGGATCGAATAAATGTCGGGCACCTTATAGGTCGATAGCGCATTCGAGCGGAGTTTACCGTCCGGGTCGTAAACAACTTCTTCCATCGTCATCCAGCCGATCCCCTGGACAATACCGCCTTCAATCTGGCCGTTATCGACAGAGGCGTTCATCGACGAGCCGAAATCGTGGCAGCATTTTACGTAATCGATCTCGTAACGGCCGCGGAGACAATCGACCGTAACTCCGACGATCGCCGTTCCGTAAACGTGGTAAGCGAACGGGTGGCCTTTCGCGGTCGACCAATCGAAGTGAATACCCGGCGTCGCGTAATGGGCATGTTCGCTCAAGTTTACACGCTGCAGATGGGCGTCCATGACGAGTGACTCCCAACCGAGGCTGGTTCGTTCGCCGTTTCGATGAACAAATCCGTTCTCGAATGAAAGATCGTCGATGGATTCAGCCTCAACCAACCCCCTTGCAATTTCGAGAAGCCGGTCGCGGATAGTTTCACACGCGATCTGCGTCGCCTTGCCGTTAAGGTCGGCGGCGGCTGAGGCCGCGGTTGGCGAGGTGTTGGCGATTCGCAGCGTGTTTGTCGAGTTGACCTTGACGCGTTCGATCGGCAAGCCGAAAGTCTTAGCCACAACTTGCGCGATTTTTGTATTCACGCCCTGGCCCATCTCGACGGCGCCGGTCGAAACGGCGACCGAGCCGTCCGTGTAAACGTGCACCAATGCCCGGGCCTGATTCATCGGCGTTTTTGTAAATGAGATCCCGAAGCAAACCGGCATCATCGCCACGCCCTTCTTGAAATATTTCGAGCCGGCGTTAAATTCGTCTGCTTCTTTTTGAAGGTTCGGGAAATCGTATTCAGCGTCGCCCTGGTTCCATGAGGTAATCGCATCGCTTTCAGCGATCTGGCCGTAGGGAAATGCGTCTCCGTCGTCGATCAGGTTTTTCCGCTGGATCTCTGCCGCCGAAACGCAGAGTTTCTCCGCAGCGTGTGCGATGGCCGATTCGATCACGAACATACCTTGCGGGCCGCCGAATCCGCGAAAGGCAGTATTTGGCGGAAGGTTCGTTCGGCAGCAATACGCGGTCGCGGTCACGTTCGGAATGAAATACGAGTTGGTGCAGTGAAACAACGTGCGTTCGAGAACAGGCGGCGACAGGTCGCACGAAGCACCGGCGTTCTGATAGAAAGTGGCTTCGTAGGCGATGATCTTGAGGTCTTTATCGAGGCCGATCTTGTAGTCCGACGAATATGGGTGACGCTTGCCGGTCATTCGCATATCTTCCATCCGATGAAGAGCGTACTTGACTGGACGTTTTGTAAGCTGCGCACCGACAGCGCATATAGCGGCCCAGCAATTCGCCTGGTCTTCCTTACCGCCAAAACCACCGCCGAGCCGCTGAACATCGACCTCGACCTGATTCATCGGAAGGCCGGTTACGCGGCAAACCGCACGCTGAACGGCAGTCGGGCCTTGTGTAGAAGAATGAACCCTCATGCCACCATTTTCCGTTGGTACGGCGTACGCCCCTTGCGTCTCTATATAAAGATGCTCTTGACCATTCTGCTCGGTCCGCCCTTCAAAAACGTGCTCACATTCTGCGAAAGCTTTTTCGCAATCGCCCATGATGAATTTCTTCGGCGGCACGATCAGATCGCCATTTGCGGCTGCGATTCGCGGGTCAGTGATAGGTGCGAGTTCCTCAATATCGACAGTGATCTCCTTCGAAGCTTTGCGGGCAAGCTCTTCCGATTCTGCCAAAACGATCGCGATCGGCATCCCCTGAAAATGCACTTCATCGTAGGCGAGGAGTGGCTCGTCGGGCACGATCCCTCCGATCTGGTTCTCGCCGATCAGATCCTTCGCAGTGATAACGCGAACAACGCCAGTCGATGTCTCCGCCCCGCTCGTATCGATCGACCTCAATCTTCCATGGGCAACCGTCGAATCAAAAACGCAGGCGTAGAGAGTCCCACGAATGACCGGAATGTCATCCAAATAAACCGACTCGCCGCGAACGTGAGATTTTGAATCGAGATTTTGCATTAGTAGCCAGGGTGCTTGTCCTGAATTTCCCATATGCGTGCCGCGACGACTTCTAATGTGTAAGGCTTCTTAAACTTGATCTTATCCTTTCTATTTCTATCACCGACGCGAAGCAAAGACGTAATTTTAACTTTCCGTTCTTCGGTTTCTTGCATAGCCGAGAACTTCCATTCTCTCGCTACGGTTTCACAGGCTTTTCGTAAGAGAGGATGTCCACCTCGGCAACCGCTGACTTCACATTGCCACTACGATCGATTTAGCTTGACAACTACTGTTCCTTCTGCCAGGACCTTTGGATAATTCAGCTGCGCCTGGCCTGAAGAAACCGCGAGGAGACCAATGAAAATTAATATAACCAACAATAGACTTTTCAATTTGTTACATTTCGATCGCGAACATCTCCATAAAATGAGCGGTAAAGAGCTGCCTTAAAAGCAAGCGTTTGTACGGTTCCGTGCCGCGAACATCGGAGATAGGCGAAATTTCGGACTGCATTATTTCGTTTGCGGCAGCGACGATTTCGGCCGTGATCTCTTCGCCTTTCAGAAAGGCCGAAGTCTCTTTTAGGTACAGCGGGATAGGTGAAACTCCGCCGGCAGAAAGGTGAATGTCTTCAACCACATAGGCTGTGTGCGAGCCCGCGCCATTTTCGAGTTCGCTTTTTATAAATGAAGGTGCAGAGGTCGGGCCCGGCATCGGCCGCGAGCATTTTAATGAGATCGCGGTATTTACGGTTGCGATGTCGAGATAGGTTCGTTTGCAGACCTTCTCGAAGTTGAAGCGCCAATTGCCCGACGGCTTTTTGAATCGTATCGCTGTGATAAATTCCGACTCGGTCTTCGACAGTTTTTTGTAGCCGAGATAGAGTTCGCGAAGCGGCAAAATTCTCTCGGCAGTCAGATTGCCGGTCGGAACGGCGGGCACGGCGACATTGGTTCCGAGCACGATCTCAGCGTCGAGACCGAGGAACCAGACCGTCATATCTCCTATCGGCGATGCGTTGACGAAATTGCCGGCGAGCGTAGCCATATTTCGGATCGGGGTGGATGAGATCAGCTTGAGGTGTTTGTAAAGGTGGGGAAAGATACCTTTCATGACCGGCGAAACAAGTAGGTCCGTGACGGTTGTCGAGGCTCCCATCTCGATAAATTCACCCGTGTCGCGAATGCCACGCAGGCTCTCATCGTAAAACAAATGCGTCGATTCCGCGCCCGCAATTTCATCTGGTCTTTGCACGTAAACGTCGGTTCCGCCGCCGACAATAGATTGCGGACGCCTTCCAACGGCCGGCCTTTCGTTTCTTTCCCTGATCTCGATGAGGCGATCGCCGATGCTCTCAAAATACGACGGGACGATCCTGGACTCGATCGCGTGTTCGAGTTTTTCGATCAGGTCATTCTGATCTACGACAACCGACAACTGTTCGCTGATCCTTGCAGCGGCCCGCTCGATGGATTTATAACCTGTGCAGCGACAGATATTGCCGTCAACCGCGGATATCGCCATCTCGGGGTTTTTTTCAGTCTCGTCGACACAGAAACCTGTCAGGGACATCACAAAACCGACGGTGCAAAATCCGCACTGAGTTCCGTTCTGATCAACCATCGCCTGCTGAACGGGCGTTAGTGATCCGTCATCTGGATTAATACCTTCGACCGAAACGATATGCTTCCCGGCCGCATTAGCGAGCGGCATCAGGCAAGAGGTCATCGTGCGATAGTCGACGACCTCGCCCATCAGTTCGCCGACGAGCACAGTGCACGCTCCGCAGTCGCCCTCACGGCAGCCGATCTTTGTGCCTTTTAGATTTTGCCGGTAACGGACAAAATCGAGCACGGTCATGCTCGCAGGGGAGTCGGTTTTGATGTCTGTTTTGTTGAGGATGAATTCGATCATGCAGGCCGAATTGCTATTTCACACCGATAAATACCTCGGTCTCAAGTTGCGACTGGTCTTCGGTCCAATGCCCGTATTTCTCGACACGCGGGCCGATCTCTTCGATAGCCTGCCCCTTCATCTCGGCTTCCAACCCCCGATGCACGTCGCCGAGCTTTTCATATGGCCCGACATGCTTGTAGTAAACATACTTTTCTAGCGAAACGGATCTGTGTTCGAGCGGCCCGTGATTCGAGTCGCCGCCTTCGAGTTCGACGCCGACGAACATTTTGGCCGCACTGTCGTAAACCCAAAAGTTTATACCTTTATACTCTAGTTTGCCCGAGCGGATCGCATTCCACATGTCGTCCATGAGTCTCTTGCCGGTACCCGCATAGTCGTGATCAAGGACCTCGCTGCCGAGGCCGTATAAGTCAAAGTGCAGTGAATCCTTCAATATCTGAATTTCCATAGATCTCCTCAAAACCGCCGGATCAAAATGACGCCGCCGGTTATCAGCAATACGCCCGCGATCCGCGCCCAGCTAATTGGACGAATTTCAATTCCCAAAAACCCGAAATGATCGAGCACTAGTGTGACCAACATCTGCCCTGCAATGATCAGGCTGAACGTCATTGCCACCCCGAGCCGCGGAACGAGCGTGACGGCCGCGGTCACGAAAAATGCTCCGAGCAAACCTCCGGTCCAAGCGATAGGCGGGGCATTCTTGGCGTCGGCTAGATTCCCGAGCGGCGTTCCTGACGCAACGGCGTAAATAAAAAGTGCTACGGTACCGACAAAGAACGAAACCAACGCTGCCAGGATCGGACTATCCACGAAAGCCGCCATCTTGTTGTTAATGGTGGCCTGTGTCGGCATCATGGCACCGGCCAGAAGGGCGAGTACAAGGAAAAAATAAATACCGGACATTCGCGTTCTAATATTCCGTCTTATCGGCTTTTCCGTTCCAGTTTGCGAAGACCTTTTGCGATTCTTCGCGAAGGATCGATTCCATTTTCAATCGGCGAAGGTCATTGGCCTTGGCGATCTCCTCGTAAAAAAGTTCGTCGTCAAAACCGGCCGCGGCAGCGTCTTCTCGCGTGGCTGCAAAGAAAATTGCCGCGGGCCGCGACCAGTAGATCGCTCCCAAACACATGGGGCACGGCTCACACGAAGTATAGACCGTGCAGCCGTCGAGCTGGAACGCACCGAGGTTTTTGCATGCGTCGCGGATGGCCACGATCTCTGCATGAGCAGTCGGGTCATTGGTCGACGTTACGCGATTACAGCCTTCGCCGACGATCTCCCCGTCTTTCGCTACGACGCAACCGAACGGCCCGCCGTGATTACGATCTACTCCGTCCTGGGCCAAGGCGATCGCCCGCAGCATGAATTTCTTGTCGAGTTCGTTCATGCTATTGGGCGGCGAGCTTTTCCTTCAGCTTGACCTCGTAGAGATGCTTCCAGTTCTTGCCCGTGACAAAGATGCGGTCCTTTTCCGCATCATACGCAATTCCATTAAGCGTGTTCTCTGCCTTTTCATCCAATTCATTGTTGATCTGATCGAGTGCGGGAACGTCGTCCGCCGAGATTCCCTGCAGATCGATCCAACCGAGAACCTTGCCGGTGGCCGGGTCGATTCGGACGATGTAATTCGGTTTTCCAAGTATCGCGGGGCTTTCAGAGTGCCAAATGTTCGCCCAGATCTCGCCCTTGATCCATTCAAGCTCGTTTATCTGCATCAGCGGACGGCCGTCATCGGATTTGACGATGATCTGGCGCGTCGGTGTAAATGTCGTCGGATCCATTACCTGCATGACATGCGTGCTGTTTGTCACGTAAAGATCTTTTCCGTCGGTCGTCATACCCCAACCATCGCCTTGATAATTAAATTCACGGATCAGCTTAAAATCCTTCGCGTCGAACACTCGACACACGTGCTCACGCCACGTCAGCTGATAGATCAAGCCGTTGATGAGCGCGATCCCTTCACCAAAACTGTCCCGCGGGAGATCGAATTTCTGCAGGACCTTTCCCGTTTCAAGCTCGACCTTACGAAGCGAGGATTTGCCTTCCTCACCCGTGCTCTCGTAAAGAAATCCGTCGTGATAGAAAAGGCCTTCGGTAAACGCCTTAGGGTCATGCGGATAAGTGTGAACGACCTCATACGAATAGATCGGAGGAACGCTAGATTGTTTTACCGAATTATTCGCCGTGTTCTTGATGGAATTATTGTTTGCCACGTTCGGCTGGCCGCTGCAGGCCATCGAGATCGAGGCGGTAAGTATCAAAAAAAAATAGCGCATATGAAATAACCAGATATGAAGGTTGAAGATCGGGCGGCGGACTACTTTTTGACAAGAGCCGCATCGATCGCTTCGTGAAAACCGGCGGCCGATAGGTGCCGCACTCTTACCCCGTTGATAAAGATGCTCGGCGTTCCGGATATGCCGTATGCCTTGCCGTCAGCCATGTCTTTTCGCACCTCGGCGGCGGTATTTTCGCTTGATAAGTCTAACTCAAAGC
>JBDTZW010000012.1:0-9933 GCA_040004905.1 Acidobacteriota bacterium
TCGAACTGTTGAAACCGTTCGAGGACGAAGAGAATCTCGATCCGCTCCGGCTCGAGACGCAGGTCCGTGTAACGACACAGCTTGCGATCGCATATAACAATCTAACCGACCAACCCAAGGCCGTTACGCTTCTTAAAGAGAACCTGCGGCGGGCCAAGGACAACGAGCTTGAATACCTGGCGGGAACGATCAATTGTGCCCTCGCCCGCGTTTACCGAAAACTGAACGAACTGCCCATATCGCGTGATTACGCAGAGAAGTCGCTGATCTATTTTCGCGAGAACGGCGACTGGCTCGGGATGGCCGAGGCCTATCGCGAGATCGCTCTCAGCCACCACCATGAAGGGAACAGTGAAAAGTCGCTGGAATATTTCGATCAGGGCATCAAGATAATCGGAGCCAACTCGGCTCCGTTCATGCTGGGCAAGCTCTACACGGATATGTCCGGCGCCTATTGGTTCCTCAGGCGGCCGCACGATGGGATCGAGTCTCTTGAAAAGTCGATCAAATTCTTCGATCAGACGGACCACGTACTCAATTCGATCATTGCCTACAACAACCTCGGCATCAATCTGATCTTGATCGGAGACTGGCACAAGGCCGACGAGGTGATCAAACGCGCGCTCGACCTTGCGATCAAGCAAAACCATGTACACGTCGCAGGGATCCTCGACTCGCTTGGCGAACTGAATCTTCTTCGAGGCGAGCTCGATGAAGGCCAGGAAATACTTGAGCGGGCGATAAAATTTGCGAATGAACGAAAGCGCGAATGGTATGCGGTCCAGGCGATGCGAAATCTGGCGCGGTGCTTTCTAGCGCAAGGAAAAACAAGGAAGGCAATCGCGAAGGCGAGAGAAACGATCGAGCTTTCAGCCCGTATCGGCGATAAGCTGTTCGCAAACATGGCCCGCCTTGTTCTCGCTGAAGGCCAGCTTGCAGAAGGCGGTTTTGAGGAATCCGAAAACACGCTGAGAGTGATCGAAGAATCCGATCCAACGTCGGATTTTTTTGTCCTCGGCAGCATCCAGCGTATCCGCGGCCTTGCTGCCGCGAAAACGGGTGATAAAGAGCTCGCCGCCCATCATTTCAGCCGCGGCCTCACTATTTTCGAATCCGCGGAGGACGCATATCATGTCGCTCTTTCGCACCTGCTTATCGGCTCGCACCTCGACGCCCAACATATCGAGCGGGCGACAATGCATTTGAAGACCGCGATCGAAATGTTTCGCAAGCTTGGCGTACGACAGCTTGCGGATGAAGCAGAAAAAGCCGCAGCTGATCTCAAACGGCCAGACCGCAGAGCAAAGGAACCAAAGAGTACCCGACCGGTTTCTAATGTGTCGCAGCTGCTCACAGTTCGTCTCGCCGAAGCGACGGCATCGCGCGAGCTTATATTTCGTGAATTGATAGCGATACTCCAGCAAGAGAGCGGGGCGAAAAAGATCGTCATCGCTGAGCACGACGATCAGGAGAGGCTTTATCCATTCATCACGCATGGTTACGCGCCGCAGGAAAGCAATGAGCTGCTTGCGAAACTCAGCCAGGCACGGGAAAAGGGTGACGAGAAATCCTTTCTGCGATCGAAGAGCCTTGCAGCGTTTCCGCTTCGGGCCAGTTCGGGCAATTCGGCGCACCTCTTGATCGGGCCTGCCTCGGGTTCTGTGCTCAACGACGGCAGCTCACTACAGTCGCTGCTGAGCGTAGTCGAACTCGGCATGTCGCTTGTAACGCTCCGCGAACGCGAAAAAAATCGCCCGGAGGAGCAGGAGACAGGTTCGTTCAGTTCGCACGGTGTGATGCCGGGATTCATTCATTCCTCGCCGCCGATGAACGCCCTTGTCGAGGAAATATATAAGATCCGCTCATCGGACGTGACCGTTTTGGTTACGGGCGAATCGGGAACCGGCAAAGAACTCGTCTCACGCGCTATCCACGCTATCTCGAACCGAAAGGACCGGATCTTCGTGCCGTTCAATTGCACCGCGGTTCCAAAAGAACTGGCTGAGAGCCACCTATTCGGTTATCGCAAAGGCTCGTTTACCGGAGCGGTGATGGACTCGCCGGGAATGATCCGCACGGCCGATGGCGGAACGCTCTTTTTGGACGAGGTTGGGGATCTGCCGATCGACGTTCAGCCAAAGCTTTTGCGTTTTCTTCAGGAAGGCGAAGTGCAGCCGATCGGAGAAAAGAAGCCGGTAAAAGTTGACGTCCGCGTGATCGCGGCCACGAATATGCCGCTCGAGGAAAAGGTCAATGAAGGATCATTCCGCGAGGACCTCTACTATAGACTGAATGTGATCCGGCTGCGTGTCGCACCGCTTCGCGAACGGAGGTCCGAGATACCTCCGATCATTCACTACTACATCGATCATTACTCGTCGCGGTTCGGCAAATACGGCGTGACCTTTACGCCGCAGACGATCGACCTGCTGATGGTATGCAATTGGGAAGGAAATGTCCGTCAGTTGTGCAACGAGATACAGCGTGTCGTGGCCCGCGCCGACGACAACGAAGTGATCACCCCAGATCATCTGTCACCTGAGCTCAAACGGACCGCACAGCCGCTGACGCCTATGGGCGGCGACAATGCCAAGCCGATCGTCTCATACGACGGCGTATTTTCGTCGTCGTTCGGCGTCGCGGTCGGCAGCGGGACGCTCGATGAGGCCGTTTCCGAACTCGAAACCCAAATGATAAAGGTCGCACTGGCTCGTCATCACTGGAATATCTCTCGCGTGGCGAACGAGCTTGGTTTAACGCGCCGAGGGCTTTATCTGAAACTTTCGCGATACGGGATCGAGAAAGCGGGTCAGGCTTAGGCAGCGAGAGCCCTCAGGTCTTCGACAATTCCTGGTAGCTTTTCTATAACAAGATCGATCTCATCCTCAGAATTGTACCGGCCCAGCGAAAAGCGGATCGACCCCATCGCCTGCGAGTACGGAACGTTCATCGCCTGGAGTACAGGCGAGGCAGTATGACGATCGGAGTTACACGCCGACCCGGTCGAAACGCAAATCCCGATGTCATCTAGTCGGGCAAGAATCGCTTCGCCGTTAGTGTTTTCAAATGAGATATTCGAGGTGTTCGGCAAACGGAGGGCCTTATCACTCGTGCCGTTCAGGAATGCCTTTGGGATCAGGTCAAGAATGCCTTTTTCCAGCCGGTCGCGAAGAGAGCGAACGCGTTCCATCAAAGAGAGGTCGGACGCCAAACGGGCTGCTATCCCTAGGCCGACGATCTGATGCACAGCCTCGGTCCCGGCACGGGCGGCTCGTTCCTGTCGGCCGCCGATCAGATATGGCTTGATCTCCACACCTCGCCTGATAAACAGAGCACCGATGCCCTTTGGGCCGTGAAATTTGTGGCCCGAGATCGAAAGAAGATCGATGCCAGGAGCCGCGAGATCGATTTTGATCTTGCCGGCCGCATTGACCGCATCGACGTGAAACAGAGCGTCCGAGTTTCCCTTTACAACGTCCGCGATCTCCTCGACCGGAAACAAGACTCCGGTTTCGTTGTTGGCCATCATGATCGAAACTATCGCAGTCTTTTTTGTAAGAGCTCGTTTAAGGTCATCGAGATCGATCAACCCGTCTCGGTCGACGTCAAGCCAGGTCACGCGGGCGCGGCTTTGCTCGAGAGCACGACAAGAATTTCCGACGGCTTCGTGTTCGACCTTTGTCGTTATCACGTGATCCGACTCCGGCCGCGATCCGAATCCGGCAAAAACAGCCCAGTTGTCCGCCTCGGTCCCGCCCGATGTGAAAAAGATCTCCGACGGGTCCCCGTTTAACAATGCCGCAACCTGGTCTCGCGCAGACGCCACAGCATCCCGCGCTGTTAGCCCCATTGCATGCGACGAAGATGGATTTCCGTAAGAACCCGAAAGATACGGCGTCATCGCATCGACGGCCTGGGGAGCCGTTGCCGTCGTCGCGTTGTTATCAAAATAGATCATTGTTAATAAATTCTTGCCCGATTGACGAGATTGTTCAATCCAAAAATTCACAAATTTCAGTGAACGCACTACAATGTCGGTTAACCGTGAACGCAATCTTGAAGATCACCGAACCGACCGGCCGTGCGTGGGAATTTCCGCTCACGGTAGGTGCGACGTACGCGATCGGCCGGGCTAAAGAGAATGATGTCGTGCTGAACGATAGGCGTGTTTCCCGGCGCCATGCTCTGCTCAGGCCGTTTGGGACAGGATTCCGGATTGTCGACGGATACATCGAGGATGGAAATCTGGTCAGGAGCGTGAACCGTGTTTACGTTAATGGTGCGCCGCAATTCGAAAGATCTATCGAGCATGGCGACACAATAACGATAGGCGAGACCACCCTCGAATTCCGGTCGCTCTCCGCGACGCAAACAGCTCCTCCGCCGCCTGATCTTCCGTCAGAGATCGTCGAAATGCCGATCGCTGCCAAGGAGTCTGCGGAAACCGTTGTCGCCCCTCCGAAAAGTGTTAATTATGACGATTCACCACTCGGCCAGACTCAGCTCCAGATGTCGGCGGACGAGATCATCGGCAGACAATCGCATCTTTCCCTCGAAACGGCGATCGCCACGCCGGAAGAGATAAAGGACCTGCGCCGAAAGGCTAAAATACTCGACCTGATGTTCGAGATGAGCAAGACGCTCGGCACCGTATTTGATCTAAAGGAGATATTTGAAAAGGCGACCGATCTGATCTTTCGCGGAACACCGGCCGACCGCGTGGTTGCGCTGCTTGCCGATGAATCGATTGACGGCAATATCCTGGATTACAGCCTCTACCAGATAGCGATCCGAACCCGGGACGAGAGTCTTGAAAATCTGGGTGAAAAACTTTCGGTCAGCCGAACGATCACGCAGAAGGTCATGCGTGAGAAAGTTGCGATCCTCTCGCAGGACGCCCGGACGGATGAGCAATTTAGCGGATCGGAATCGATCGTCTCGCAGGGTGTGCGCTCGACCATCTGCGCTCCGCTGATAACGAAATCGCATGTGCACGGGGTAGTTTATGCGGACAGGCTCGATCCGTTCGCGGCCTTTTCCGCGGATCATTTGGAACTGATAAGCGCGGTCGGCGCTCAGACCGCCGTTACCGTCGAGACCGTCAAAGCTCATAAACGCCTTGCACGCGAAGAAGTTGCACGTGCGAACTACGGCCGCTTTTTGCCGGAGTATGTGGTCAAGCAACTTCTAGAAAACCCCAACTCGTTTCGTCTGGGCGGGATCAATCAAACTATCACGGTCCTGTTCGCGGATATTCGCGGCTTTACGGCGCTATCCGAACATGCCAATCCGGAAAAGATCGTCAGTCTGTTAAATCGTTATTTTTCGGCAATGTCCGAGATCATCTTTGCTCACGGCGGAACGCTGGACAAATACATTGGCGACGGTTTAATGGCCATATTCGGTGCGCCCACCGCAAATTCCGACGATGCTCTGAACGCCGTAAAAGCGGCTATTGCGATGCAAAAGCGGCTGATCAAATTAAATGAAGAATTAGCCGTCGACCGATTCGATCAAATATTCGTTGGGATGGGATTGCACACGGGCGAGGCAACTATCGGGTACGTCGGTTCCGATAAACGTCTCGAATACACGGCTATCGGCGACACGGTAAACCTCGCATCACGGCTCGAATCGAACGCGGCCGGCGGTCAGATCCTGATCAGTGATGCTACGGCCGCAGCCGCCGGTGAATCGATCCCTGTCGAGGCACAGGACCCGATCAGTGTAAAGAACCGCGTTCAGCCGGTAAGATTGTTTCAGGTAAAATGGGACTAAAATCGCCCTGGCATGTCCACACATCTTAAATTTTTCGGTCCATCGTCGCTCTTCATCTCTAGGCTTCCTAAAAAACCTGCGAAATTTTCATTGTAGTCTCCCCCGTGACGGAATATAATTACAGAACCGATCTCTAATTTATGCTAAGGATCTCTTCACTCAAGAAACTTGTTACTGATTCAATGGCGATCGACCTTGGAACCGCAAGCACGATCATCGCCGTAAAAGGCCGGGGCATCGTGCTCGACGAACCTTCGCTCGTTGCCATTAATGAAATGAGCGAGGAGATCGTCGCGTTCGGCCAGGAAGCCGCCGACATGACCGGCCGCGAAGGGCGTGACATTGTCGTTCGGGCTCCCATGATAGGCGGCGTCGTAGGCGATTTTGAGCGCACCAAGAAAATGCTTGCGCATTTTGTTAAGAAGGCTAAAACCGGCGGCTCTAATATTTCCATTCAGGCGGTCATGAGCATGGTCTCGGACGTCACGCACGTCGAACAGCGCGCGCTTCAAAACGCTGCCGAAGACGCAGGGATCGGAAAGGTTTACATGATGGAAGAAGGGCTGGCTGCGGCGTTCGGAGCCGGAGTTCTTCCTACCGATAAACGAGCCTCTGCTGTCGTAGATATAGGTGCGGGCACCACGAGCGTCGCGATAGTCGCAAAAGGGGCCGTAGTTCATTCAACCTCCGAGAGGTTCGGAAGCAACGAGATAAATTCGGTTCTTGCCACACATCTGCGGCGTCATCGAGGGCTTCAAGTCGGCGAGGAAACGACTGAATTCCTGAAAACGCAGTTTGCCTCTACCTTTCTGCCGGAGGACATTTCGAAATCGATCGAGATTCGTGGAAGAGATGTGCAAACGGGCAGCCCGGCGGCGGTCGAGATCACCACGGGCGAGATCTATCCTATTGTTGAGAGCATCGTTCGCCGGATCGCGCAAACAGTTAAAGATACGCTGACGGAACTCCGGCCAGAGGTTGCGGCCGATATCTACGATCGAGGTGTCGTTTTGACAGGCGGCGGAGCCCTATTGGACGGCGTTGACAAATATCTGCGTAACTTTATCAATCTCGCGATAACGGTCGCCGACGAACCGCGATACGCGACGGTAAAGGGTCTCGAAAAAATGTTCGACGATCAAAAACTCCTCGAACGTGTAGCGCGAAACGAGTTGAGCGTTTTGCAGAACGCTGAAATTCCCTTTGAGGTTTGACTTCACGCGCGTTCATGAACAAAGCCGAACTTCGATCGCTTTACCTTGAGCGTCGAAAAGCGACCTCAGGCGACGAGATCCAAAAGCACAGCTTGCGGATAAGCGATCGGTTTTTTTCTTCCTTCGACCTGTCGGGCGTAAAATATCTTCACTCCTATATTCAGATCGCGAAATTTAACGAGATAGATACACTGCCGATAATTGAGCGGGTCTGGACCGAATTTCCAAACATTAAGACCGTTGCTCCAAAGTTCGATTTTGATTCGGGTGAACTAACGAGCATCGAGTACGATGGTGAGACAATTCATCTCCACAATAGTTGGTCAATTCCCGAGCCCCGAACAGGTGATCTCCTCGATCCCCAAAAGATAGATCTGGTCATCGTCCCTATGCTTTGCTGCGATAGAACGGGGCATCGGGTCGGGTACGGAAAAGGAATCTACGACAGATTTCTTCGGCGCTGCCGCGATGACTGCAAAAAGATCGGGCTAAATGCTTTCGAGCCGGTCAAACGCATCGACGATGTCGGCGAACACGACATCGCACTCGACTATTGTGTGACTCCGGAAGCTCTTTTTTCTTTCTGATAATCTGCTATTTCGCCTTCAACAGATCACGGATCTCGGTCAGCAGAACTTCTTCCGCGGTCGGCGGAGCAGCCTTTGCTTCGAGTCCTTTGAACAAGTGAACGGCGTAGCGAGCCAGGAAAAACATAACGACGGCGACGATCAAAAACGTAATAATATCGCTAATAAATTGGCCGTAAAGCACGAGCGGCTTACCTGCTTTAGCGGCAATATCAATTTGCTTTTGAAGCTCTTCAGGAGGGAGTCCCGGTTGAATCGCACCCGTGATATCCCAGAACTTGTGCTTGAAATCGGTACCGGAGGTCAGCATTCCGACGAAAGGCATAATTATTCCGTCTGTAAAAGTTTTTACGACCGTACCAAACGCCGCACCAATGATCACACCGATAGCCAGATCGAGTACATTACCGCGTGCAATGAATGCTTTAAAGTCTTCTAACATATGAGTTTATCTTCCCTGTTTGGTCTGTGGGACTTTATTGAACGAAGCAGGTTTTCGGCGGATGGGGCATAGAAAAGGCGACCATCGAGGGCCGCCTTTTTTAAATTAAGTTTCTACCTTTCGATCAAAGAGCAGCAGCGCCTGCCGTTGCTTCTGTATCTGATTTATCTTTCTTGTCCGATGTCGAGCTTGTCGAGGTCGATGACGATGAGCTGACGTATGATGACGAGGTCGATGCTGGAGTCGACGCAGGGGTCGAAGCAGTGCTGGACGCGTTGTATGACGACTTCGGTTCCGAGGTCTTTTTCTCCTGAACGTCGCGAGCTTTGAGCATCGTACATCCGCCTTCGAGAATTGCACCGTCTTCGAGGATAAGGCGGGGCGTCTGAATATTTCCGACGACTTTGGCAGTGCGACCTAGCTGGATCCTTTCGGTGGCATTTATGTCACCATTGACGGATCCGTTGATCATGGCGGAAGCGACGTCAACGTTTGCGTCGACCTGGCCATTTGTTCCGACTATTAGAGTTCCGCCCTCGGACGTGACCGAGCCGGTCAACTGTCCGTCAACACGGAGCATCATTTGGAAATTGGTCTCGCCGGTCAGCGTCGTGCCGTGTCCGACAAAGCCGCTCAAACGGCCTTCCTTAATATCCCGAGCGATCGATTCGCTGTCGGAAACTACGCGCGAGGCGGCAGTCGTGGGCTCATTAGAGGGGGCATAACCTGTTGTGTCCGTATTAGATGGGGTGTTTTGATAATTTGTCATGGCTGGTTCTTCTGCTTTTGAATTCTTTCCCATTCGTATCATAAATTGTTTGCAAACCTCGCTGTTGGATCTACGGCTTGTTTAGACAGCTTAGGGTAAACCTCTAATCGGCAAGGAGTGCGAAAATCGAAATTGGGCGCACCGAATTTTGAAGTGTTTTCTGCCTGAATCGTTCCGTCACATTAATAATAGATCATTTTTCCACAGAGCGCCTAGTGTTTTTTTATTGTTTTGCATTTTCTATCTTTTCAGCCAATACATCTTCGAGTGCTGCGACCGCAACTCTTTTAGGTTCAGCAGGAAACCCGAGATTTTTGAGTTCGATGACCGTGTTCCCGACCATCCTTGCCGAACCGATCGAGACCCAACCCTTGCCAAAGTCCGCATAGAGCGGCACCTGCATCACAAAATCCTTCGAAACGCCGGACTGCTCGAGCTTTCCGTTCAGGATCGATTTACCATCCGGGGATGGTGTGAGCGAATAGGTGAGTTTATATGACGGCATTTCGGTTCCGTAGACCCACTCGTCAAAGAACCAGTCCATTTTACCGTTCTTATCGATATCCATTTGCGGCAGCATGTGTTTTTCGACAGCGTGCTTGAAATCTTCGGTCGAGACGTCCTGATTTGGATGCGACGCAAGAAAATCGGTCATCATTGCCTTAAATTTCGTGTCGGCTCCGCCCTTGTGGTCATACATCATCATCCGGAGCATATGGAGAATAAAAGCTCCCTTAGGATAGATCATCACGCGGGCGATGCTGCCGGTCTTGGCGTTATTTAGTCGGTATCCCTGCGTTACAGGGCCTACAAGATAAGGTTTTCGGCCTTTGGTTGCGGGCGAAGCCTCGATGATCTCCTTTCGCTGGTTTTCCCAAAATTCGGTGAACTTTGCGATGTCTTTTTTGACGTAGTAAATGTACAGAGAGGCGGAAAACTCGGCAAATCCTTCGCTCATCCACTGGTCGTGGTAACTCGTCCAGCCCACCATGTGTCCCCACCATTGATGGGCGACCTCGTGCGGAGCGACCTCGGTCCAAAATCCGCTCGTTCCACCCTTAATGCCGAATAATTGAACGCGGCTGGTAGTGTCGAAAAACGCGGTGTACGGCATAAATACAAGCGTCGGCCAAGCCTGACCGA
>JBDTZW010000199.1:0-9921 GCA_040004905.1 Acidobacteriota bacterium
TAAAGGAGTTTGCCGAATTCTGCCTAAAGTCGAAGGGCTTTCAGATCTTTTGAGCGTTTGCCGCCGTTGATCTTTCCTGATGGAAACATTGCAGAATCTAATTCATACGATCGAGCCTATCTTTAAGATCATCTGGGTCCAGATCGCTTTGCTTATCGTCTTTGCCACCGCGCACGGCTTTGCGGGTGCCTGGCTCGCGGTTCGGATGCTCTTTCGTCCGCGAAAACCCGTTAAATTCCTACGCATCACCATCTTTCCGCAGGGCATGATCCCACGGCATCGCGAGCGGCTCGCTAACGCGATCGGCAAGGCTGTCGGAGAAGAGCTTGTCTCGCAAGAGACGATAATGGAGGAATTGCTCGGTAAAGAATTTCTGCGGAAAAAGATCCGCGGAGTCGTCGATTCCTATACAAACGAGCTTCTTTCCGAGAATTATCCCTCGCTAATCGAGACGCTGCCCACAAATCTGCGCGGGCCGATCCTGGATGCGATCACGTCGCTGCAGTTTACGATCGCCGAGCATATCGAGGGCGTTCTCAAAAACGAAGACACGCAATCCACGATCAGCGGATTTGTCGAGCGGCGGGTCGACGAGGTGCTTTCCCGGCGGGTTTCGTCGGTCGTCGACGATGATTCATTCGCCAATATTCTTGGCTTTGTGGATGAACGGATCCGTGCCGCTGTCCAGTCGCCAGCTCTCGAGAAAACGATCCAGGAATTCGTCAGCCGCCGTGTTGATGACCTGGTCGGGACCGACACGCCTCTAGGTATGATGTTCACGCCGGACGCGGTCGCGCTGCTAAAAGAAAAAGCTAACGAACAGATCGCCCCGGTCACACATCATCTTACCGAAATAGCCGCCGCCGAACGAACACGCAACCAGATCGGAGCCCTGATCAAACGCGAGGTCCACGACTACTACGAAAATCTCCCGTTCTTCAAGAAGATCTTTGTTTCGCGTGATAACCTTTTGAACGAAGTCGACGATCTTGTCAACGAAAGCCTCCCAAAACGGATCGAAGAAACGTTGAAGGGCGATTTCTTCGCGACCGAAGCTGTTTCATTCATCAATTCGACGATCGACAACGCGCTCGCAAGACCGCTACCCGAGGTCCTGGGCACGATCGATCCCGGCCAGCTCGATCGGCTTAAGGCTCAGATCACCTCAGCTATTTTAAAGCTTCTTCGCGGCGACGAGATGCTCGATTCTATTTACACCTACCTTGCCGACACGCTGCAAAAGCTCCGACCGCACAGTATCGATTCGATCCTGCGTGCGGTTCATCCCGAAGCCGAGGAAAAATTGAAGAGCACGCTCTCACGCGGCCTGCTTGGCATAATAGCCGGCGAGAACACTTCTCGTTTGATAAACGACATGCTTTCGCGGCAGATCGAACAACTTCTGGCGGCTCCGATCGGGCGGTTGTCCGACAAGATCGGCAAGGACAAGGTCCGGTCCGCCAGCGATTCTTTTGCCGACACGATAATTGCCGCTATTCGGGAAAAGCTTCCAGAGGCGATCAAGGAGTTCGACGTAGGCGGTGTTGTTCGCGAAAAGATCAAGAATTACCCCGCGGAAAAGCTTGAAGCACTTGTAATGTCGGTCGCTAAGGAGCATCTTCGGACGATCGAGCTATTCGGCGCTTTATTCGGGTTTATTATTGGCGTGCTCCAGGCGATCCAGTTTTATATCTACGCCAGGTAATTTTCTTCGAACTTTTCTCGCCGCGGAAGCGTTTCAAGCTGATACAGCCAACCTTGCTGGAGGCAAATCATCATGAAAAAGATCGGAATCATAATATTTCTCGTCGCTCTCGCGGCCGGTATCGTCCTGGCCAATATCTCATCGTTCGGCCGGCTCAGCCCTAGCTTTCTTAATGTTTCATTAAATTTCGGAACGGTTTCCGGTTCGGGCAACGTTGTCACCCAAAACCGTGATATCCGCAATTTTACGGCGATCGACGTCAGCGGTATTTTCAAGATCGAAGCGGTCGCACAGAAGGATTTCGATGTGGCCGTGCAAGCCGACGATAACCTGATGCCTTTTATCAAAACCGAGGTTCGCGGCGATACGCTTTACATTGAATCGGATAAACGGCTCAAATCTTCGGGACCGATCATCATTCGGGTATCGGCTCCTGACTTCGCGAATGTGGAAGCCTCCGGAGCTGCCAATATTTCGGTAAAGGATCTCAACTCGAACGAGCTCGGCCTCAACTCGAGCGGAGCGTCGAAGGTTTCGCTCCAAGGATCGGTGAATAATTTGATCGTAGATGTAAGCGGGGCGAGCAATATTGACGCGGGCGATCTGACAGCGAAGACGGCCAGGGTCGATGCCAGCGGAGCATGCAGCGTTTCTGTCAATGTATCGAATCATCTGGATGTAGACGCCTCGGGCGCGAGCAAGGTCTTTTACAGCGGCACCGTCGAAAGCGAAAACATCGTTAAGAGTGCGTCCGGCGCTAGCCGCGTCGTTCGAAAATAGATAGTTGGATAATTTCGTTGCTGGTTTAAGGCGGTGGAGCAGTTCATGTTTCCACCGCTTTCGTTTTTATCCCGACGAGGTTTTGACTCGGATCGAGACCGACCACAAATATCCCGATCTGAATTCTTCCGATCTGAAAAACATGGATATCGGTAAGGGAATCTTGCAGCAATTTTTTTAGTTCCCCGCAACGTCCGGCGTCGGCGACCTGTTGTGCGTTGTACCACTCACGTACAGTTGTCAATTTTCTAAAGAAACCTTCGATCGATATCTCTTCGATCGGTTCGAAATCTCCGTGGCCCGTTTGACTGAGAATTTCCTCTCGGCTGATCCGCCGGGCTTTCTGTCCGACAAATACTTCCATAGCTGCGTCGGTCTCTGAGATGTAAGAAAGTCCATCGCATAGCCGGGCTAGTTCCAGGCAGAGATCGTTCTCGGCCTCATCTTCGGCATTGGAAAAACTATTTTCTTTTTTTTGCATTTTTTAGTGATAAATTTGCCAAAAAGAGGTTAAAAACCTAACCTCAAAATACATAGATAAGGGCCCAACTTCTTGTTAAAAAAGGTGTTAATTTCTTGTTACGACCACTAAAAAAATCCTGTGGATTTTAGTTTGCATTCACGTTTTTTTCGTGTTAGCCTGTTACCCGTTTTCAAATCAACAACCCTCGTAAAGTGTTGATAATAAATAGCTTAAAGTATCACTTTAAGTGTTGGCCGTGTTTCCACAGTGCTGTGGAAAAGTTTGTGGAAAACCCGTCTAACGTTACTAGGCGCGTGCCGTGAAGTATTGAGAACCAAACAACTTGCCCCCACTGATTTGATCCTCACCGATCGGCTAATAAGTGCCTTTTTTTGAGCAATAAAATTTTGACTATTAATAACACTATCGGAGCTCACCGAATGAATGCAATTTTGCAAAAAAGCAATGTCTGGGACAGCGTTCTAGAGCGCATTGAAAAACGTCTAAACAGACAGATCTTTGACTCCTGGTTCCTGCCCATACAGTTCGACTCGGTCGACGAAGAAACGAGGACGATCACGTTATGCGCGGGCAAGGTCACAAAGGATTGGGTATGCCTTTACTACTCCGGCCTTATCGAACAGATACTATCTGAATTAAGCTTTGATGGCTACACGGTTGCGTGGCAGATAGAAGAAGCCCAGAACGCAGATCAGGACGAATCGGAGAGTTTTCCAGATGTGCAAATCCGCGTCGAGCCGTCGGTCATTCAACCGATGAAAAGTACGTCGACTCATTTTGTTGACATCGAACCGGTCGAAGATTCGCTGAACTCAAAATACACATTCGAAAAATTTGTCGTCGGATTATCGAACCAATTCGCCCATGCTGCCGCGAAAGGCGCAGCGGAGATGCCTGGTAAAACTTATAATCCACTCTTCCTGTATGGTGGTGTGGGCCTCGGCAAAACCCATTTGATGCATGCGATCGGACACTCGATCAAGCAGAGCAACCGTCACATGCGCGTAGCGTATATCACGAGCGAAAAGTTCATGAACGAGCTGATCAATGCGATACGTTACGACAAAACTCCGGCCTTTCGCGATAAATACCGTTCGATCGATGTCTTGTTGATGGACGATGTTCAGTTCATGGCGGGAAAGGAGCGCACTCAGGAAGAATTTTTCCATACCTTCAACACGCTTCATAACGACCAGAAGCAGATCGTGATCTCCAGCGACTGTCCACCGCGCGAAATACCAACACTTGAGGAGCGTCTTCATTCGCGCTTTGAGTGGGGACTGATCGCTGACATCGAACCGCCCGACCTCGAGACCAAGGTCGCGATCCTTAAACGCAAGGCAGACATGGACGGGATCTTTCTCGCCGACGATATTGCGATCTTTATCGCGTCAAAGATCAAAAGCAATGTCCGGGAACTGGAGGGCTCGCTCGTGCGTCTGGTTGCTATCTCATCGCTCCGGGGCGTTCCGATCTCAAAGATGCTGGCGCAGGACGCGATGAAGAACATCATCGACAGTGAGCGTCCCGAAGGGCTCTCGATCGAACGCATTACGCGAATGGTCGCTTCTCACTACAAGATGACCATCGAGGAGATCAAATCAAAGAACAACGCCCGCGCCGTGGCTGTGCCGCGTCAGGTGGCAATGTATCTGTGTAAACGGCTCACCGCGTGCAGCTATCCGGAGATCGGACGCGAGTTCGGCGGTAAGCACCATACGACCGTAATGCACTCGTTTGACAAGATCGACAGGCTGACCCGCGAGGATAGGAATTTCCACAAGACGGTCAGTGAGCTAATAGATAGTCTTTGCAGTTAGTTAAACGCTATTCAACGGTCTTTAGATAGCGAAGTTTTTCACAAGGATGTCGAGCCACAAAAAATGCTAAACAGTTCACTTGCAATAGTTAGCAATCTGTTTTCCACTTTTCCACGAGCGACTCGTGTCAACTCCTGTGGACAATCGTGGATAAACGCAGTCGAGTTAAGTTTTCCGAAATCAAGGGTGGATTTCCACAAGTTTTCCACAGAGGGCTGTGCAAACAAAAGCTAGTATTAAAGGGCTGTTAGGCCGCTTTTTCACATTTCCGCAGGCCCTATTACTACTACTAGATCTAAACAGGATATTGATCATACAGTTTTAGAAAAGGCGATAGGGATTATTTTCATGGAAGCGGAGCAAAACGAGGCGGCTTCGTTTATAATTGGACAAATCAAGAAAACATTTCGAGTCGATCCACTGATAGGAGTTTTTAAGTAATGGAATTCACCATCAAACAGAGCGTTCTCAAGGAAGAATTAGGATTTATTCAGGGCGTCGTAGAGCGCAAGACCACAATTCCGGTGCTGTCCAATCTTCTAATCGAATCGATCGGCGAAAAAGAGATCCGTATTGTCGGTACGGACCTCGACGTTACGATCCGGTGCGATGCCGAGGCTGATATCAAAACATCGGGTTCGATGTGTATCCAGGCCCGAAAGCTTTTTGACATCGTCAGGGCACTGCCGGCCGGAGCCGATGCTCATTTCAAAAAAGAGGAGAACGAATGGGTCATCCTAAAATGCGGGAACGCCCGGTTTCGCCTTGCCGGCGTTAATCGTGAACAGTTCCCCGAGATCCCGCAGTTCAAATCGACGCCGCTTAGGTTGCCTGCGGAAACGTTTGCGTATTTCATCCAGAATACGGCGTTCGCGATCACTAATGAGCAGTCGCGATTCACCCTGTCGGGAGCCAAATTCATCATTGGCGACGGCAAGGCCCGCATGGTGACGACCGACGGCCACCGCCTTGCCTACGTAGAAAAGGCGGTCGACACCGACGGAACGATGGATACCCTCGTCCCTAAAAAAGCTCTTCTCGAACTTGTTAAACTGGCTCGCGGAGGCGATTCGGATATCGCTTTCGGCGAGGATCCGAACCATATCTTTTTCGAGACGGAAGGCCGCCTGTTGATCACGAGAAAGCTCTCGGGCAATTTCCCTAACTACGAAATGGTGATGCCGAAGGACAGCGATCACTTCGCTATCTTCGATCTCGACGACATGCGATCGGCAGTCCGCCGCGTTTCGCTTATGGCTGACGAACGCAATCGCTCGATCCGTTTGACAGTCCGTGAAGGCGAGGTTGAGATCAACGCTCAATCCAGCGAGGAAGGTGAGGGACGCGAGGTCGTTCCTGCCGACTACAAAGGCGAGGAGATGACGCTGGGTTTTAACTGGCAATACCTGCTCGAGTTTCTGAGTAACGTCGGTTCAAACGAAACCGCGGCGATCGCGACGGATTCCGACGGCGGGTCGGGAGATGCTACAAAAGAAACCGAAGGCGACAAGGTCCGCGTCCGTGAGGCTGCCGGCCCTGTAAGGATCTCATTCGAATTCAAAGACCCCAATGCCCAAACCCAAATGCGTATCGCCGGCGACACCGCCTACGACTACAAATACATCGTCATGCCGCTGCGGATATGAGTGTGCAATCGCTCAAATATACGAATGTGATCCTACACAGAAACCGGTACGACCTCCGTGCCGGTTTATTATTGAAAGATATTATCGCGACTGTCGCAGCTGCTTGCTCGCAATTTTGGACAAGCTGTACTATCTCCTTGGCATCGAGATCTTCCGGGAACGTAAACTAAGTAAAGACCAAGACCTGAAACGCTGCGAAGAACCATGCAAATGATCTTAAAGTTACTCATTCTACTGTGCCTTTTGCAGGTGATGTCTGTGGGTCAAGAGAAGAAAACGGAGATTATGGCGGGACGGAGGGGAATCAGTTTCGGATCATCGTCGCATTTATTACTGTCGCGGATAATTCGATTCTTCGCATAAAACGGCCCGTCTGGATTACACCAAAAACACCTCCACGACCCGTCAGTCCTATACACCAACAACCCCGCATTCTGCCTTGCCAATAGGAGCCCAATCGTAACACCCACACGATCAAACTCTCCGCCTTACCATTCGCCTTACGCGTCCCTTGTGGCCGCGAGGGCTGAATGTTCCTATATGCTTTTCGCGAGCCCCTCGTTTTGTGTATATACACGCGAATGTGATTGAACGCTGTATTGACGCAAGCAACATCTGAGGTAACTCAGATCTTATTTTTCGAGAAAAATTCTTCATGTTGGCAGGCGTTATTTCTTGTTTAATTCCTGCGAATATGAGGCTTAAATAACCAATAAAACATTCCTGGAAATCATACGATACTAAATTTTTCTTACCGGTAGATTTCAAGGAAAAATATCTTGACAACTGTTTAACTTGTATGCACTATCCTTCGTGCGCAAACCACGCGCTGACGCTGCTTATTCGCTTAATTATTGATTTTACTAGTGTTTCACCATCGATCTAAGATACCGGAAAGTTTGCCGTTCAGACGTCCGCGGTATTTTGGGACACAATAGGAGTATCGGTAAACGTCTTTGTCCGCAGAGGGGTTCGTGTACGCCGGATCGTGCTTTGCCCATCGAAGCCGAATGGCAAACAATGCTAGATTTCGGTGGATGTTGGGGGAAACATCAACGATGCGGTCGCTCACGACCGGCGATAAAAGGCAAAAGATACTTGTCATCCGCTGGGAGAAATCGAGCGACGTCGAGGTAAAGTGCGATGGCGGCAAGTTTGTTAAGGAAACCACCGGCCCCGAGCTGGATACGATCGTGGAAATGGTCAAGGCGGTTGTCCAAACGCCCCTCTTCAAAACCGCGGCGATGCCGTCGAATTCACCATGCCGAAGGAACTCGAGCAGAGACTTATCGCGATGCTCGACAAGCCTGGCTCATCCACCCTAAAATGTGTTCGGGATGGTTGCTAAAAGCCTGGATGAGAATATTGTGAAAGGGTTCGGCAGGTTTATGGAAGTCAATCTCGAAAAAAGAGACCCTTTGCGATTGAAGCCGGTACAAATAGCTATTGAGCTTGCCCGAGCGTGGATTTTGTTTTGCCTATACGTTGCGACTTGGGCGGCGGGTTGGTGGTTCATTGCGGTGCCATTGGCGTTCGCCGCGGCTTTGGCAGGTTTTGTTCAGATGCATGATGCAATCCATCGTTCATTGGGCCTTTCAAAACGCCAGCATGACTTGGTGTTGCTTCTGAGCGGGTTGTTGCTTCTAAAGAGCGGCCACGGGCTTCAGGTTACGCATTTGAGGCATCACGGACGCTGCCTGAAGGAGGACGACCCCGAAGGTGTTTGTGCAACGTGGCCATTTTATCGTGTCCTACTCGAAGGGCCCCTGCATATCTTTTTCATGCGATTCTATTCTTTCCGGACCGCACCCAACTTAAGACGATTTCAAATTATCGAGACGGCCGCGACGGTCGGCCTTGTACTAACGGCTATCGCTTTGTTTGTTTTTCTCGGTTCGTGGATCGGCCTTATTTACTGGGCAGTGGCTGCGGTTTTAAGTGCGACAATTCCCGTTTGGGCGGCGTATCTTCCGCATCGTCTCGCTCCCGAACACCCCACTGTGCGGTCAGCGGGACGGATCGCTCAGATCTGGACGCCCGTGATCTCGTCGTTTGCATACCACCACCTGCACCACGCATTTCCCAAAGTTCCGACGGTACTTCTGCCGATTCTCGCCGGTACACCTGAGGCAGAGCATTTTACGGTTCACGTTCACGAAAAATAAGATATTTTTCGAATATTCCGCGCACCTACCGGGGGAGACAAGACCAGAACAATTTACCCAGCGACCGGGAGTTTGCCCCATCGTCAGCCGGCCGTAGACTCGATGTCAACGGCTATATTTCGCCATTTGCCTTGGAGAAATCTGGCAATACTTAGTGTGCACCTGGTTACATGCCCGGCCAGTACTGCGAGCCAAATGTGGAGGGGCTGAAGAGTGCCAGTTTGCTTGATCACAAAACATATACCGAGAGGGACTACTACCTGGGACAGGATGGAAATGTATAGAGGACTCTTTGTATCACCGCTGCCTTGGAGGCCGCCGGTGTAAGTTAGGGCGACCGAGATGAAGAGCCCGGAGAACGCCAATACCGTTAGCAACTGAGTGCCGATCTCGACAGCCGTAGGATCGGTCATGCCGAAGATTGCCAGTAGTTGGTGCGGGAAAAAGAAAAAGATAAATCCAAGAATGATCGAGCCGGTCAGGCCAAAGCTGGCTGCCGTCCTGACTGCCGAATATGCCCTGTCCTGATGCCCGGCTCCCAAGTTCTGTCCCACAACGGCGGAGGTCGCACCCATTAGGCCGTTCGAGCCCCACACAATAAGCGAAAAGAGTTGTCCGTAACAAACCGCGTACGCAGCCTGAGCTGCTCCGCCATTTAAGAGCGACCCCATAAACCAGAACATCAAAAAGCCGCCTACATTGCCCATCACGCCCTGAATACCGCTGGGCAATCCGAACCTGAATAACGACCGTATCACCGACCAATCAGGTCCCCACCCTGACCCGCGCGGAAATCCGACGACCCATCGGCCGCTCCAGAGGCTGTAAATTGCGTAAATTCCCACTGTGCCCGTAGCGATGGCGGTTCCCATGGCCGAGCCGGCGGTGCCAAACGCTGGTATCGGGCCGAGCCCGCGGATCAGCACGATATTCAAGACAAGATTTAGAAGCGTCATCGCGACGCCCATGATCATTGGCGTCCTGGCGTCGCCGGCCGCGCGAAGAGCACCGCTGGTCATAAAGTAGATAAGCAGGCCGATGCTGAACGCGAAAGATATTCGCAAAAACGGCAGAGCCTCGGCCTTAACGCCGGCGTCGCCGCTTATCATGTCAAGCAGATACGGCGACGCAAAATAGCCGAGTGGTGCCATGATGAATACGGCAATAAATACGGCGGCAAGAAAGGCCTGGTAAACCGTCCGGTTGACCTTTTCATGATTGCGGGCGCCGGTAAAACGGGCCACCATCACGCTCATGCCGATAAATACCGACGATATAAAGACGATGACAAGGATAAAGATCTGGTTACTTACGCCGATCG
>JBDTZW010000270.1:0-2955 GCA_040004905.1 Acidobacteriota bacterium
CCTGAACCACAATCAGGCGCTCTAACCGCTGAACTATAGCCGCCATCAAGATGATTTTGGATTTGGGATTTTGGATCATAAATCCAAATCCCCGATCCGAAATCCCAAATCAAAGATCGAAGTACCCCCGGCACGGCTCGAACGTGCGACCTACGGCTTAGAAGGCCGTCGCTCTATCCAACTGAGCTACGGGAGCATATCAAAAAGCAACCGTTATCTTAACGATTGGCGGATTTTAAGTCAAATTTTAGGCGGCCGAGGCCTTTTTCTCGTTGATCCTGGCGAGCATCTGCTCAAATACCTCTGAAAGGTCAAGTTCGCTGGTGTCGATGACGACTGCGTCCTCGGAGATGGTCAGGGGGGAATCTTCGCGTGAGACGTCGCGTTGGTCACGTTCGTTTATCTCGGCGAGCGTTTGTTCGTAGGTTGACGTGCGGCCTATTGTTTTGTCTTCTTCAAAACGGCGGCGGGCACGGGCTTCGGGTTTGGCGGTGAGAAAAAATTTGATGTCCGCGTTGGGGAAGACGACGCTTCCGATATCGCGGCCCTCAAGCACGCAGCCCCGCGGAGCGGCGAGGCCGATCGCCCGTTGATGCTCGACCATAATGCGGCGAACCTCCGAGATCGTTGAGACGAGCGAAGCCGCCTGTGCGACATCGAGCGTGCGTATCTCTGCCGTTACCTCCTGGCCGTCGAGCAAGACCTTCAAAGAATCCGGTTCGCCGACAAGATCGATCTTGGCAGTCTCGGCGATCTCGGCAGCGCGTTCCGCATCCCGAAGGTCGATATTGTGCCTGACGGTGGAAAGAGCGACGGCCCGATACATCGCACCGGTATCGAGATAGAGAAGATTTAATTTCTTGGCGAGCATTTTCCCGAGCGTAGATTTGCCCGCTCCGGACGGCCCGTCTATAGCGATGATCATCAGTTTTGAGTTCCAGCTTTAGCTGGCCATTTTCGCGCAAGAGCCAGCTAAAGCTGGAACTCAAACACTGGCGGCTTTCAAGCGCTAATGCCCTTCTTTACTTTCGGAGGTAGTTTATCAAAAACCAATTGGTAAGACTTCTCGATAAGTTCTTTTAGTTCGGCAGTGGTTACAGCCTTAAGGTCGGCGATGCGTACCCATTTGTATCGCCCGACGTAAGCAGCGGGATCGATCCCGTCGCGCTCGACAAGTTCGCCAAATTTTTCGGGTGTGCATTTTAGCGAGAGTCCGCTGAAAGAATCCGCCCCCGTCACAACAAACATCTTGGCGCCGACGCTAAAACACAGGTCGGCCCCCCATTTTATGTCCTCCGTAGTGCCGGGAAACGACAGGCAGAATTTTCGGAGTTGATCTATGTTCATTGTTCAGAGTGTCTGTCTGTTCAGAGTGTTCGCTCGTTCAGTTAGTTCAATTCGTTCGGTTCGTTCACGGTGTTCAGCCTGTTCAAGGTGTTCAAGCGATGTTTTTCAAACTTTCTACAAGATCAGTTGAAGATCGGCCGCATTTTGTTCAGCGTCGTTACAACGTTTTCAGATGTTACATCCAAATGCGTCACCATACGGATCGAATTTCCAAAAGCAACTGCAAGAATTTCGTTGTCTTTTAACTTTGCCACTATCTCAGCCGAGGCTTTTCCGGTGCCTGAAGGGTCAAAAATAACGATGTTTGTCGCGACCTTTTCGACGTCGATCGAAATACCGGGAATTTCCGAAAGTCCGATAGCAAGCCGTCGGGCGTTTTCATGATCTTCGTGCAGGCGTTTCGGCCCTTCTTCCAAAGCGATCAGGCCTGCGGCCGCGAGAATACCGACCTGCCGCATCCCGCCGCCGAGGCGTTTTCGCCAAATGCGGGCCTCATGGATAAAATCTTTGGATCCAAGCAGCATAGATCCGGCAGGTGCGGCGAGGCCCTTCGACAGCGTGAACATTACTGAATCGCAATCCCGTGTCAGATCAGCGACCGAAGTATTTAGAACGACCGACACGTTAAATATACGGGCACCGTCCATGTGAACGGGCAGGCTGCGTTCATGAGCTTTGTCGCAGATCTCGGAACAATGCTCCGCCGTCATCACGCTGCCGCCGCCGAAGTTGTGCGTATTCTCAAGACAGATCAAACCGGTCCTTGCGGCGTAGTACGGCGGATCGATCTGCAGCACCGACGCGATCTCGTCCCACGACAAATGCCCCGAACCATCGCCGCTCTTTACGGCACGGATCGTCACCCCGGAAATGACCGCGGCGGCCCCAAGCTCGTAATTTAAAATATGTCCGCGATCGTCTGTGACTATCTCTTCGCCCGGTTTGGTGTGGACCTTAACGGCGATCTCGTTGGCCATGCAGCCGGTCGGGACCCACAGTGCGGATTCTTTTTCAAAGATCTCGGCAGAGCGTTCCTGCAGCCGATTTACCGTCGGATCGTCGCCAAAAACGTCGTCACCGACCTCTGCGGATGCCATTGCGGCCCGCATCTTGTCGGACGGTTTCGTAACAGTGTCACTTCGGAGATCTATCATTGGGACCTATTGAAACGGCGAGCCATTTTTAGCAGGATACCAACGAATGGAAGAATCGTACCGACCACGATCGCAGCTGTCGCAGGGTATAAAAATTCCGGGTACTTCGAGTAATCCGGATACAGATCGGCAGCGTAGAGTTCATCAAGCAGCATAAATGCCCAGAAACATAAGATGATAATAACTGGAATCAAGGCCCACCAACGCAAAAGGGACAAGCAAAACCCAATTAGGCCCAGACCGACGAACCCAATCCACAGTGTGGTTAGCGAAGGACCATCGCCAAGCATATTGGAAATAAACATGAGTTACTTATCCTTCACCGCGCCGAGGTCTCGCAAATTGAAATCATCAATATCCCAATTCGCCCGCTTCGCTCCAGCCTGATACGTCGATTCGAGAAAATTAAGGATCATCTTTCGCGAATCTTCGGCCTCTCGTACGTCGTCGTACA
>JBDTZW010000286.1:0-31288 GCA_040004905.1 Acidobacteriota bacterium
TCTATGACCGGAACGTGTTCAAATTGCTACGGTTTCTCAGATGACTTGGTTAAGCTCTCGGAGGGCGAATTGGTATGCAGGAAGTGTATGCTCGGTGTCGCCGCTGGGTATTCGCCGGCCGATGCGGAACTAAGTGACGATGAGGTCTTTTACTCAGGAAACGAGAATCTGACGCTTGAATTCGACGATGACGGCGAGGCTCTTTGGCCTGGCGATCATGTTCGGGTGAATGGCGAGACTGTTGCGACTATTATCGAGGTTGCCGGTAAAAGATTTCTGCACGGGTTCCCAAACGATCAGATTGTCGATTCGATCGAACTTATCTCCGACGATCGTGACGAGTGGCCAGAGGAGGTCGATTAGGCCCATTTTTCAAGCTTGAACGCGGAAGGGCAGATCTCGTTTAGAACACACTGCGTACACTTTGGCTTTTGCGCGACGCAGATCCGCCTACCGTGCAGCGTGATCGAGCTAGACCAGATTATCCAATCCTTTTTCGGCACGATCTCGACCATCTCCTTTTCCATTTTGTCGGCCGTTTTCTGTTGCGAGAGGCCCAAGCGATCGTTGACCCGCAGATGATGCGTATCGACCACGATCCCTTCAGCTTTACCCATCGCAAAACTCAGGATCACGTTGGCCGTCTTTCGCCCGATACCAGGGAGCGTTAGCAACTCGTGCATCGTCTCGGGCACTTTCCCACCGAAATCATCAATGAGCTTCTGGCTCAACGCTCGTATCGCCTTCGTTTTCTGCCGAAAGAACCCGGATTTGAGTATGTCCTGTTCAAGCTCGGCCGGATCCACCGCCACGTAGTCTGCCGGACCTCGATATTTCCGAAATACATCCGGCGTCATCTTATTGATCACCGTATCCCGATTCTGCGCCGCCATCAGCGACGCGATCATCAACTCAAACGGTGTCGTAAAATCTAACTCCACTATGGGCTCAGGATAGATCTTTTTCAGTCGCTTTAGGACATCCGCCGCAAGTTTCTTTTTGTCGTTTTCCATCGGCGGAATTATAGCAAAAGAAAAGCCGAGAGTTTGTTGTACTCCGAATTCCCTCAGGCACCAGCTCTTGGTTAATCCAGAAGTATTTGGGCTTTCTGTGTTTGAGAAATAGTTAAACCATGTCTAACGGCGATCACCTCTGCCGGGGTTAATGTACGAAAAACTCGTATAAAAATCGCCCTTTTAAACGTCCAGTCGGGAGGCATGTCTGTAGTCCGAAAATCGACAAAGTATAGCCCTGGATCATACTCGCGAAAGAGTTGAAAGTCTCCCTTAAATGTATAGGTGGCAACCGGCCTATATTCACATGGACGGAACACGTCTGGAGTGCAAGCTTCTGCTATCGCCTTAAAATTTCCTGCTTTTAGGCCTTCAACCGGCCGCCCATTTTGATCTGAAACTGATATTGCCATATGGCGGTCTGAGACCATCATCCCGTTTAATGGGTCTTGGGGACTGTTAACTTTGTGTATGGTCACGTTACCGCCAATAACAACACTTAGCTGCCATGCTTGGGCGGGGAGTGCGGTAGGACTTGCAGCTATAAAGAAGCTAAGGACGAAAAATAGTATTTTCATTCTATCGGGTCTCCTTTTAATTGTTGGACGTTTACGAGCACTCAATCTAATTCAATGGGTGCTTCCGGTCAAAGGGGATTCGCTCGGAACGTATGCGACGCCTAGATTTATCTGCGCTCCATTTTGCGTTTAACGACGGGGATCTCGCTGATCTCGATGTAGGTCTTTCGTTTACCGATCTCCTGAAAATCATCTCGAGACGCAAGGGTGTTTTTATTCAACCCGGCCCATTGTCGACCGTCTGACGACGAACCAGAATCGTGCCTTCCGTCCTTCTTCGGATACGTGACCACAATCCGAACGCCGACCGCCTCGTTGGCCGTCGGGTTTGCCACGTTTCCGGTAACATGCGGCAGGTTATCGGTTCCGGTTGCCAAGTGGACGTAACTCAGGATTACCTTCGGTTCGGCCGCTTGAGCCTCCTTTTTCCGACCGGCGTTCTCGATGCTCAACCTGGTCGGGATCCGGCAGCCAAAAGAAACAAGAGAAACACATGCCAGTACGAAGAGCATTTTCCTAGTCCACATGGTAAACGCAAAATAGTAATTCGTAAACGCGGAAGAATTAAACGACGGAAAATGGATTCAGAACATTAGCGGTCACGATCGTGAGTAGTCGAAGGTGTAACAAGTCGGGAAAAGACGAGAGTTTTATCGTGACGTAGAGGGGCAATTTAGAATAGCGAAAGAGCGCCGGTTGGTGGGACCGATGCGTTAACTTACGGACTGAAACACTGCTCTTACTTCAGTGTAATGGCAACTAAGCATTCACCTCTCAATTAACTAAGAGACTAGCGGCCTCTAAAAAACGATGAGCTTCTCGACGGTTATCTACCCAAACAGTTTCGAGGTCAAGTGATCTCGTAGCTATGAAAAAATTTGTCGAAAATAGTTAAGGGTTTGCCCTAAACTCAAACCGCCGTTTGGGTTTTTCCGAGTTAGATCCAACAAATCGCCACCCGACATATATTCGAGGACAATAAAACGAAACCTCCGATTTAGGAGATCCTCGGCTTCACCATGATCGATGAGAGATAAAATGTTTGGGTGCGATATGGATTTGAGAATAGACGCTTCTTTCTCAAAGTTCTCAGCAAGAGTCTTTTCGAGGTCGGATTCCGTTGTCCCCTGTAGCTGCGCATTGAGAGCCTTTATTGCAACATACCGGCCATTATTTTGTAAGTCGGTCGCGACAAATATTTCTGCATAACTACCAGAACTGATCCGGCCATGCAGCCTATAGCGGCCAGCAATTACTTTTGGGTCGAGCTTTAGTTCGTTCATTGCGAAGGAAAGACTAAGCGGGAGCCTAAAGATCCCATTTCGCTGGCACAAAAGGTTGGTCGAGATTCCCCCAGTTCCTTGGCTCCATCGTGATACCTTCAAAAACACCCCACCGTTCCATGAGGCAATTAACGAAATCGTTGAGTTTTTGATTTCTTGATAGTGCGTTTTCTATGGCAAATAATCCGATAATCGGTTTATTGCCGGAGCCTTCAAGAACGTGGGCCGGTTGGATCAATAGAATCGCAGAAATTTGATCGAATTGTGGTTTTTTATCCACCGTCCTTTTCGTAAGAGCAAGTCCGATTCGCGATACAATTGTTTTCGGCGTCAGTGAATGCACGGTTTCATTCACAAGTACGAGCAGTCCGGTAGAATTCGGTAAGTCGAAACTAGTCTTTGTATCTCTAATCTGCCCATTGGCCTTTCTAATATTTCGCTCGACCGAATCGGAAACCTTCAAGAATATTTGACGCTTGATTTCTTCTCCGTCGGGCAGACGTTCGAGAATACGTTCCAAAGGTCTTGGGGCTCCCACTACGATTGGCCAGTCGTCTCTAAGTGTGTGTGGACGAATGACATCTTCAATTTTATGTCGAGAGTCGCTCTCAAAAACCTTAAATTCGCAGATTATCTCACGATCCCGAAAGAAGTAGTCGGCCTTTTGACTGTCCTTTTGAGTCTGCGTGAGTTCCAAATTGTCGATTCTTTCTGCGGACTCAATCTGCCCCAGAAATGCTTGGAATCGGCCAATAAAATTGAGATGAGATTTGGGCATCAACCTGTGGAATATGGGTAGCTATTCCTTTAAAGAACTCTTCTCAGAAACAAGATTATCGCACGACTTTCTAGGCTCCAGGCCCGACTTCTCAAAACTCCCCTTCGATATCCCAGCCGCGTCCGTTTTCATCGGTACATGAGCCAACGTAATCACCATCAAGGTCGCACGTATAAAAATCCACCCAACCGCCTTTTACAAAATATAAACGGTGAAGTTCATAACCATCCTCGGTTTTGTCAACGTCTGCGTCTAAGGGATAACTATGGCCAGAATTGACATTGCGAACATGCAACGAAATCGTGCCCATGTGTCCTAGCGGTTGGTTGTTCCTTTCGTTATCGGTTGTTTTGGGATTGTCCGCTTGAACATTAAATTCTTTATGAACTGTAGACGTGCCTCCTTTCGTAGACAGATCACCTTGCCTCGGCCCCACTACATTTGCGGTACCTGGCGACGTTTTAGATGAATTCGCATTTTGATTGGAGCAGGCGCCAGTTAGTGCAATTAATATGAAAGTGAGAAATGTGAGCTTCAGCATAGCGGGGCTAACGTATCACCAAAATTCTTTTCGAGCAAGGATCTTCGGAATCGGGTAGTGGGTCAGCTTTACCGTATAATTGATATGTTCAAAATACAGTGAACCCACGGACAAAGCGAGTGCACCGTCTATCTTCGACGCAAGCTTTAGCTCATGCGATGGATCGGGTCGTTCCCAACTCTCGTTCGAAACGGCTGCCCCGAGATCGTGCGTAGGATTACAAGTCTCAAAATTTGGACACTTTTTGGACGAGCCGAGTCAAAGGATTTTTGAAGTGTAGCGAAAAATGTAGCGACCCTCTGCGTATATGGAGTATCACGGAGTGAACGAGCTTCTTGAGAAGTGCAGTAAATATCGGACTATCGCACTCGGTGACACTCAGTGACTGATCACCAAATAGAATTTGTAATCATCAGGTCGGGTTAATAATACCAATCTGGGTAGTGTCTTAAATTAAGACACTACCCAATCAGAGATAGCTTGCATATTTGCTGTGGGTAAGACTACTGTGTGATTGTGACGTTCATTGCCGTAGGCGTCAATAAACATTAGTTTATTGACAGTATCTTTCCTATTCTCTTGGTCGTGGTAAAAAGGGGTTAAGAGTCTCAAAGTTTGAAACAGGTTTTTTGACACCTCGCGTTATCGGTATCGAACCGTTTCATTTCCGTCCAGCGGCAAAGTCGACATGATAAAAATGAGAAGCCTGAGCGCCACCTCCAGTTGGTGCGCATTCACATGGGCTGTCGGGGCAAATTCTACTCGAATATACCTACCTTGAATCGAACTCGCTCAATCTTGCGCCAAAAAGCCCGAACGTCTCCCACTCCGTCCGGGCTCGCTCCCGAAGGAGCATCGCAGCCGGGGAGGCGGCGAAGATGAAAGAAATAATAGACTCAATAAATAAGCACTTCCAGTGAAACATTCTGTTTCATCCTTGACACGACGGCCACCGCGCCTTTAATTTAAATTCTCACGAAAAAAGAGGATCGGGTCCGCCTCAGTGATATTATGCCGAGGTATCGCTATATAAAGGCGGAGTTTAATATTCCGGCGATCGACAGGATCTGGGTCGAGGTCCCGCGGATCGAGATCGGCATCAAGATCCTCGAGGCAGTCGGCGACGGGAGGCTCACGCTAACCGGCCGCTCAGTAAAGACGCCGAGGTTTCGCATTGCTCCGTCCGGCCGGCTTCCGATCAATCATCTGTCGGGGCACGGAAAAGACAAGATTCTCCGGCTCTTTGATCGAGAATGCGACATTGCCTGCGCTCGCCAGGAATGCTGCACCGTAATGCACACTCTGCATTTTCCGGACGAGCTGCTGAAACGGTTTCGTACCGACGCACAACACCGGCTGCGTCACTTCGCTGCCCTGGTGGTTTCTGGGATCAAGATCGGATCCTGGAACATCTGGTCGCCGATCGAACACGCCGCCCTCGACGCCGGCCTAAATATGGAAGAGCGACAGGTTGGCTATCAATACGAAAAGGAAAAACGCCTTGCTGAATTGCTCGCCGATCCGTATCCCTGGGATGAAAACGGAAAACCGATTTAAGACTATTCGTCGGCGTCGATCGATTCCTCAACGACCCTCGCCAGCTCTTTTCTCTTGTTAACCGTTAGGTCGTTCCAGATCTTGATCAATTCGATCTCCGTCTCTGAGATACTCGGGAATTGACTCGGATCGACCGGACCGAATGTTTGATTTTCGGCAGATAAATGAAAAACGCCCCAGTAGGGATTGTGAAGCAGATAATCTTTGAATTTGCTCAACACGGACTAGAAAATATAGCATAAATGTTGATTTATGGAAGAAACAGGTCGAAGAGCCGAATCCAAGCAAGGATCAGGAGCCGCTTAGCTGTTTGAGTTGAACCCATGAAATTCGGAGCTGTTGAAAATCCAAGCTCAGCGGACCTTTCGCTGCCGGATCAGCCGTTCGGCGGCGAGCTCGGGACCATTTTCTTTAAGCTGCCAAGTCTGATTGGGTAAACCCACGCCTGAATGATTCGCACGAAATTGCTAACTTATCTAAGAACAGTATTGGTGCCCAAGAAAACCTATTTCTTTCATCTCATGGAAATCTCAATCTAAGGCGGCCTTCTTGCCCGTGATTTTGGCTAGAATGAAACCTCAAAATTCAAAGGCTCGGAAACTATTGGGTCCGTGACGATAAATCCCATATTCTGCAGCCGGGTGCAGATCTGAGCCCATTCCTTTTCTGTCCAATTTCCCGGCTCGACGTACATTTGCAAAACATGTTTGCCGGGAGTGATAAATCCTGGCTCCCTGCTATTAATTTTGTTAGTAACAAAGAGATTTACTGATACTTCTGTTTGAAAAGTATCTCCTTTTTCCAAAGAGGCGAAGTCGTTTGGAGCAATCTTATCAACCGGCGTGTCTCCCGTAGTGAGAATCGACTGACTTCTGCTCACCTCAAAGTCTTTTGACTTCGATTTTTCTTCGCTTGCGCTCACCCAAATGTGAGAAACTGCGGTTAGATTCTTATACACAAAGATACGAGTAGTCCCTTCGTTTATAAAGGAGAGCTTGAGTTTCAGCATTGCGATCCTTACGCCGTCGTTCTGTATCGAATAGGTCATACTGCTCAGGCTAGGAATAATCTTGACGGACGACTGAGGCATCAAATCCTTCCCTGTCAGTTGAGCACGCGTTACTAACGAACCCGTAATCGTTATTGCCAACAAAATAAAAACATACATTAACAGCTTAGTAACATGATATTTCATAATTTCTCTAACCAACTTGGCGGACGGTAAAGTTCCGGAAAACAAGCATCTATTATCCTCTGGGTGTGATCCCCGTTTTTCGTGGCATCGGTTGAATCAGGACCAAAGAACAGGAACGATCCGTTTACCTCCCCATAGGCATGTCCCAGCTCGTGAAGCAAAAGCAACGCCCCGAATTCAGCTTGAGTAAGCGAAGCGGCTTTGCCACCAAAATCAAAACTCGTCGTATTTCCGTTAACTGTTAGTTGACGGTTCTCAAAAGGGCCTTGTGAATTGAGCCAAACCTCGCTTCGGTTTATCGTCTCTGCGCCAATGACACTTGTCTGACCATTGCTATTAACCCCCACACCGCCAAGCTCCATGTATCGAAAAGTGACGTTCCGCATAACAGCGGCTGGGTCATATTCAAGAGTTCCATTGAGTGCTGGTGAAGCATCAGTTTCACCGGCGTAACGAAGAAACCACTCTGTAAACAGCTTAGCACAGTCCGGATTTCGTAACCGTTTAAGAGCTTCCTGGTACGCACTTCTCAATGCGTGAAGCTGTCCGGTTGTATAATTCGCCCCCCTCGGAATTTTAGGTAATTCTAAAGTTTGCTTTAGATAAGCTTCACTTTTCCCGGTAACGCCATTAAGAGCGGACAGATTGGTATCTTTAATAACCCGCCGGCCGCCGACGCCAATTGTCGGAAGCCCAGAGGTCACTCCAATCGGTTGAATCAAACCATTCCCTATGTATTTTGCATTATTCGGAACATAGCCCGCATAACCATCGCCGTAAGCCCTAAAGACAGCCAAAACATTTTGGCCGTTATATCGAACGGGTAGGCCTGCTGGGCCGTTGTAAATTCCCCCACTCGCGCCCGAGGCCAAAAATCGCAGGGCAAAGCCGCACGGCACAGTGCCTCCATCAATGGAGCATTCAAAACTGCCATAAGGATTCCCAAAGCGTCCGGCACCTTGTTCCGGCGGCAAGATTAAGTTTGGCGTGTTGCCGGAATCCCCGCCGTCCCCCGCGAAAGCACCCGACGAAGAAAGACTAGTCCCAACATTGGAGTGGATCGGATCGAGCTCAGCCGAATAATACATCTTGGCGCTAGGCACTGTATGCATAAACGAAGCTTCTGCCGGATCGTGATGCTCCCACGTGACGGTTTGTAGAGCGGTATTGCTGTAATACGTCACATTTTGTATCGCAATGATTTCCTTCCCCGCATAGACGAATGTGCGTTTCTTTCTTGCGCTGTTGTCGACTTCCGTCAGCACCTGACCCAGAACGCTTGAATATATCCAGTATTCGGTAGACTCGGTTCTGTTGTGGAGTATTACGGGCATGTAATAGACATCATGGCGCACAGCTTGGGAGTCTCCATCGGTCTGCTGAAATCTAGTAGTGAAGCTTCCCGGATCGGTAATCACGACTGGCACGCTTGCTGCGTCGTAGTCGTAATTATTCCCAGGAGTGTGTTTCAGCCGCCCGTCCGCATCATACTGCCATGTCGATTCTCGCCCATTCACCCAAGAATTAGTCTCGCTAACCGTGTGAGTCCAAACATAGCCTTGGCGCGAGGTGACGTTGCCGAAAGCATCGAAACTGTAGTCCTGTTTGTAGGGAGTGACGCTTCTGTCAGGAGTTGTGGTCTCGCCGCGAGCCTCTGCAGCGGTTCTAGCGGCCGTCAGGCGCCCAACCTGGTCGTACACAAACGATCGGTCAAAACGATGCGGATCGATCCGCATCGTGCTCTCTCCCGAGTCGCCTGAAAACTTCAGCTTGTCGTCATTGTAATACTCGTAGTTTTTCTTTATGTAGGAAGTGGTCTCCCCGTCTTTCCCAAAACTGAACTGACTGGTCCTTAACTTAACGTCAAAGGTTTGCGACATATTCGTACCGTCACTGTAGTCGATCGACTTAACGTTTCCCCAAGCTCGGTAGTTCACATTGTCTACATAATCGGTCACGATCGAAGTGTCAAGGATATCGGTCGAGCTGAACGGCGTACCCGAGATACTTTTAATCCTTCCGGCCCTGTCGGTCCCGTAATCGATCCGTTGACCGAAGGGGTCTGTCACACTTTTTAATCCCCCCAAAAGGTTGTAAGTGTATTGGATGTTGAAATCGTGCTGCGGGATAGCCCAATCGTCGCGCAAATGTTTGGTCTCGTTCTGAACTCGCGAAAGACTATCGTAACCGTAGGTTGTGTTGCCGGTCTGATCGATCATCTTTGTGCGGTTTCCAAGATTGTCATATTCAAACTCGGTCACTTGCTGAATCGGGATCAGCAAAATCGGGTTTCGCCCGGAGTTGGTTAATAATGAAGGACCGTTTCCGCCGGCAACATCTATTCCGTGAGCATATATCTTGTGCGGCTTGCCATCAGCATATTGTTGCGGCAATTGAAACTCGTACCCATGATCCCCCGGAAAACCCGTGGTCGTATTAACGTCAGGCCTGGGCAGGTTGGCAGCCGTCTCACCGACGAATGTGCCCCCCTGTCCTGCCGGACCGTCAATGTAAATATGTACTTGGTTGGAAGTATTTGGGCTGTCTTTGTCCAAGCTCCATCCGCGAATGATGCCCGTTGTAGAATCGGCGCTATCCAAGTAGCCTATCGGTGAGCTGGTCGTTGATGTTAGGCTATCGCCCCAGTCATCGTCTTCAGCGAAAGCGGGCATCGCGGATTGGCCTGTCGGCATCGTCCGTTCGATTCTTTGCACCAATCCGAGATTGTTGTAGGTGTAAGACTCCACGGCACCCCGAGCGTCCGTGACCGATTGGATGCTGTCGTCTAGGTTGTAGGTGTAAGAAGCATGTGTCGGATTGTTACTAGTATCGATTTGTTCGGGCTTGTGTGAAGTAGCTAATCGCCCGAAGCCGTCATAGGTTGAGGTTGTCGATTGATTTGTCGAACTCGATGCCCCTCCTGCATATTGAATAGATTCTAGTACCTGGTCTCTTCCATTGAATTTCTGCAGGACGGTACTGTAAGGGGAACTGCCCGCGCCGTCGAGGTCCCAGGCCTCGGTCTGATAAGTTCGGCCCAAGATGTCCTCGTAGGATTTTTGTGTTCGCCGTTTTGTTGTTTGAAGCGTGCCCCAGACATCGATCGCCGTGGTTACCGGACCTTTCACTGTTGTTATCTGCCGGCCAGCGCAGCCACAGCCTTCATAGGAGATGAGCACATCGGAGTCGTTCAACGTTGGAGAGTCGATGCCGTCAGTGCTGATCTTGCGGACAATTCTTCCTTTCCAGTCGTATTTCTGGTACGTCCACAACCACACACCAGACCCTCGATCATCATCGCCCGTCGGGGCCCAGGTATTGGGATTGTTCGAATCAGGCACAGAGATCTCAGTCGGCACCGATTGCCGTTTTAGACGACCGAGTATGTCGTATTCGGCGACGGTTCCGGCCCAGCCGCCCGAGCTTCCCGGATGTTCTGTTCTCGCCCTCAGCGTTCTCCCCGCTCCGTCCGTCCAGCTTTCCGTCAAAACTTCGTCGGCGGAATCGCCGGTGTTGTTATTGTTGGTATCGATGATTGTTGAATAGACCTTCGACTGGACGCCACTAGGCGGGTATTCGAAACGCGTATAGGCTCCATTGTTGACGATAGTTTCTCGCAATATGCGCCCCTTGTCGTCGAAGTCTCGGGTGGTTTCTTTCCCCACAGTCGTCGAATTCAGATTCGGTGATTTTGCCCAAACGTTTGCCCCAAGGTCGAAGCGGTATTTTATCGTAGAAGAATTTTCGGCCGGATCGGTTAAGAACTTGGGATAGGCATACGTGTTCCGCGTCGTGGTAGTGTCGTTGAAGTTGTCGGTGTAATCGATCGTAACCTTTCGGTTTAGCGGATCGAGTTTGGCGACCATCGAACCCGCGATGTCGTACCGTGCTTTTGACACCTGGGGGGCAAGAGTACCGGTCACATCATATCGCGTAGCAGTTGTTAAATTGCCTCGTCCAACATAAAAACTCGCGGAGTAATTCGTATTGTCATGCTCGATAACCGACGAGATATTCTGGTTGCTTTCGTGTGAGAAATCCTCTTCGTCGTAGCCATAGGTAACCTTTGACATCAGATTAAGTCCAGAAGGTTCACGTCCATATGTCTCAACGATCGAGGGCAGGCCGATGATCCGGCGTGAGGTGTAGGCGGAGTCGAGGTTGTATTGGTAATCGACTTCTTTCAATACGGTGCTGAGATCCGTGTCGTACACCTTGACCCCGCTCACCAGGCCGTAAAGCGAGGTTTGAGTGTCACCTACCGTCTTGTAGTAGGACGTAGTGGTTCGCTTTACATTCGTTGCATCACCGACGCGTGATTCTACCGAACGCGGATTATTCATGTACGCCAAACTCTCGTGATCCTGTGTCCAGACGGTGTATGTCCAGCGTTTGCGTTCTGAACCGCTTGCGCCGTCGGCCCAGTCTTCGGTGGCGATAGGAAGCCCTTCGTTCCAACCGGACGAGCCGACAAATGTTTTTGTCACCGAGTTATTAGGATCGCTTGCCATCGAAACGTCTATCTCGGCTGCCGTGCCAGAAAATCCTCCGACGCTGTATGACGCAGTGGTAGGTGGTGAATTTGTAACGTGCGTCGGGACTTCGCTCCCGCTGATAACATTGAAATTCTTGACCCAGCTATATGTGTCCGTCAATTTTGGACAATCGAGTTGTTGGGCAGCGGGTGATTGGAGATTTGTATAAACGGAATTGAGCAGCACGGGCGTTGTCTCGGCAGAAAAATTTTCGATCTTCCACACCTGTCCATAATCGTTGTAAGTAAACTTCGTAGAACTTCCGTCTGCGTAAGTGATCTTATCGAGAACGGTCAGTGCCGTTCCGTTTGGTGGGCCGATGACTGTCAGCGGCGTTGTAGTGTTACCAAAATCAGTAGCCAGCGTCTTGGCTGTGTACGAAAACGAGGCCCAGGTGTGGGTGACGTTCGATCCCGACCCGTTAGTGTCTTTCCACGTTTGAGTGATCGAGCTTGGATGAAATCGCGATGAGTGATTGACGGTTATCACACGCCCAAGCGTGTCGGTGGCCGACTGGAGGTCGCCAAACTCATCATAGGCAACGGTGATGTCGTTCCCATTGCGGTCGGTGATCTTGGCGCAGCGATAGGCTCCGGAGTTCCAAGCATAATCGAGGGTTGTGCCATCTGTGCTCTTAACCTTGATCGAAATGCCGTCTGCGGGATCACTCGGGGTGCTGGCCCCGGTGGTGGTAAGTTGGCCGTAGGATGAATCGTACGTCTCATAAACATTCGATACCGTTGTCTGACGGAAGGCCTCGCGGGCGCCGGACGGCGTTACCATTACATACACAAATCTGTCGGTCACATTGTCGTAGAAGGCGGGCTCGATCTTCGGGAAATCCAGAGTGAAACCGGGAGTCATATTCTCGGTATCGTCAAAGACCATTGCGTTCCCAACCTTAGTCCAGATTAACGAGTTGTAGCTGATGCTCAAACCGAGATCGAGACCAGCCCGACCCGACAAACCAACCAAATTGCTGCCCCAGGCGAAATTTTGCGAATAGAGATTGGTCCCTCCTATTGCGTTCCTTGGGCTGAGCTGTGCCTGCGAGATCTGGTCAGGCGTGAGTCCGCCTCCAATTTGTTTTACGTAAGTTGAAGGCACAGCGGTATCGCCTAGGGTGCCTAATGGCTCTATCAGAACGGAGCTATCCGCACTTTTAAGAACGAACCAGTAGCCGGACGTCGGCCGCCAAACAGCAAGGTCGGCTTTGCCATCGCCGTCAAAATCGCCAGCTACGGGCTGGTCGCCATAGTAACCCCACGTTGCCGAGGTATGGGTGGCGTAGCTAGTCGAACTTTTGAGTATCCACCAACTACCATCTGACGGCCGATAAATTGTCGGATCCGTCTTTCCGTCGCCATCGAAGTCTGCTTGAACGGGAATATCGCCTGTATTTCCCCAAGCGGTAATGTCCCAGGTGCTGTAACTAGTTGAACTCTTAAGAACGTACCAAGTGTGGTCGGAGTTGCGGTAAACGGCCGCATCCAGCTTTCCATCGCCGTCATAATCGCCAGGAACAGGAAAATCCCCGGCATTTCCCCACGCGATCGAAGTAACCGCCGACTTGTCCGCCTCGCGCCAGTACCACGTGCCGTTAGACGGTCTGTACAGCGCCAAGTCGTCCGTCGATGTTCCGCCGTAGTTTCCAGAGACAGGAATGTCACCCGCTTGTCCGAACCCAGTGATCGTCGTTGTCGAGCCGGTCGAGCTCATCCGGATCGTCCATGTCGGCGTGCCCGAACAGTCAAAAAATGCGGGGTCGGTTTTCCCATCCCCGTCATAGTCCGCCGGAGCAAGCTGCGCCGACGAAGATCCGATCGTATAGGTCGAATACGAACCTCCATTGCTGTTATGAATCTTGAACTCGGTCGTCCCCGGGTGCCACCGGCCAAGGTCCGATTTCCCGTCACCGTCAAAATCGAAATCGACGGCTGCCGCAGGCTGCGAGAAAGGGACGGCGGGAGCCTTTTCGCGTTTCGTACCAAAGACAGGAACGATGAACCCGAGAGCAGAACTCATAGCCCCCACTATTCTCTCCGAGAATGTCGCCTCTGGCCCCTGAACTTTGGTATTTGTCTTGCTTTCTGCAAAAAGCGACTCCGCTTGGCTCGTAAGGAACGCGTTAATCGTCCCAAACCACAGCGGGAGCGATGCGTTCGCACCGATATTGAATACATCCGGCGGAGCGGAGGCCGGGGCCGTCTGAATGGACGGCGACCAGCTGGAGGCGCGCGCTTTGCCAGTCGAAACTATCAGAACCGAAGGCGTAATAAGTGCAGCGATGGAAACAAGTGAAACAAAACGACGGAACTGTTGTCTAAGAGCTCTGGCATTGCGGCGAGGATTCACAGTCATGGGTTCTCCTTACTTTTTTATTTGTTAGCCCAAGGGGTTCGATGGTGAAATGAAGGACTTGTCTTAAGCCAAATCAAACCGATGTCAGCCTAAAAAAGCCCCGCAGTAGGAGTTCTGTAACTAAAGAAACTTATCCGATTAATTTGGTTGCTTGCTTGGATCATCCGTTAAAACAGACCCCGAAATTTGTCTAATGAGGAAGCGCCGTTCCCGTTTGGTCAACAACACTCGCCGCCTGGTACGCATACTGCTGGACCGTTTTGTAATGTCCTGTATTATTTGTCCCATTCGATCAGTCTGCCGCTCTGATCGAATTTTAGTGACCGACCAAGATCACCTGCCTCCCGAGGGCCATTGGTGAATGCCCAACGATACCTACAAGAATTTGGAAGCTCTTTTCCGAACCATCCGGTCGTCTTCCAAGGCAGCGGATCGATGGTGGGAAGCCAGCCGTTTTTAGGGACGCAAGTGGAGGCTACGTAAAATAATTTACGGCGCTTTTTCCGCAGGTAGAGGCGCAAACAGAGACATGGGTTCTCCTTACATCACACAAGAACAGGTGCATCGTGGGATGTTTGAATTTTACAAAATATGGAAAAGAGCGTTGGGACTTGGCGAAGATGATATATGCGCTCTTGCTAATGTGTCAAGCGAGCTGTTGTGAATTGTAGGTAGCACATTATATGTCCGGTATTAGTAGCAGATGAGATGTCCGCTTTCGGTGGTTGAGGGTAAGGGAGAATAGCTTTGGAGAAAAGCTATGAGGATGTACCCGGAGATCGCGGTGGAGAAAGCGATGAAGAGGCAGGAGATCATGTTGAGGGCATATGCGAAGAAGATCAGTTGGATCGAGGCGGCTGAAGTATTGGGATACAGTGCGAGGCATTTGAGGCGGCTGCGGGAGAAGTATGAGGAGTATGGATTTGAGGGATTGTACGACGGGCGGATGGGGAAAGTGAGTTCGAAACGGATACCGGTGGCGGTGGTGGAGGAGGTGCTGAAGTTGTACCGGGAAGAGTATTTCGATTTTAACGTGGTGCATTTTCACGAGAAGTTGCAGGAGAAGCACCAGATCAGGGTGAGCTATACGTGGGTCAAAGAACTGCTGCAGGGAGCGGGGCTCATTGCCAAAGACAGGCCGAGGAAGAAGCACCGGAGAAGGAGGGAGAGAAAGCCTCTGCGGGGGATGATGCTACATATCGACGGGTCACACCATCAATGGTTCGGGGACGAGCGGTGGCATGACCTGATAGTGATATTGGACGATGCGACGAGCGAGATCTACTATGCCCGGCTGGTGGAGGCCGAATCGACGATGAGCGTTATGGCGGGGATCCGTGAAGTAGTGCAAAGACAAGGTATCTTCTGTTCTTTATACTCTGACCGGGCGACGCATTTCTGGCTCACCGCGAAAGCTGGAGAGCCGGTCGACAAACAAACTCTGACCCAGGTCGGTCGTGCTTTGCGTGATCTCTCGATCCGTCTGATCCCGGCCTATTCTCCGCAGGCCAGAGGAAGAAGCGAACGCTCATTCCGGACCTGGCAGGGACGCCTCCCTCAGGAGTTGAGGACCAAGGGCATAACCACTCCCGAAGAAGCCAATCGCTTCTTGAAGCGTAACTATATCAGGGAGTTCAACCGGAAGTTCTCCGTTCAAGCGGCAGAAACGACAGAGTCAGCGTTTGTTCCCTGCATTCGTGCCGATCTCGACCGCGTCTTCTCAATTCAAACCGAAAGAGTGGTCAACCGCGATAATACAGTGAGTTACAAAAACATGACCCTCCAGATCAACAAACAGTCCTGGAGAAGATCCATGGACGGATGCCGTGTCACCGTTTACCAGCACTTGGATCACACCATCACCATCGGCTTCGGACCACAGCAGTTAGGCAAGTACACCGCTCTCGGCCAGCCGATGAAACCGCCCGCAAAAAATCGTGGGCAGATTGAACGAAAGGGGCTCGCCCCTTCCGTTCAATCCATTCAAACCGGACATTTGATGTGCTAGCAAAACCGGACATCTTCACTTGCTATTAACAGAATTTCTTAGAAGAAGTAGAAAAAGGCTTAACATAGAACCTCGATAATTTAGTACTTCGGTTTCATCTCCTCCAGCCTACGATCCATATCCCGGAAGAATCCAGAAACGACGTGGGAAACCATTCGAAGTCGAGCGGCCTCCGTTGCGGCAGATTGGTTTATTGACGCCGCATCAATTCGGCCTTCGAAATTCAGTTGGTTGGAAATCTTTTCCATCTGAGCTGACCGACGAACTCCCGTAACCTGAATGTCGGCACCTTGTCGACTGCTTGATGAGGCGATCGAACTTCCCGTAATAAAAGCCTGTTTGTTTTGGGTTGCCTGCCTCAATGGCACGATTGATCTCTACTTGATAAGTATTACTCGCGTCCACCTTTTTATCGGCAACGATGTCGGTGTTGTTATTTTGAAGAGCGACGGTACTGCGCGTTGTAGCATCCATCTGCTTGTTGACTTCCTGTATTGGATGCTTGCCTCTCGACCAGTCAAAAAGCTCTTGTCCGGTGCGGATGGGAACGGAAGTCCCGACGATAGATGCACCTCCGGGCGTTAATTCGTAAGTTTTCATTCCAAACCGTTCTAAGTTGCCCTGGCCTCGCAGTTCAACCTCTTTCTTCCCGTCGAATGTGCGGGACTCGCGCGTGCCCGCCGCTTCAGCTCTTGTGCCGGTTATCTCTCGATTGGTGGCTGCCTGGCTGCTGCTGAGACCGTAATTCTTCGTCGCTTCGGCCAGAAGCGATTGTGTGACCTGATTGGCACGGATCTGTCCTAGACTGGTGGTGAGACCTCCTTCGACGCCGGCAACCGATGAGATCAGCCTTGCTTCGGTTGACTGGTTTGCGGCTTCGAGCGCTTTTTTAGCGGATGTCTGTTCTGCATTGTAAATGCCTTGTATCTGAGTGTTCTCGGCTTGTCTATTAATTGCAGCACCGGCGACCAATCCGTAGGTCTCAAGTGCCGTTCCCAAACTCGAAAGCATCCATCCCATGGATATCTGCGATACACCTTCATAGACCTGTCCGCGAAGGACCCGATAGCTCAGCCACGGAACTAGAATGAAACAAAGGCTTGAAACAAAGAACATCGAGGTAACTATCAGAGCGCTCGAAGCAGGATCGTAATTGCCATTTGTAATAATAGTCGCGGTCGTCGGGTCAAGCGAAAAAACGGCCTCGCCGTTGTAGATAGAGAAAGCCAATAGACCTATCCCGTAGCAAACGTAGAGGGTAACCTCTTTGACAATCGGAAACGCGAGTGCAAAGGTCGCAACTCCCCAGCAAAACGGATAGAACATCTGATTGGCGAATTTTTCGTCAAATCCGAATGCGGAAAGCACGGGCGCGGCTAGTTTCAGTCCGATGAGAATGAATAGCCCGGCTAGCGATAAAAATATCGCACCAAACTTGATAATGTTCTGCCCGATGACCATAAAGGTGAATAGTTTTGGCATGCTCCAGCCAAGAATGTTCATCTCGCTCGTGACGTCCTTTACTGATGAGTTTTTGTCGGTGATGATCCCAACTAAACCGGGTTCGCCATTGGGCAGACGCTCAGCAAGAAGTTCGTTCGGATCTTCCACAGCGAAATTCTTTTTAACATACTGCTTCATCTTCTCATCGAACTCGGTAACAAAGGAGTGGTTGTACGCCTTGACGGGCCGCGCAAAGAATTTTCCGGTGACGGTGAGGCCATCAATAATAAAAGGGCTTGCCCCGATCACGACCATAAAGATGATCGTCCTGACGCCCCACGCTACAAGTTGCTCTGGACCAAGCCCCCGGTTGTCATGGAATCTTCTGATGAAAGCCAGGATCAGAACAAAGCTGCCAATAATCCAGGCAAGGAACATCAAAATCGGCATCAAAGGTTTCACAATCGAATCCAGAACGGATCGGAAAAGCCATTGCTGCCCTGTCAACATCAGGTTTTTTATCTGCTCGCTGAAACTGGGTGCAACCGGTTTCGGAGGAAGCACGGGTCCGGGAACAGGTGTTGCCGCTGGATTAACTGGATACTGGTTCTCGAACTGCTGCAAGGCCGGCGCCGGACTGCCGCCCGAAATGAGCGCAAGGTTACACGTTGGGCCCTCGTCAACGCCGGCCTCGGCGAGATCGAGCATTTGTTTGAAATGGTCGAAACCAATGAGCCGGTAAAAAAGGTCAAGGACATTCCAGTCAAGCGACGAGGCTGCATTCATCACGTACCCGAGTTTGAAGGGATTGCCGTCTTCGATGCGCTTGCGAATGATGCGTTCAAAATAAGCATTGCCGAGCGACTTTCTGGATTTCTCAGAAATGCCGGAGGTTTGAAGCAGAACCTTTTTCATCGTCTCGGGAATGAAGAGGTCATCAATGCTCCAGCCCTCTTTTTCGACTCTCTGCAAAAGAAGGTCATAGTCCTTCTTGGCCGTTTCGACTTCTGCTCGCCGATCTGCAACGAAGCGCTTGAGGTTCGCATCCTCGCGCATCAGTACTCGCGCACGGGCCGCGCAGTTATCGATCCATTCGTGAAAATCTTCGTAGTCTTTTCCGCCGAATTCACCGCTTTTTTCGGGTGGATCAAGGATCTCTGCAAAGAGTCCGAAGACGTCAACGGATTCATCCACCTCAAGAAAGCGTCCAGCGCGCGGTGCGTAAACCAGATGTCCAGCAGATTCTAGCGACGCCTTCATTGACTTGACCGCCTCGGTTTTGAGCGATGGAAAAAGAAAGGCGATCTGGTTCGGGTCTTGTACCTTACCTTCGTTGATCAGCCTGGTAACGAGTGACGTAATCTCAAAGCAAACATTCGTTCGTTCGCCCTGAGTGGTTGCAACAACAGAGACATCATGGTCCGTTGAGTGGGACTGAATGTTCTTGTTTTCGAGACGATATGCTCCGGCTTCCTGTTTTGACCAGTTCTCGCAATTCATGAAGCGGGTATAGAAATCGACGATACGTTTACGTGAGCGGTAGTTGATGTTGAGCGGTATCTCGCGCGGAGCTTGACCAAAATAATTGATGCATCGTTGCGGAAATTCGACAAAATTCTCGACCGTGGCCCCTCGGAAACGATAGAGAGCTTGCTCGTCGTCCCCGACTACACACAGATTCCTGCTTTGGGCTGCGAGCTTGAAGAATATCCGCTCCTGGATCGTATTTGTATCCTGATACTCGTCAACGATTACATGCTTGAAGAATATTCCTGATTCGGGATGCCGGCCCAAAAGGTCCAGGGCTTCTGCTTGAAGAAGCGAAAAATCCGTCATGACCCCGCCGTTAGTAATAAGACTTGATCGATAGTCTTTATAAAGCCTCAACATCGGAACAACCAGATCATCCGCACCTTCGAGGTGATCGTCCGGCTGCAGACAATCTTCCGAAAAACGGTTGAACACCTTGATGGCGTTGTTGATTGCGTTGTTCCTCGACTCGCTTACGAAGTCACCGCGAGAAAAGAGACGGTTAATCGTAGTGTGATCAAATTCGTACTCCGGCAGCGTGTCTCGAAGGAATCTGCTGACATGGAAGTACTGACTCAGAGCATCAAGAACATGCGGTCTGCGGGGTCTGGTCTTGTCTGGTGAATATTTACGATCGGTGATCAGTCTCTGGCATAGCGAGTGTACCGTCCCAATGAACATCCCGGACAGATCGTAAGGCTTGTTTGTATGGTTCGTTACAAGGCCGAGGAGGGATTGGAGTCCCTGCTTTAACTGAAATGCCGCTTTTTCGGTGAATGTGCTCAAAAATATCTCATTAGGCTCTATACCGTGGAACACGATCAGGTTTATAGTGCGCCACAAAAGAACCCGTGTTTTGCCCGAGCCTGGACCGGCAGGGAGGAACAGTGGGCCCTCAACATTTGTAATCGCTTCAAACTGTGAGGGATTCGGCGAAAATCTAGCTTCCTCCCATAACTGCTCTAGGGTTATGGCCATATTTGATCAATATATTTAGTCGCAACCAGCGGAAAGGCGGCCTGGTCATTTCGAAAACGCGCTCAAAACAACGAGCCTTGCATAGTAACGATCGGAATGGGTTTGTCCTCGGCATCCATTTCAATAAGGTTTAGCTTTTCAAGTCTCTTAGTCATGGAACTAGGCGGCACTTCGAAAACCTTCGCTAGCTTGTAAATTGCCCCCCATCCAGGAGAAAGCGGTTCTTGTTCGAGAATCTCAAAAAGCTGCGCTTTTGGGATGGTGATGCATCTGGCGAAATGCTCAGCTTGCCAGAACATCCAATCAAGCTCACATTTGTCATCCATCAACTTGATCGCATTGTAAGCAGCCCGACTAAGTACTGCATTCTTAACTAGCTTTTGCTTGGCCGCCTTTGTTGCGGCTATTCGCTGTCTCACTTCAGAACTTGTTAATCCGTACTGATTCCAAGATTCCTTATGCAAAAAATGCCAAACATCGTCATTGTTAAAAATAGTCGGGGCTCCGGCCGTCGAAAAAAACTCGGGGTGATTTAAGACGAGATGGCCTGCCTCGTGCCCCAAACAAATTCGATATACCTCAGGACGATTTTCAAAGAGATCCCTGTAATGTTCGTTAATCTCTACGGTAGAGCCTTGATTTACGTCGATCCGCGCAAAACATGTGGCTCCTTCCGACTCTTCCAGGTTGTCCCAGTAATATGAAATCTCAAGCCAATCAAGGAATCGCTCGACATCTAACGGCAAGCCAACCTCGCCAAGATGTTCTCGGTACACACCGCTGAAATTCTGCGCAATCGAATCCACATCATCAAGACTGATGAAACGAGATGGACGTGGAATGTGAATATTGTGAGAACCCATCTTACTTCCTAGAAATTCGCTTGTTATTCTTGGCCTTAATTCTCCGAACCTCCTCTTCCACACCCTTCACCATTTCTTCCAGTTTATCCGGCGTAAGATCGAGAGCCGCTTTGAACAGCCTATTGAAGGAACCGCTTTTCTCGGGATCTTCGCTCACAACTTTAGCAACTTGTTCGAACTCCTCAGTGGTCCTTCCTGCGGAAAGCAACAATTCATTTTTTTCCGCGTCGTCACACCCGAGAGCGACTGAAATCTTGTCTACGGTGTCGCGGGTTGGTTTTGAATCAAGTCGATCATTTTCCAGTTTCGAGTAGTAGCTGTAATCCATGGATATCAGGTTGGCTATATCTCGTTGAGTCTTGCCTTTTCTTCTTCGAATTTCTTGTAATGTTTTTCCGAAACTCATGGTTTTAGGTTGAGGTTGACAGTCCACATCCAGTTTTTGTATAGTGATGGACAGTCCATGTCCATCGTAGCGAAGCTGCGGAAAATGCGCAATGTGGCAGAACTAATCGGTGCATCGCGTCAGTACTGGAAGATTTTTATGAAAGATAAATATCACAGCTTTGAAAGTTTTGAAAATTTCATTTCCGGTTTCCGCGACTTCCAACGATTGTAGTAGGTGAAAGCGGTTTATTCAGGTGACTTGAAGAGGAATTCAAGAATGATACAAGACAATGAAGTTGAACCACTGACACGAACTACACGAGCCGGGGAAACGCTACGCCGACGATCTGAGGTTGAAGAACAGATAAAAGAGGCTCTCGCCTTGGGCGCTGAAGTACTTGAGCAGCGTCTTTCTGTGAAAGATTACCGGGCTGATGGTTTCATAAAACCGGAGGCAATCGTTCACCTGATCCGGCGTTCGCTTGCCCTTGGTGATGACGATTCGGTCAATCGACTTTCGACGGCCTTAGTTGGTCAGCTCACGCGTATGGTCGCTGGTAAGGTAAGAATTCTTTCACCGAATCTGCGCGACGATTGTCACAGTGAGATCGTGGTACGCGTTTTTGCAGACATCGTTGACCTTTCGACCGATCGGGCTGATTATGCTCAGGTCAGTTTTGGTGATTGGTTAGAAAAACGAGCTCTCGACAACATCCGAAAATGTTGGAAGGAGAATACTCAATCTCAGATTACCGACAGCCTGACGAGCGAAGATGAGGGTAGCGACGACGAGGCAGCCGGTCCGGAAGGTCGTGACTTCCGGTCAAGTGAACTCCGACCGGAAGAGTATGGGCTTTTTATTGATAAAGCTCTCAGCGTACTGAAGGATGATGAACGGGAAGCGTTCATCATGCGACATTTCTGGGAGTGGGAGATCGAAAATGCCGATCCCAGCATTCCCACGATCAGCACACGTTTCGGCAAAAGAGCTCGGACCATTCGAAATTGGCTTGCAAGTGCCGACAAGAAGATCAAAACCTGGAGGGACCGAAGGGGGACCTAAACCATGAAAGAGAAAAGTGAAATGGACGACATACTTAACGAATTCACCGCAGATTTTAAGGCTCAGGGAGATAAAGCCTTGGAACAATACATTAGAGAATATCCCGAACTTACCGAGGTCCTTTATGAACATGCCGGAATGTCCCGCATGTTCCGCCATCTACCGGAAGCCGAAATGACCACGGAAGAAGAAGAATTGCGAGTTCTCAAGTCAGTTAGCCTGGTGCAGAACCTGCTGCATGAGCGACGGACCCAAATGAACGCGATCGCTGAGAACGAAGCTCTCGACTTCAATAGCCTGCGTGAACGTCTCGATGAGAGGAATGTGACATACGAAACTGCGGCTGCGGACCTTCGGCTTTCGCCGCTGATCCTGAAACTTTTGGACAAGCGAAAGGTTCGGCCCGGCTCTCTTCCACGATTGCTTCTCGAAAAGCTTTCGGGAATCTTGGAAACGAATTTCGAGACAACATATGCTTACTTTTCGCTGAAGCCGATTCCCAGTGGAGGATTTTACAGGGCTGACTCGGCTCCCACATTTCCAGCTCAATCGGAATTTGCCGACCTGGTGAAGTACGATCCGGACCTGTCCCCTACCGATAAGGACTATTGGATCGCCCTTCCAACGATCGAGCAGGAATAACCAGCGAATGGTTTCCAATCTCTGAGGAACTCGATCATATGAACAAATGGGAACACATTCGGCGAGCCGCTCGTGATTTTCGACAAAAAGTCGGCGACGCGAACGGGCTGTCGGTAGATCATCGCCCTGCAAACGACCTAGTCCCGCTGGCGGCAGATTTACTTGGCCTTGAGTCGAAGGGACTTCCAGCCGCACACCCGTCGCTTCATGGATCATTGGCCCGTCTTGAGGACGGAACCATCTACTTCCGGAACGATGTTGAAACGTGGCTGGCTGCCTATTATCAGGTCCACGAGATGGGTCACGTAGTACTCGGACATGGTGAACGCGAATGCTCAGAAACGGCTATTGACCCTGACGCATCGGAAGCCAGAATTCCATTTGGCGTCCATCGCGTTGAGGGCTACGGGCCGCAGGAACGGATCGAGTCCGAAGCGAACATCTTCGCCCGCGAATTCCTTTTGCCTTGTGAAGTATTAAAGAAATGGTTCGTGGAAGAAAGCCTAAAAGCAGAAGAGATAGCCAAGCAAAGCGGCATGGGTCTCGAGATGGTGTGCCATCAATTAGCATATGCACTACTTACTCCCGCGATTCACGATAGGCTCGCCGAAGATGATGAAGAAACCAATCTCACGCTCAATGATTCACAGAAATCTGCTGCTCATGTGGCGGAAGGGCCGCAGTTGGTCGACGCTGGTCCGGGAACCGGTAAGACGCGGACGTTAGTCGGGCGGGCGTTACACCTTATCTCATCTGGCGTCCGCCCGGAGAATATCCTTGTCCTCACTTTTTCGAACAAAGCCGCTGAGGAATTGCGTACACGACTTCATCGGTTCGCACCTGAGTCGGCGGGAAATCTGAATATCGAAACGTTCCATTCTTTTGGGCTCGAACTCCTTAGAAAGTACGGCACGAAACTAGGCCTTCCGGAAAAACCTGAGATTCTCGACCCCGTCGAGGCGATCTTCCTGCTGGAAGGTTCGCTTCCCGAACTTGGGCTGGATTATTATCAGTATCTTCCGGAGCCCTCCAGATATCTTCCAGACATCGCCCGTGCGATCTCGCGTGCAAAGGATGAGAACGTAGGGCCTGAGCAATATCTCGACCTCGCTACAAAACAAAGAGAACTGGCGACAACCGACGAAGAGATCGAAAAGGCTGAGAGAGCTCAAGAGGTGGCCCGCGTATACCGCATCTACGAGGAAAAACTCGCTGAAAGAAAAGTCGTTGATCTCGGCGACCTTATCTGTAAATCGATCGCCTTGTTGAAACAACCTGAAGTTCAGGCCGACGTTCGTAAACGCCACGTACACGTACTCGTCGACGAATACCAGGACGTAAATCGAGCAAGCGGACTCCTGTTAAAAGAGATAGTTGACGACGGACGAAACCTGTGGGCGGTCGGCGATCTCAGGCAATCGATCCACCGGTGGCGTGGAGCGACAACCGCCAACATTCGCCTGTTTAAGGAGGATTTCCCCCTAGCGAAGGATCCTATCTCGCTCGAAAAGAACTATCGGTCGCGTCGAGGTATCGTCGAATTGTTCTCTTCCTTCGCACCCAAGATGGGCGCAGCCCAAGGAAGAGAATTCAACGGCTGGGAGATTCACAATGAAGACGCGGGTACACCGTCGGTTCGATTTGATGTGGCAAGCGATCCTGAAGCCGAAGCTATGGGAATCGCGAACGAGGTCGGGGCACTTCACGATTCCGGAATCCGCTACTCGGAGCAGGCAGTTATCTGCCGAACTCACACCGGAATGGCTCGCGTCGCACGTGTTATCGCGAACGCCGGGGTACCGGTTCTGTATATGGGCGACCTGTTCGAACGGCCCGAAATACGAGATCTACTCTCCCTTCTCTCACTTGCGGCCGGTCCAGACGGCGCGGGGTTGGTCCGTGTTGCGAGATTTCCCGAATACAACATTCCCTTTGATGACGTGCGGCTGCTCATCAAGCTCTGTAGCGAACGCTCGATGGCTTTCCCCGAAGCTTTGACCAAGACGGATGAGATCGAAGGATTGTCACCTGACGGACGACCGAAGCTCAGGCTGATCGCAACACATCTTACCGATCTAACGCACGGCCGCTCAGCTTGGAAATGTCTGACCCGTTACCTTTTCGAACGCAGCTCGTATCTCTCTTTCTTGCTGGAAGATCCTAGTCCGGTTGGTCAGCAACAACGCTTGGCGATCTACCAATTTCTTCAGTTTGTCCATAGCCGGCTCGACGCTCCAGAACCTGATAAGGACTCCGACCCAAAGCGGGAATTCTTGCGGTATGTTCGTCGGCTAGAGATCTTCGGCGACGAGAAACTTCTCCGTGAACCGGACGAGTGGGCGACTACGATCGACGCAGTTCGGATCATGACCATCCACGCAAGCAAAGGTCTCGAATTCAAGGCGGTATTCCTTCCCGGCCTCTACAAGGGGAACATGCCGAATTCGGTTAATAGGGATCTGTGCAAACCGCCTGACGGACTTTTGTCGGAGTCCGACCCAAACTGGCGCGATGAGGAAGAAGAATGTTTGTTTTTCGTAGCTATGTCACGAGCTCGCGAAAAACTGTACTTGTCGAGGCCAGCAACAAAATCGAATAAGAACAGCACTCCGTCTAAGTTTCTTGAAATGATCAACAGTTCTTTGCCCAGTGTTTCGAGAACTGAAGCCACGTGGGTCGACCAACCCGAGTCCGAAGCGGTAACCGAATTCGTTCTGCCTCAGCCCCCCAGCCCCGTTCCATACCGGGCAACGCAGTTAGAACTTTATATCAAATGTCCACTCAGATATTTTTACCAGTACGTCTTAGGCCTCTCGGCAAAGCGAGAGGATACGGCATATCAACAGTTCCACCGAGCCGTGTACAAAACCATAGACCAGTTGAAAACGGCCAGGGACACCGGTACCGAACTTACGGAAGAGCTCGTCCGTGCAACGTTCCAAAGTGAGTGGACGGAAAGAGGCCCGACCGACCACTTCCTGGCCGGTCTCTACGAAGCCTCGGCTGAACGCATGGTCGGCAACGCCGTGGATAGGATGCGTTCGTCGGATGCGGCCATCCTTACCGACCATGAATTAGACTTCGCTAGCGGCAAGATAAAGCTCGACTTCGACCTCGCTGAGTTACCGGCAAAAGGGCCGCTGCTTATTCAGCGATTCAAAACCGGCCGTCCTACAAAGTCTGAAGGAGATAAGGATTTCTACGCACTGCTTCTAAGAGCTGCAAACGAGCTAAGAGCGGGCCGCGATTCCCGCGTCGAGATTCTGTACCTTCGTGACAATGCAGCCGAGGCTGTTTCGATGACAGACAAAGTGATCGGAAACCGCAATGCAAAGTATGAAGCAGCAATGAAGAACATCACTGACGGCCATTTTTACCCAGTCACGGGCGAATACGACTGCCCGCGTTGTCCGTACTACTTCAATTGTCCCGCCGCGGTTTAGTGATCTGAGCGTTTACCAGCGCTCTCTTCTGCCATTCTCAGATTATTCCTTACGAAAAACCTTTCCGGTTTAGATCTCTCTTGTCGATTTGTATCTGTAGAGGCGGTGATTCAAAGATGCCGCACATATCAAAACAAGAGGAATTATTTACGATGAACACAAACAAACAGGAAAATGAAAAAGGTGACGCACGAGAGCTTCGGCTCTTCGTGCAGGGCGAGGGTCTAGCTGAGATCCACATAGCACAGATAGACCGCAATGCAACTGTTGTCGAGCTGATCAAAGCGGTAGCGACCAAGGTGGGTGGCGAGTTCGCAGCGGCCGAGGCGGCGGGAGGATTGGTCGTCACGTTTGAGGACGAAGAGAAAGAGATCTTCCAAAAAGACACCCTTGAGAAAGCCGGCATTCGTGATCGTTCGCGCGTTCACATTCACCGCTGCCGCAAGGTCAAAGTAACGGTCAATTTCAATGGCGAAACTGCGGCAGATAGCTTCCCGCCGTCAACGATGGTCGGAAAGGTCAAAAAGTGGGCGGACAAAAAGTTCGACATCGACAAGATCGATGCTACGGAGCACGCACTGCAGCTGTGTGGAACTTCGACCCGTCCGGACGAGGACACTCACATCGGTATGTTGACGAAGCATCCTTCCTGCAGCATCTGCTTCGACCTGGTACCGAAACGCCGTGTTGAGGGAGGCGTTTAACCGATGGCTTCCCGACCAGACGAGGCTACATTTCTAGCACACGTGGAAGCCGGTCCGTTTGAGAACGGGGTTGATCGGGGCCGGTGGCGGCTGGTCTCGATCAACTGGCCGCACGCAGTCCTGGCTATCTCCGCTGCCGAACGAGCCGACGCGCCTTTCGAGTATGCATTCAGGTTTGAATTATCAAACTATCCGGCTCAGCTTCCAACAGCACAACCGTGGGATCTGTCGACAAACGGCCCGCTCGAATTCACAAAATGGCCGGGTGGCATTGACCGGGTGAAATACGCATTCAATCCCGGTTTTAAGGAAGGAACCTGTCTCTACCTTCCATGCGATCGGCTTGCGATCGAGGGACATGACGCGTGGCGCACCCAGCATCCTGAGATGATATGGATCGCCGCGAGCGACATCACTTTGTATTTGAGGATCATCTATGACCTTCTCCATTCGAAAGATTATAAGGCCCTTCGCGGCGCCTAAGCACCAGCTCTCATGTTCAAGCGATGTCTGGAATGAAGGGATCGCTGAGTTGCGCCGCCGGACTGAGGGCTGGCACGAGAGCGGGGCTTTTCTACTCGGCACGAACGACGGGAAACGAAGACGAATTGAAAAGTTTGTCTACTACGACGACCTCGATCCACACTCTCTCGACACCGGGATCGTCATCTTCGACGGTGCCGGCTACGGGCCCTTGTGGGAAATGTGTCGGAGGGAAAACCTAACGGTCGTTGCCGACATTCACGTACATCCAAACGAAGCCAGGCAGAGTGAATCGGATCGGACGAATCCGATGATCGCACGGAAAGGTCACATCGCTCTGATAGCTCCCTACTTTCTCAGCCGCGAATGCACTGCGCGCCACCTTGGTATTTATGAATATGAGGGCGACTATCGCTGGAGCTATTCGTCCGGTACGACAGCAGAAGAATTTTTCTACATAGGATATTGGGGATAGAAAATGCTTGACGCTGCAAATATTCAAAATGAACTAAACCGTACGGCAAAGATGTTTCTCGACACCGGCGAAGCTGCGACCGTCGACGAAGCGTATGCGATCCTTGGCAGCTACCACCTCCGCGTCCGCGTAGGAACTGACGTGGCCGACTGCCCCACACTTCAGGCGGCACTGCTGACGATAGTTAACACCGGCCGCCGCTGCTTTCTCGGAGGGGTCGAGGTCGCCGGCTGCCCGGATGCAGATCTCTCGGTATGTTTCGACGGAGCCCGCTCGCTCAAACAAGCGATCGTTAAGCTCGGGGGGCGGTTGATAGAATCGGTCGCATCGATACATCCAGAGATAGTGATCGGCGATATCGACGCGTCAACGACAAGTGAGTTCTCGATTCGGGCGACATTTGACGGCTGGATCGGTGGCGTTGCTCCAGTCGATGACGGCATCCGCCGTGCGGAATCTCAAGAGTTCACGCCGGCCGGCGTGCTTGCGGGATCTTTAGCCGTGTCAGAAGCATTCCAGTTCGTTCGCGGAAAAAATCCAATGGCTGGCACTCGTCCGGTCGGGCTTTCGCTTTGGGAACCGCACTCTAATGAGGATTGGACAACAACCCGGAACATTGGTCCTGAACTTGAGTTTTTGCCAGCCCGATTGTGGCTCATTGGGCTCGGCCATCTTGGTCAAGCTTATTTGTGGACACTCGGTTTTCTTCCCTTTGCCAGCCCGGAAGAAGTTCTGATCGTACTGCAAGATACTGATCGCTTGTCGATTGCTAATGACAGCACTTCCCCGCTGACGAGCACAGATCTTGTCGATCAGCCCAAGACGCGAGCGATGGCCGCGTGGTGCGAGGCCCGCGGCTTCCAGACCCGCATCGTGGAGCGGCTATTCGCGGATGGTTTTCGCGTCGCCGGTGATGAACCGATGGTTGCTCTTTGCGGCGTCGACAACGGCCTTGCACGAGCCTCTCTTGAGGACGTCGGGTTCTCGAGGGTAATCGAGGCAGGACTCGGCCGCGGCACTGACGAATTCTTGGCGTTCCAGATTCACAGTTTTCCTGGAGCGAAACCGGCACGAGAAATCTGGGACGCAAGTGGGGCCGAGCCCCATCAAGATCAGTCTATCGAAGCAGCAGCCTACGCCGACCTTGGCGAACGCGGAGTAGATAAATGTGGTCTGACACTGCTTGCCAACAGAGCGGTTGGCGCCTCTTTTGTCGGGACCTTTGCTTCTACTTTGGTGATCGCAGAAGTGCTTCGGATGCTGGCGGGAGTAGCGGCGTTCGACGTGATAGACGGAACTCTGCGGCAACTACAGACCATAGAAGCCATTGTCAAGACCAAGAAGCTGCCGCCTTTCAACCCGGGCATCACGCCGGCGAGACCGGTCTTTTCAGATGCTGCAAACGAGGTCGGGGAAATGACTGAGATCTTAGTTGAAGGATAAATGTAACTGCCGCGGTATAATTGGCTATCTCGGGTGATTGGAGGAAAAACGGTGGGATATTCAGACGAAAAGTTAGAGCGCATTTTTGATAAGACTTCAGGTTGTTGCCACCTATGCTGTGGCAAACTGGCCTTCCGCAATTACGGAATACGTGGAACTCGTGGTGCCTGGAATGTCGAGCATTCGATCCCTCGCGCATTGGGTGGAACAGACCACCTGAATAATCTTTATCCTGCTCACATCGACTGCAATGAACTGAAAGGCACTGACTGCACGAAACGATCACGTGCCGTTCACGGCCGCACTCGAGCTCCTTATTCGGTCAACACGCGCCAGCAAAAGCGTGAAGACAATGCCTTTCGAAAAGGTATCCTCGCCGGAGCCGCCGGCGGAGCGATGTTTGGGCCGCCCGGAGCGATCGTCGGAGCACTTATCGGTGCGATAAGCGGATACGACGAAAACCCCGACTGGTGATTTTCTCAGTTCTTATTCTTGTTCGTGAACATCCTAAACAGTTTGGCGGAAGATCTGGGCAGTGACGGTCTTCGCAGAATATTGTCGGTCTGCTTCTTTTTTCTATGGCTGGGCTTAGCCGTTTGGTGGATTTTAAATTATCGTTAAGATAATCGTAAGTTCGTGCTAACACCGGCTATTACTGAATGTACAAGTTTTTCGAAAGAGCCCGTAAACCGGAGTACGGAACTTATTAGCCTCTGGGTATATTGGTTCTTGGACGAGCGGGTCGACGCGGTACAAGCGATGATTCCGTCACTCCCATAAAGCGAGTTGGCCGTGAAACATCCTCACACGACAACAGAATCTGCGAAGAAATGATTGTGATTTGTGAAAACCTGCGGAATCGCCATATACCGACGTCTGCGAAGGGTACATACTCATGAGCCATTGGCGCCAGTTGTAGATTCCTGATCCTTAATTTCGTCACTGTAGTCGGAAATGTAGTAGGTCTGTGCAGTTTTTGAATGTTACCTGTTAAACCTGTAGATCGCTAAGTGTAAGAAATGTAGGCAGATAACAATGTGTGCCACTTAGTAAAAAGCTGTTCGGAACGATTTGTAATCATCAGGTTGAGGGTTCAACTGCCACTAAACAAAGAGAACGTCGCCTTTGAGCGTGAATATTCCTTCCATGCTGAAAGGCATAGACTGCCCGAGCAGTCCGCGTCCCGGTCAGGCACACGCTGGCTGAAGATTCCTTCGATGCTGAAAAGGCGTTTACCTAACAACAACTCGTATCTCACTTTAGGACCACCCTAAGATGTCTCCACGCACGTCGAGATGAACCGAAGCGTAGATGAATCAGTAGTTGGTTGTTTATTGTTCCATTGGTGTGTTCGCTAGCCATCTGTAGAAGAGTTTCGCCAATTTATAGCCTATTGCCTTACGGTATAAAACTTGCTTGAGACCCAGGCAGTGAGAACCGGACTATGCTCGTCGCCGTTGTTGGTTCTGGCCTTTTTAACAAAACCAAGAGCATAGGAAATGTAGGCAGACTCATAGTAGGAGAGGAAATGGCAGAGCTGGAAATCGTTCAAGTAACCAAAGAAGATCTCGAGAAATTCATACACGAAGCAATCAAAAAAGAGTTCAGTCAGTTCGAGCCACTGCTTGAAACATTAGTATTTCGCCAAAAGGACGTTGCTCCGCTGGCGAAAGTATCTCCCAGTACCGTCGCAAACAAGATTGCCGGTGGGCTAGTTCCCTACCTTTCTCAAGACGGAAGTCGAAAGAACTATGTGACGTTAAAAACAGTCAATGATCTAAAACCACGAGTTAAGAGATCTCGTCAGTAAAAAACCAGATCGCAAATACAAATAGTCCCTACAATAGTCCCTAAGCAAAAATGGCACCGTCAACGGTGCCATTTTTGCTTAGTAAATTTGGTGATCCGAGAAGGACTCGAACCTTCGACCCAATGGTTAAAAGCCATTTGCTCTACCGACTGAGCTATCGGACCACGCCGGCCGT
>JBDTZW010000257.1:0-9852 GCA_040004905.1 Acidobacteriota bacterium
TGAGAACTTCGTTCTCCAATTCCAGTTATCAACTCTTCCCGCTGCTTGAAAATATAAAATTATGAAACAGATATTGATTTTTGCTGTTGTTTTAGTCGTAGGTTTCATGCACGGTCGGGTAGTTTGCCAGGGTAGTGGCGAGACCGTGTTTACCGCGAAAGAGTTTGCGAACCGCGAGGTCGGTAACGCACCCGGAACTGCCGAACAAACCTTCTGGATCCGTATAAATAAAGATCTCCCGCCGTATAAGTTTCGGTTGATTCCGGATGCGACCCTGCACGATTTTCCGGGGACAGAGAAGCCGCACCGGGTCGGCCGAATCGAGATCTCCACCGGAACCCCGCTTCGCCTGGTCCAAACCATCCAGGTAACCACCCGCACGAGCTCCGATCTGCTCGGGCGATTTTTCACGGTTTCGGACATAAACATGGACGGCTTCGCGGACATCGCGGTCACCGATGATTGGGGAGCCAAGTGGTCCAGGCAAAGATACTGGCTTTTTGACAAGAACCGCGGCCGTTTTATCACCAACACCCTTACAAACGATATATTTCGTTTCATGCACAACGGGATCGACCTGCACCCCGAAAGTGGGGAAATAAACGTTAATTACATGCCGATATTAGGGGTCGGCGGTCTTATTAAAGAGACTTATAAGATCAGGCGAGAGCATTTGGTATTCGTGAAGCTGGAAGAACTAAAGAACACAAAAAAAGGCCCGCGGATCTTTGTGAAGAAAAAAGTAAACGGAAAATTGAGGACCGTCGCGATCAAGGAGGACAACGAAACTTGATATCCGCGGGGGCTTGGCCTCTCACGTAGGGAATAGCTATCATGACTCTATGAACATGAAACTTGAAGTCGTCGCGATACCTGTCTCTGATGTTGATAGAGCAAAGGCGTTTTACGAAAAGGTCGGGTTTAATGCCGACCACGATCAAACGGTGAACGAGAATCTCCGATTTGTTCAGCTAACGCCGCCCGGCTCGGCGTGCTCGATCTGCATCGGCAAAGGCCTTACGAAGTTGGCGCCCGGATCCATTGATATGGTCCTGCTCGTGATCGAAAGCGCCGACAAAACCCGCGAGGAACTCATGGCAAAGGGCATAGAAGTAGGCGAAGTCGACGAACAACCCTGGGGCCGCTTCGTCTACCTCATCGACCCCGACGGCAATAAACTCTCCCTCCAGGAACTGCCAAAGCGTAACGGCTAAGTTAGTTTTTATCGATGGTCTTGACCCACTCGATTATCATCTTGTGATCAAGACGAATCGACATAGTTATTAATGCGTTTAAGTCAAAAAAGAGAGACTAGACATTACATTGAGCGACCGTAGTTTGAAAAGAGCTGTAATGATCAATCGCCGGAGCAGGTTGCCAGCAGAATCGGATCAGCTGTCTACTCATAGTTTTCGGTGCTAACGGGACGAACCAGACTCTTTACCGCTTCTGTCAAATCTTCGATATTAACTGGTTTTGGAATATGCAGTTGAAATCCGGAAGAAAGAGCGAGATCCCCATCTTCCGGTCGTGCCATCGCCGTTAACGCTATCGCTGGAATACTTGCAGTGACTTTCGACGACAGGGCGCGCAGTTTTCTAATGAGGGCATAACCATCTTCGCCCGGCATATTTATGTCGGTCAGTAGGGCATTCGGTATCCACTCCGCAAGCGAATCAAACGCCTCGGAAACGGATGATGAGGTTCTTGTCTCCGCGCCCGACGACTGGAGGGCGAAACTTAGCATCTGACTTGCATCCGTATCGTCGTCAACTATCAATATCTTGATCCCCGCCAACGCCAGCGGATCCTCATAGATTTGCGGAGGGTCGCCCGCACTGACCTCAACCCTAGTTTCATTTCTTTCAGATTCTGAAAGTGTGAGCGGGAGGACAATTGTGAAAGCAGAGCCTTTTCCGAGACCTTCGCTTGCCACGGTGACACGGCCGCTATGCCGCTCGGCGAGATTAGTTACAATCGCCAGGCCCAGTCCAAGACCGCGGTGCGCCCGTGTGCTCGAACTATCACCTTGTCGAAAGCGATCGAAAACATGCGGCAGAAACTCCGGCGCGATCCCGTCGCCGTTGTCCCGAACCATGATCTCGATCTCGCGATCATTCCGATCTACTAGAACTTCTACCGTGCCGCCAACGGGAGTGAATTTTATTGCGTTCACCAAAAGGTTCCAAACCATTTGCTGGAGCCGCTCAGCGTCACAGGTGATTTTTGAAACGTCCGAGCGAAAATTCGGTATCACCATGATCGATTTTGCGTCCGCATTTGGACGCACGATCTCTACCGCGGCTTCAACGATCGACCGCACTTCGGTCGGCGCGAGGTCGAGCGGGAAATTCCCCGTAATCAGGCGCGACATATCCAGAAGATCGTCGATGAGCTGTGATTGAGCTTTCGCATTACGAAAAATTGTATCGAGAGCCGTTTGGGTCTTGTCGGCGCTCAGCATGCCGCGTTGTAGGATCTGGCCCCAGCCGAGGATCGAATTTAATGGAGTGCGCAGCTCGTGTGAGACGGTCGCCAAAAATTCATCCTTTAACCGGCTCGCCTTTTCGGCCTGCTGTCTTAAGGCCATTTCCTGAAGCAGCAGATTCTCCCGCTCGGCCTCGACGCGCTTGCGGTGAATGAACTGTCCGATCTCGCTCCCGATCGCATCGAACATATTCAGCAGCTCCTGTTCTTCGGGGATCGGAGAATGGGCGAAAAATTCGATCACTCCCAGAAACTCATCTCCCATCTTGATAGGCATCCCGATAGCACTACGAAGCCCGGCGGTAACGAAATATTTAGCTCGTGGAAAATTTTCGCCTTCGACCGAATCAATCTGCCAAAATGGAGAATTGCGTTCCCATACGTGGCCGGGAAGGCTGACACCCTTCGTAAAACATCGATCTTTCGATTCCCCGATCAGACGTTCAATTTCGGGCGACGATGGGCCTGAAACTTCTATGTGGCAGCATGCGACGTTGGTCCCTGTGTCGTCGAGCAGCCAAAGGGCACTCATCTCTGCTCCGAGATATCTACAGAAAGCTTCCAGAATCTCCGGAGCCGCCTCTTTTATGCTATCCGCGGCGGCCAATTCGCGGGTAACCGTGTGTTCGAGCGCCAGCCGTGTCTCTGACATGTTTCGGGTTGCAAACTCGAAACTGAGCTTACGATTCATCTCTTCTAGTTCGGCGGTGCGGTTGCGGACCCGAAGTTCCAGGTCTTCGTTCAAACCATCGAGCCGCGCATTTGCTTCTTCAAGAAGTTGAGACTGTCGTTTTATTTCCTGGTTTTGCTTAAAAAGCGTTATAAAAAAAGCGACTTTCGACTTTAGGATCTCGGGTTCGAATGGCTTGGTCAAATAATCGACGGCGCCAAGTGAATATCCTTTGAAAACGTACTGTTCGTCGACACTTGTCGCGGATATGAAAATGATAGGCGTATTTTGAGTGTGCTCGCGTTGGCGGATCAATTCGGCAAGCTCAAAGCCGTTAACGCCGGGCATCTGGACATCCAGGAGGATGAGGGCAACGTCGTCGGTAAGCAAATAGCGCAGGGCCTGGCGAGCCGACGTGACAAATACCAAATTTGAGCCAAGGCCAGTCAGGGTTGATTCCATTGCCAGAAGATTCTCCGGCCTATCATCAACTACCAGTACGTTTACGGGCGACACTACTGCATCACTTGTTAACATTCGAATATCTACCTGTCGAGCCAAATACGAAGAAGAGATAAAAGCTGTTCGGTTTCGACGGGCTTTGTTATATAGTCCGACGCTCCCGCCTCGAGACATTTCTGTCGATCGCCGGTCATCGCCTTCGCGGTAACGGCAATGATCGGGACCGACTTGAACCTCGGAATATCGCGTATCGCCCGCATTGCTTCGAAACCATCCATTTCGGGCATCATGATATCCATCAAAACCCCGTCAATACCGAGCGTCTTGCTAAGCATCTCGATCCCGTCCTTACCGTTCTCGGCGTAAACGACTTCCATTTTCTGCCGCTCCAAAACACTGGTCAATGCGAAAATGTTTCGGATGTCATCGTCAACGACCAAGACCTTTTTTCCCTCGAGTCGCGGATCGGTAACATTGACATGCTTAATCATGTTTTTTTGAGATTCCGTTAGATCAGCCACGTCGCGATGGAGGAATAAGGCGGTCTCGTCAACCAGCCTTTCAAGTGAGTCCGCGTCCTTGATTATTATGGTTTCTGCCAATTTCTTGATCCTGGCGGTCTCTCGTTTCGAGAGATCCTTGCCGGTGTGAACGATAACAGGCAATTCAGCAAGCCCGGGTTCGCGTTTAAAGCGTCCGATCAGATCAGCCCATTCCATGTCGGGTAGCATTAGATCCACGATCGCACAATCGAACTTGCCCGAACTTGCCATTTCCAGTGATTCCCCGGCGGTGCCCGCCGCTTTGATCTCCACATCGTCACCCGAGAGCAGTTCGACAATGCTGTTTCGCAGCGTGTCGTCGTCTTCGACAAGAAGCAGGCGTTTCTTTGGCCGTTCGATAAAGGATCTCAAGTTGATCAAACCATCGACGATCCTTTCGCGATTGGCGGGCTTTGCGAGATGGCTGTACGCACCAAGTTTCAACACACGTTTCGGATCGTCGACGATCGAGATCACCTGAATCGGTATGTGACGCGTTGAAGGGTCGTGCTTTAGCCGGTCCAGGACCGCATAACCATGCATTCCAGGCAGCGTGAGGTCGAGCGTGATAGCGTTAGGCCTGTATTTGCGAGCGGTCATCAGAGCATCCTCGCCGTGTTGAGAGACCAGGCATTTAAAACCTTGCTCGTGTGCAATATCCATCAGAATTCGGGCGAAACTATTGTCATCTTCGATAATGAGAACGACCCGGTCTTCGGGGCTAATATTAGACCGGTCATCGGTTACGATCACATGCACCCGCGCGAGAGTTTCCTCGGATGACTGGCGAGTTAATCCGATCAAGCTCGCTTGTCCTGCTCCATTGCCGTCGAATTCGTCCGTGTCCGATTTTTGTTCGGGTCCGGAAGCTCCCATCGCATCCGGTTCATAACTCTCCGGTAAATAGAAGGTAAACGTACTGCCTTTCCCCGGCGTACTCTCGAGGGTGATCTCTCCACCCAATAGCCGGGCAATTTCTCGGCTGATCGACAGACCAAGACCCGTGCCGCCATATTTACGACTCGTCGTTCCATCCTCCTGTTGGAACGCCTCAAAGATCAATTGCTGTTTATCCTCTGAAATACCTATGCCCGTGTCACTGACCCTAAACGCTATCACGCCTGATGCCCGGTTCAGATTGTGATTATCAATACTCCATCCGCCGGTTTCCGTACGAACCGTTACCGCCACTTGTCCCTGTTGTGTAAATTTGAACGCATTCGACAGAAGATTTTTCAGTATCTGGCGAAGACGTTTTACATCGGTCTGCACGCGAGCGGGAAGACCCTCTTTAACGTCGATCACGAGGTGCAGAGCCTTGTCTTTCGCGATCTGGCTGAAGTTTCTTTCAATGTCCTCTCGAAGCTCATTGAACAGGACGTCGCCAATTTCAACGCCCATTGTTCCGGACTCGATCTTTGAAAGATCGAGTATCTCGTTGATTAGGGCTAGAAGATCCGCACCGGATGAATGGATCGTCTCGGCAAATTCCACCTGCTTCTCATTCAGCGTGTTATCGGGATTCGTTGCCAGCATCTTAGAAAGAATGAGCATGGAATTCAGAGGCGTGCGAAGCTCATGCGACATATTGGCGAGAAACTCGGACTTATACTTCGAGCTAAGCGCGAGTTGTTTGGCTTTATCTTCGAGTGCTGTGCTGGCGAGTTCGATCTGCCGGTTTTTTTGCTCGACTTCGCTTTTTTGCTCTGAAAGAAGTCTCGCCTTCTCTTCGAGCTCCTGATTGGTCTGCTGCAGCTCCTCCTGCTGTCGCTTGAGCAGGTCTTCCGAGGTTTGTAATGATTGCGCCTGCATTTCAAGGCGTCGATTCGTTTCCTGAAGTTCAGCTTGACCGGCTTGTAGCTCCTGAGCGAGGGATTGCGATTGTTTCAGCAATTCCTCAGTTCTCATGTTGGCTTCGATAGTATTAATAACGATACCGATCGATTCAGTTAACTGGTCAAGGAACCCAAAGTGAATTTCATTGAACGGTGTGAATGAGGCAAGCTCGATCACCGCTTTGACCTGGCCCTCGAAAAGCACTGGGAGAACCACTATATTGGTTGGAGTAGCCTCGCCAAGCCCGGAATTTATCCTTACGTATCCGGGCGGCGGATTCTTTATGATTATTCTTTCCTTTTCTACTGCGCACTGTCCGACAATGCTTTCGCCAAGTTGAAATTCGGTCGCCATCGATTTACGTTTTCTGGAAGCATAGCTTGCGAGAAGTTTAAGAACCGTATCGCTGTCGGATGTCTCCGCTATATAGAAAACGCCGTGCTGCATCTCGACCAGCGGAGCCATTTCCGAAAGGATTAGCCGTGCGACCGTAAGCAGATCGCGCTGACCCTGGAGCAAACGGGTAAACTTTGCCAGATTGGTCTTAAGCCAATCTTGTTCGGTATTCTTCCGCGTCGTCTCCCGGAGGTTGCCGATCATCTCATTGACGTTGTCTTTCAGAAACGCGACTTCGCCGGATGCGTCGACAGTAATTGACCGCGTCAGATCGCCTTTGGTCACTGCCGTCGCAACGTCGGCCATTGCGCGAACCTGATTCGTAAGATTCGCGGCAAGCTGGTTCACATTATCCGTAAGATCGCGCCACGTACCCGACGCTCCGGGAACGTTTGCCTGACCGCCGAGCTCGCCTTCGATACCCACTTCGCGGGCCACCGTTGTGACCTGGTCCGCGAACGTCGCAAGGGTATCGATCATCGCGTTGATAGTGTCGGCAAGTTCTGCGATTTCGCCGAGAGCCTCAACTTCCAGTTTTCTATTGAGGTTTCCGTTCGCTACTGCGGTCACGACCCGTGCAATTCCACGAACCTGCGTGGTGAGGTTCGACGCCATAAAGTTCACATTGTCCGTGAGATCTTTCCAGACGCCCGCGACACCCTTTACCATCGCCTGCCCGCCGAGTTTTCCTTCGGTTCCCACCTCACGTGCCACGCGTGTTACTTCAGACGCAAACGAATTAAGCTGGTCGACCATCGTGTTGATGGTTATCTTCAATTCCAGGATCTCACCCTGCACATCGACGGTTATCTTCTTCGACAGATCGCCGTTTGCCACTGCAGTTGTAACAGCAGCAATATTTCTAACCTGCGAGGTTAGATTTGAGGCCATGAAATTGACGTTCTCGGTCAGGTCCTTCCACGTTCCGGAAACACCTTTTACCTGTGCCTGTCCACCGAGTTTTCCTTCCGTACCAACCTCGCGTGCTACGCGCGTAACTTCCGACGCGAACGATGAGAGCTGATCCACCATCGTATTGATAGTATTTTTGAGTTCGAGGATCTCGCCCTTAACATCTACGGTGATCTTCTTTGACAGATCTCCGTTCGCCACGGCCGTAGTCACATCCGCGATGTTTCGAACCTGCGAGGTCAGATTCGACGCCATGAAATTCACGTTATCTGTCAGGTCTTTCCACGTTCCGGAAACACCCGACACGACCGCCTGACCGCCGAGTTTGCCTTCAGTACCGACCTCGCGGGCCACGCGCGTTACTTCCGACGCGAACGATGAAAGCTGATCGACCATTGTGTTGATCGTGTCTTTCAGTTCACGTATTTCGCCCTGCACGTCGACGGTGATCTTCTTCGAAAGATCGCCGTTTGCAACCGCGGTTGTCACAGCGGCGATGTTACGGACCTGGCCTGTCAGATTGCTCGTCATCAGGTTTACGTTGTCGGTCAGGTCCTTCCAGACACCGGCGACGTCCTTAACGTCGGCCTGACCGCCGAGCTTGCCCTCAGTACCGACCTCTCGGGCGACGCGCGTAACCTCAGACGCGAACGACGAGAGCTGATCGACCATCGTGTTGATCGTATCTTTGAGCTCGAGGATCTCGCCCTCTACATTTACCGTGATCTTCTTAGACAGATCGCCATTGGCGACAGCCGTCGTGACTTCCGCAATATTTCTAACCTGACCGGTCAGGTTGTTGGCCATGAGATTTACGTTGTCGGTCAGATCTTTCCATGTTCCCGAAACGCCTTTTACCTCAGCTTGTCCGCCAAGTTTGCCTTCGGTGCCGACCTCGCGGGCCACACGCGTTACTTCCGACGCGAAGGACGACAACTGGTCCACCATCGTATTGATGGTGTTCTTCAATTCAAGGATCTCGCCCTTAACGTCGACCGTGATCTTCTTTGACAGATCTCCGTTCGCCACCGCCGTCGTCACGTCCGCGATACTTCGAACCTGCCCTGTCAGGTTCGAGGCCATCAGGTTCACGTTGTCCGTCAGGTCCTTCCATGTACCCGAAACGCCCTTTACTTCCGCCTGACCGCCGAGCTTTCCTTCGGTGCCGACCTCGCGGGCTACACGCGTCACCTCCGACGCGAACGCTCCAAGCTGGGCAACCATCGTATTCACCGTTTTACCGGTTCTAAGAAATTCACCCATTAACGGCCGATCGTCGATCTCGAGATGAAAATTCTGCGAAAGATCGCCTTGTGCGACGGCCCCGATGACGCGCGCGACTTCGGTAGTGGGCCGGGCGAGGTCGGTGATGAGCGTATTTACAGAATCGATACACGATTCCCAGCCGCCTTTGGCGCCGGCCAAGGTCGCGCGTTGGGCGATCTTACCCTCTCTGCCGACGACCTCACTTATGCGTCCCAGCTCCGATGCCAACATTTCATTTTTGGCAATAATGTCGTTCAACTTTTCATAGATCTGACCGGTCAAACCCTCTTTGTGACCTGGCATTCTTCCTGAAAAATCGCCGTTGCTTACCGCCGTCAGAACGGCAAGAAGCTCCTTCGAATCGACATAGGTCGAGTCGGCTGGAGCAATGGATCCATTTTTGTTGTCTGGGTCAATGAACTGCCTGTTCGGCTTTGATCTGCGAGCGGCTTTTCCCGTGGGCTCGATAGACATAGATTTTCTCCTTTAAGTTAGTCTCCAAAATACTCAGTTGAACTCCCGGTACTTTGGATCGAAAAGAAAACACATGTTCGTGGACTACTACAATTATAAATTTGGCTTAGATGAATGCAATCAATTTTTTATCGTAGGACGATGGGCTGTCGCATTTCTTCGTGCAAACGATCGGATCCGAATCTCAGGACTCTCCGCCCACGTATGTTCGGGTTAAAAGGGTTAACATCCCACTCGTGTCCGATTTCCATACGCGAATCCGGATTCGTCGGTAATATTGCAAATTATGTGCCCGCCGCGCATCATTTCGCGGCGCAGTAACCGGAAAGTTGACCTGCCTGGCTGATCACTGGGTTCATTTTTATTAGGGATGCGGAGATAAACTACCTATGGGTTGATCAAGGTAATAAAATCGGTCATCCTCTTGAGTCTTACCCTTATGCCTATTGCTGCATGCGAAACTTACTGCCGTATGGTTGGAAAAATCCTTGTCCGAAAGCAGTGTGAGCAGCCACAGCATGTAGCCCTCGGGTTTGCGTATGGCAAAAGGAATTCTGGCCAAGCAGTCTCTTTCTTATTATCGCGGTAAGAATTTATCCAGTGTAAGCTCCAGTTTCTGACCCTGAAGTCGGTCCTGGTCTAGAACGAGAACTTTGCCGTCGGGACCTAGCAGGATGGCCGAGGGGTATTCCTGGATGCGGTAGTCCACATTCGCCAGTTTCTTGATGCTCTCGTTGGTAGCCTGTGACCAAGTGATCTTGTTTGCACCTAAATAGGATCGGACGGTTTCGAGTTTTTCATCGGTAT
>JBDTZW010000144.1:0-2937 GCA_040004905.1 Acidobacteriota bacterium
GTGGTCGCGTGGCTACGAGTGCGGGAAATGGTATTTCCAATGTGATCGTGACTTTGTCTGACCCGTCAGGAACCACACAAACCGCCGTGACAAATTCGTTCGGGAATTTCAGATTTCAGGGTGTTCAAGCAGGACAGGCCTATTTGGCAGCTGCACGCAGCAAGAAATACCAATTTGCCGAACCAACCCAGACCGTTTACGTCGGCGGCGAGGTTACCGATCTAGCGTTTATTCCCTAGTGAGTTTTGGCGCAATATTATGAAAAAGTTTCGAATATTATTTTCCGTTCTGATATTTGCATTTGCATCCGTATCCTGCGAATTGACACGCGGTGCGAAAGCCGATCGGGTCGACACGATTTCCGGCAAGAAGGAAGCGGCAGAAACGGCAGATCCGGCCGCTCAGCAAGAGCAGTTGACCGATGTTTCCGGAAAGTACACCTACAAAACTCACCGCGAAGGTAAAGGCGGTTTCGACAATTCGCTTGAGATCACCCTTAAAGAGAGATCTGAGATACACGTGACTTTCAGCGGGACTTATTTTTACCTGGCTGGCCGCGAAGAGACTTTTCACGAGGGTGATGGCGAAGGTGATGGCGTTCTCACCGGAAATGCCGCTAATGTCCATTTCTCCGGTGACAACGGAGACTGCCGGGCAACGTTCACGTTCCTTCCAGATCAGGTAACGGTCAAGACGGTGGGAAACTCCGGCCTTAATGTCGATCCAAGCGGTATTTACAAAAAAGCACAAACGGAAAAGAGAGCTGCAGTTACCAAGGCGGTGGCCAATGAAGTGTGCCCCGATCCTGCCGCTCCGTGCAGGAACGCGGCTGGACCATTTGCGGACCACGATTTGCCGTTCCACATGCCGACGAAGCTCAAACCGAACGTGGACTATAAGTCGGCTCCTTTTTACGCAATCCTCTTAAAAACTTACGACGAAATTGAGTGCAATGACGAGGATATTTCGACGAGCGTCGAAAAGGAACGGGTTCGTCTGCAATCCGCATTTCCCGGACACAAGGTCTTCGCTTCCTACGATTGTCCTAACATGGATGCTCTTAGCTATGCATTTCCGGGGCAGCAGGATTCGAGCGGCAAACTTTTGATCACTACATTCATAGCCGTCTATGCAGGAAAAACCGAGGCAGAAGCTGAGGTATTTCTTGCTCAAACGAAGGCCAATTTCGCAAATGCGCAGCTCAAAAGAATGACGGTGAGCTACGAAGAAATAGATCAGTAGAGGCCAAAGGAGAAAGATCATGAAGTTTTTTCAAAATCGTCATGTCGGATTTCTTGCGATCGTAGTTAGCTCATTCCTTATACCGTTTTCGTCGGTATCGGTCTTCTCTCAAAGCGAAACGCTGGAAGGCGTTCAATACACGCCCCCACAAGGATGGGTAAAGACTTTGAAACAAGGGGCGGCAACGTTTACTGATGTAAACAAGAACACCAACGCCTTCTGCATTCTGACCGTTTATGCCAGCACGCCAAGCACGGGCACGCCCAACTCGGATTTTGCAAATGAATGGAACAGCTTAGTGGTTAAACCCTTCAAAGCGCAGGCGAATCCCAAGACCGAGTCGCAAACTACGCCCGATGGTTGGCAAGGTATGGTCGGTGGCTCCGAAATTGAGTCGGACGGTGTCAGATCGATCGCGATCCTGTCGGTTTTTAGCGGCTTTGGAAAAACGGTGAGCGTTCTCGCGATCTTCAACGACCAGTCGTACCTGGCACAGATGCAGGCATTTGTCGACGGCATAAAGCTGGATAAGACTCCGGCCCGGTCTGATTCACCTGCTCCCACCAGTGGCGCCGATCCGTTTCCCGACCGGCCGGGTTATCAGCCGCAAAAGCCATTAGTGGGCACGCTGAAAGAGACGATAACGATGCAGGACCTCGTCGGCACGTGGGGCAACGGAGCGGCAAGCGTCCAGACCTACGTTGATTCCAGCAGCGGCAACTATGCGAGTACGGACACGACGTTTTATAGCGACCGTCACACGATCAAAGCTGACGGCTCGTTCGAATATGGCTTCACCGGACGTGCCAACAATCATACGGTCCGCGAAACCGATAGCGGAACCGTCACCCTGTCAGGCAGCAATATCATATTCAAATTCAAGAGCAGGTCGACTTACAGGTATCAACTCATCGCTTATATGATCGAGCCGAACGGAGCGGCGATCATAACGCTGATCCATCTCGGCGAGAACGAGCAGGGGTACGACGCTGCGCGGATGAGGATCTTGTGCGATCACACCAAAGGCTACATTCAATGTGCTGGCGGCGAAGACTGGTCCCGTCAGCCGAACGCAAAGTGATCGAAAATTAACGAGTGCGCCGCCGAACATTTGTTCGTATTCAGAAATTAAGGAAATCAAAATGAAAAAGTACAAACTCATCCTGTTTGCCATCTTTGCGTTCGGAGTAATGGCTTCACCCGCACTCGCCAATTACAGTCAGAAGCAGAAAATTACGAGTGCTCCGCGTGGTGTAGGCGCTCAGTTCGGCAATGCGGTCGCGATCAATGGGAACACGATGGTGGTAGGTGCTCGATTCGACAGCACTACGGCGTCACAAGCTGGAGCTGCTTACGTCTATGTGCTGAACGGTGGAACCTGGACACAGCAGGCTACACTGCTTGCGGGCGATGGTGCAGTGGCTGATAAATTCGGCTATTCGGTGGCGATCAGCGAAAACACCATTGTCGTGGGAGCATTTAATGATGACTCGCCGCTCTCGAACGCCGGATCGGCTTATGTCTTCGTCCGTAATGGAACGACTTGGACGCAGCAGCAAAAATTGACTGCTAATGACGCGACCGCTGATGATCAGTTCGGTCTCTCGGTGGCTATCACAGGTGAAGTGATCGCGGTCGGCGCCAATCATGCGGATCTTCCGAGTAATTCAGAGGCGGGCGCCGTATACGTCTATT
>JBDTZW010000068.1:0-2932 GCA_040004905.1 Acidobacteriota bacterium
ATTACGTGCGGAACGGCTGGGATCGGCCTGGAAGCCGCAAAGCAGTTTTTGGCTAACGGTGCAAAAGTTATCATCACCGGCCGGAATCAGGGAAATCTGGACTCAGCAAAAAACATGTATCCCGCCTTGACGGCGATCAAGAGTGACGTAGCAAATGCAGATGATGCTCAGGCACTTTTCGAACAGGTTGAGGCGCTGGGTGGGATCGATATCTTATATAACAATGCCGGCGTTATGAGCGGACCGTCGAATCTGGGGGTGGCAAGCGATAAACATTTCGAGGCTGCGGAAAATGAGATAAACATTAACTACCTAGGCGTTATTCGCTTAAACAACATTTTTATGGAGATGTTGAAATCCCGGAAAGAGGCGGCAATTATCAATACAAGTTCAATACTCAGCTACGTTCCTTTCCTGCTCGGCCCAACGTACTCGGCGTCCAAAGCGGCCGTACGTTTTTACACGGAGTCATTAAGGGAGCACTTGCGGATCTTGGGAAGCACAGTAAAGGTCTTCGAACTTTTGCCTCCGGTGGTTGCAACCGAAATGGCAGAAGGTCTAGACGCTAAGGCGATAACGCCCGAGCAGTTGGTACGTGCGTTGATCGCCGGAATAAAAAAGGACAAGTTCACGATCCGCGTCGGCGACACAAAATTGATCTACATCCTGAATCGGCTTTTCCCCAGGGCGGCTTTTAAGCTGATCAATACGGCGAAGAGTTCTGGGCCGTTGAGGCAATAGAGCCTTGCACGGCGAGCTTCGCGACCTGGCGAAACAAGAATAAGGAAGACAAATATATGAATAGCACATCAACAGTCACCGATGCCCAACGCTTCGGCGCAATCCTCGCTGCCCTTGGGTGCGCCCTTCGGGAGGGTTGCCGATACTCTTCTCAAGTTTTTTCTAAGAAAGGTGACTATATGAACCTGCTGCGCGCTCTCTTTGATCCCAACGTCTTGATGTCCGGAGTCGCCATGATCCGGGATATTCCGCGGGCTCTGCGGTTGAAGCAGGTGGATGGGAGTCTCTTCTTTACCGAAGAGAAGCGGCAAGAGTATCGCCGGCGTATTGAGAGTGTGACCCCTAAGTCTCCGCGTCAGTGGGGGACAATGGAAGTGGACCAGATGCTTCACCATCTCAATCTGGCATGCGGCGGCTCGCTTGGTTTCTACGATCTCCCGGATGAGAGCTACCTGTCATCTCGAACACTAGGTAAGTGGATCATTGTCGATTGGTTTCCAGAACAGCCCGTAGGCCTGCGCATACCTACGGGGTTCAAGATCCCGCATTCGCAGCGATTTGAGTTCGCGGACGAAAAGGCACAGCTGCTGAAGATCGTAGAGGCCGCGTGGCACGCGAAAACTGACGAGGACTGGAAACCGCATCCGCTATTCGGGCAGATGACGACAGGCGAGTGGGGCAAGCTCTTGCAGATGCACCTGGATTATCACCTGCGGCAGTTCGCAGCATAGGCGTGAAAGCGGTATTGAAATAATTACGGCCGATCTGTCTTAGACATGCGTATGGAGGCACATTCTACTGCATGTCGACACGATTTATCGAAGTACTCTCCAACCATGGAGTTGATGACACCGGGGTTTCAATTCCAGAGATGATCGTTCCTCTGAGAGGAACCAATCATATTCTTCTCATCGATGGAGAGGGCGTTGACGTAAAAGCCGAGACTCCGAATATGGTCGAGATCGCGGAGGTCAAAGATTTTGTGAGAGGATCTCTTCTGAAACCGAGGATGTTCCGGCTAAAAGGCAAGGGATTGCCGGGCAAAGCTGGTCTGTTAGTGGTGGCCCGCCGCGGATCTGAAGTTGTTGCGAGACTGCGTGTCTTTGTTCTCGAGAATCGGATCGTCCGATTGGCTGTGCGCCCGCTACAAACTGCCCGAGGGGTTTTCCATGCGAAAGTTATTCCGGAAATAGCGGCTTTTGTCGATCAAATGAATCAGATCTGGACGCCGCAAGCAAACGTATTGATCGATCTGCTTTCCGACAAACCGGCGCTCATCGACAGCGACCCAGACGAGAACGCACGCGAGATGGGCGCCTTTGAAGCCGACGGCTTTACGCCGGACACGAAACAAGGCGTCTTCCAGCCGAGTATCCAGATGTTGAACAACCCGCCCTTGCGGAGTTTTGGTCCCGTCTTTTTGTCGTATCTCGGGAAGGATCCGGTTATCGGCACGGACTTCACTCTATTTGTGGTGCATGCGATCTCCGCCTACGCGGGTGTCACCAACGGGCTGACCGATACGTCCTATAAATTTGCGCTGGTCGCGGACGACGTCAACTCCCGCGTCTGGGCTCACGAGCTGGGTCATTTACTAAAAAAAGAGCATGGCGAATCTGCCGTGAACGGCGAATTGATGGTATCAGGCGGTCAAGGGCAGAAAATTCCGGTAAAGGAGGCGGTCGAGGTCTTCAACGGCCATCATACCGTCGCGCCGCCTCGCCGCAAGTGACGCATAACTCGTGACAAGTCTGGCCTCGTTGTTGGCGACTGCCTACAAACATGCCCTCTGCATCGCAGATTTAGGATCGTCAAAATCGCAGGCCAGACCCCAAACTTGCCGAATGCGGGCGGAAAAATACCCCCATTCATAAATTTGAAACGCACCACTATTTACAGGCTTGTTCCACGGTTTGCGCATAATTTGTAGGACAGTTTGTCCTACAATACCGGGATTGGGCTACGACCAATTTTTGTTAAAGATCAGAACAAACTCTAAGAGCTAAGACAACACGCTGTGAAGCGTCCATGCAATACTGTATCATAGAGTGGACAGAAAAATAAAGAGTTTTTTTACGGCTGTACGGGCGGAGCCGCGAGATGTATTTTGTTGGCTTGATTAATCGTCCGGGTGTGTGCCGGCGGGCGGTTTGGCGGTACTCGTCGAATCTTTGGATGTAGTCGTCGAGGT
>JBDTZW010000122.1:0-9805 GCA_040004905.1 Acidobacteriota bacterium
CATCCTGATAATATCGGTAGCCGGCGATTCGCGCATGTCGTCGGTCTCAGGTTTAAAAGAAAGGCCCAATACCGCGATCGTCTTCCCAGACAGATCGCCAACAAGCTTTTCGATCTTCGGGATCATCGCGTCGCGCTGGCGCTCGTTCGCGTCGATCACCGCGTCGACTATCCGAGTTTCCACACCGAATTGATCGGCGACGGTTGTGAGCGCCCGTGTGTCTTTTGGAAAACACGAGCCGCCGTAACCGGGCCCGGGATGGAGAAATTTTCGGCCGATGCGATTGTCCATTCCCATGCCCCTGGCGACGTCGTGCACGTCACATCCAATGGCATCGCAGAGATTAGCGATCTCGTTAATAAAAGTGATCTTGGTCGCGAGAAAGGCGTTTGCGGCGTATTTGATAAGTTCCGCGGCTTCGAGCGAGGTGATCACGATCGGCGTTTCGATCAGATAAAGCGGACGGTAGAGATCCTTCATCACCTCGATCGCCTCGGATTCGTTGCTGCCGATGACCACACGGTCAGGCCGCATAAAATCCTGGATCGCGGCACCTTCGCGAAGAAATTCCGGGTTGGACGCAACGCCAAAATCGGTTTTGATCTTTAGATTTTCAGATACGAACTTGCGGAGCCACTTTCCCGTTCCCACCGGGACGGTCGATTTGGTGACCAGCACTTTGTAGCCATTCATGGCTTTGGCCACATCTTTAGCGGCCTGCTCATAATAGCTCATGTCCGGTGAGCCGTCGTCCTTCGGCGGCGTTCCGACAGCGAGGAAAACGACGAGAGATTTTTTTACGGCCGAGGCTATGTCGGTGGTAAAACGAAGCCGGCCATCAGTGGCGTTTTTCGCCACGATCTTGTCGAGGCCTGGTTCGTAGATCGGAATAATGCCATTCTTAAGACGTTCAATCTTCGATTCGTCAATATCGACGCAAATAACGTCGACACCAAATTCCGCAAAACATGCACCGGTAACTAATCCGACATAACCGGTTCCGATAACTGCAATATGCATAAGATAAAAATTGGGACCTTCTGGATACTATTGTTAAATAATTCACAAACTAAAACAAAATTAAGCGGGTCATATTTCTTCAAACATGACCCGCCTAATTAAATGAAATTTTCGGTCGACTTCTCTGCTCGGATTACCGAGTCGGGCTGACCACTACCGTACCGCCGCCCGGTGTCGGATCTTGATGCGAAGTTCCGATAAGGACCGCCGCTCCCGCCGCACCTACTAGAACCAACCACCACGGGAAAGCCGTGCGGATCGGAGGAGCCGAATTCGGACGCATACACGGCTTGCAGCCAGTCTGCGACAGGTTGCCGGCAACAGCAGTTGTGCCCGCGCTCACCTGTTTATCGTTCGTACCCTCACGCATCGTAACGATACCAGCAGTGCTGTCGACGTGAGTGTGCGAACACTCAACTTCAACCACGAATGTATCGGCCTGGCCAGCGTCCGCAATTACGGTCGCATCCTTGGTTGTAAAAGTGGTCGCCACGCCCGATGAATTCGCCACACGAACCTTGCCCTGTGCAATGATGCCGACGATGCTGTTATCGGTAAATCGGAGGGACAGATTTGAATCTTCCAGAACTTCGATACGGCCAGTCTTTCCGAGACTTACCGTAGCGCTCGATCCAGCGCCGGTGACGATCGTGCTGCCTGAAAGGATCGTAGAATTTGAAACCGCGGACTGACCGTTAACCGTAACCTGCCCCGAAACCGTGATCTCGCCGGCCGACTCATTCGGGACTGCCAGAGCAACCATCGAGTAAACCGACCAGACGGTGATGGCGGTGGTGAGTGTCACGAATTTTCGAAAATAATTTTTGCCGAGCATTGCTTATGTCTCCTCCTAGTATCATTCCTCAAATATTAAATGATCAAAAAGCGATCGTATGTGCCGTAAGACACGTAGAACGCCTGCAACATGCAATTCGCCCAAACGCGGGATTCCGCATTCACTTCCGAAAAGGAAGCGGGGCTCTTGCTTGATAAGTTTTTCAAGTACTCCAAAATGACCGAACAGACAGCGCAAAACAAGGGACATAACGGATCACGCCTAAGCGTTTGCCGATCCAACCACAAAACCCCGTTCGCTATCAAACATCAAACTCAAAAAATCAAACCTATCAATCTTTTACACGAAATATCGGCCTTTGTCAATATTCACCCGGTTCAATCAAAAGGATTCTCAAAATGACCGAATCGCCCGCGCAACAAACTGTTAAGCCCCAATTTAGTAACTATTTATAGCACAACCACCCAGTTCGGCAAAGGTAATTTGTCGAATTTTCGCGGAATCGCGGAATTTGTTCGTCCGGGACGGGGTTGAAAATAGGTAAATCACTGATGATGTTGCCCATCGCCTGTTTTTTTGATTTAATTTGTGCAGTCCGTTTCGAATCTCCGGGAGAATCCTTTTCATGAAACTAAGAACACTATTGCTTCTGTGCTCAGCATTGCTGGCTTTTTCGTGCGCTGGGACGCCGAACGGCCAAAACTCGCCCGCAAACGGCAATACAACGCGTAAGGCGCTCGATCCAAATCATAAGATAAAGATCGGATTCGCGATGGATACCCTCAAAGAGGAGCGTTGGGTGCGTGATAAGGATGCATTTGAGGCTCGCTGCAAGGCTGTGAATGTCGATTGTGCGATCACTGTGGCCGACAATAAGGCGGATAAGCAGGCCAATGATGTCGATAATTTGCTCACTCAGGGCATCGACGTCCTCGTGATCGCCCCTCATGATGCGACACAGGCCGCCTCAATGGTGGAAAAGGCAAAAGCCCAGGGCGTTCCCGTAATTAGCTACGACAGACTGATAAATTCGGACAAGATCGACCTTTATATTTCGCATCAGGTGCCCGTTATCGGCAGAAAGATAGCCGAATACGCTCTGCAGCACGCTCCGGAGGGGAATTACGTAATGGTTTACGGTGCCGGCACTGACAACAACGCCGTGATCATGAAGAAGGAGCAACTCAATGTCCTTAAACCCGCGATCGACCGCGGAAAGGTCAAGATCGTCGCTCAGGACTTTATTACCGACTGGAAACCCGAGCTAGCGGGCAATTTCGCCGAGAATTCGCTAACACAGAACAATGATAATATTAAGGTTTTCGTTGTCTCAAACGACGGAATGGCCGGAGCCGTTGTATCTGCCCTTCAAAAACGTAATCTGACGGGAAAGATCTTGGTCACTGGACAGGACGCCCAACTTGACGCCCTTCAGCGGATCGCCGAAGGAAGTCAGACGATGACTGTTTACAAACCTATCATCCCGCTCGCGAGCGGCGCGGTTGATGCGGCGATCAAACTGGCCAAGGGCGAGGCGTTAACGACCACTCCATTTAAAAACGAATCGCTGACGCCTGCTAAGGACATTCCCGCGATCCTGCTCGAGGTTGTAGTTGTTGATAAGTCGAACCTAATGGATACGGTCATTAAGGACGGCTACGTCAAGTATGAGGACGTTTATAAGAACGTACCTGAAGGCGAGAGGCCGAAGAAGAATTAACACCTGCACATTTTGATGAGCGACACCGTCATAGCTGCCGACCTCGGCGGCACAAATTTACGCATGGCGGTTGTTACGCGCGATGGCGAATTGCTGCATCGCACGCGGCGTGATACCCGGCGTGACGCGACCGGTGTCGAGATGTTCGAAGATATCGCTAAAGCCGCCGCAGAATGCCTCGCTGAAGCGCGGGAGCTAGAGATCGGCTCATTCGGGATCGCGGTTCCCGCGACCATCGATTTTACGGCGGGAGTATTGAAGAGCTCGCCGAATTTGCCTGCTCTCGATGGCCTTCATCTTCCGAAACTCCTCTCAGAGAGGCTGGGCATGAAGGTTTTTCTCGATAACGATGCTACCGCTGCAGCCGTCGGCGAGTGTTGGATCGGCGCGACGCAGGGCGCGAAAAACTCTATCTGTATCACTTTGGGTACTGGTGTCGGCGGCGGACTGATCTTAAACGGCGAACCTTACCGTGGAATAGACGGCACTGCCGGGGAAATTGGCCATATCGGTGTCGAAAGAGAAGGCCATCCATGCGGATGTGGAAGCCGGGGATGTGTGGAACAGTATGCTTCGGCAACTGCTCTCGTTCGTATGACGCGGGAGTTGATCGCAACCTATCCGGGATCAAGCTTGGCTCCTATGACCAGCATTAGTGCCGCGGATGTTTTTAGAGCGGGAAGTGAAGGCGATGCCCTCGCGTTAAAGGTTTTTGATACAATGGGTTTGTACCTTGGCGTCGCTCTCGCAGACCTTGTGAATATTCTGAATCCGGAGATCATCGTGATCGGAGGCGGCGTGGCTGGAGCGTGGGACCTTTTCATTGAGCGGACACGCGAAGAGATCATCAGAAGGGCGTTCCGCGAACCAGCTGAACGTGTTAAGCTCGTTCGCGCAAAACTCGGTGATGACGCAGGAATATTGGGTGCCGCCCGATTGGCACTCTCGGCGGCAAGATGATAGTTGCTGCTCTCATTTGATCTCGCCAAAGACTATGGACGTTTATCAGAAAGTGCTTATAAAGATCCAGGAGATCACGGGTGGTAGGGATAATGTCGATGTAGATATGTCAGAACTCCTGAAAAAGGAAGGCTTCCTGGCAAGCATTAACGATATTCTGGAAAAATTGACCACGGAGGGCTGGATAACCGAGTCTCGTCCGAAGACCGCCCGCATCACGCATTGGGGCGTGATGGCCGCACGGAAGATCAAGAATCAGACGCCCGATTCTGCGAGTATTCTCGACAAACAGGCGGCGAAGCTTCAGAGCGAGGTCAAGGAGTTTGTGATCTTGGTTGAGGAATTCAATGGAAAAGCCACGGCAGATAATTTCTCACGCATCGACAAAAAGCTTGGCGAGATCAACAGCATCGCGGGCAAGATCAAGGAACAATTCTGACATGGCTTGCCAACTGACCGGCATCTAAGCTATTATAGTCGTTTGGCGCGATGCGTAGGCAACGTATCTAGTGGGTTTCGCACCCACTTTTTATTTTGGGCTGGAGGAAATGCAGAACATTTCGGTTAACGAACGTGTCAGCGCGATAGCCGCGGATGCGGCTGGCCGCAATGGCGTCGAGTTTATTCACCTCGAGATCATCGGGTCCAAAAGGAATCCGACATTGCGCGTTTTCGTGGATAAGCCCGACGGAGTGACACTGGACGATTGTTCAGCGGTTTCCCGGGATTTTGAAGCGGCTTTGGACGCGGAAGACTTAATCTCGCAGACGTATACGCTGGAGGTTTCGTCGCCTGGACTAGAGCGGGAACTATATAGTCTCGGCGATTTTGAGAAGTTTGCCGGACAAAAGGCTAAGGTCAAGTTAAAGCTCGAGAATGGCTCGAGGAAGAGTTACAACGGACGAATAACCGGAATTGAAGGAAGCGAGGTTGTTTTCGACGATCGGACAGTTGGCAGTGTTCGGTTTCCGTTTGAATCGGTCGCTAAAGCGAATTTAAGGGTTGACCTGGAAGACGAATTCAAGCGGCGGCGTTAACCATCGCAGCGGTGTCGAAACCGCAGAGTAGTTTATGACATCAACGATCGGACAAAGTATCGATATTCTCTGCAATGAGCAGGGGCTGGACCGGGAAATGGTCATCGAGGCCATGAAGGACGCGGTCAAGGCTGCCGCACGTAAACAGTTCAAGGCCCATGACAAGACCGGCGAAAGCATCCAGGTCGATTGGAACAACGAAGAAGGGATGATCGAGATCTCGGCGCAGAAAACTGTCGTCGAAGAAGTAGAAAATCCTTCCGCCGAATTGTCCTTGACCGAAGCTCAGGAGCTCGCTGGCGATGAGATCGAGATCGGCGATATGCTTCTGCTGCCGCTTCCGACCGAAGAACTCGGCCGAATCGCGGCGCAAACGGCAAAGCAGATCCTTGTTCAAAAAGTGCGCGAAGCCATTCGAGAGAAGGTCTACGAAGAGTACGTCGATAAGAAGGGCGAGTTGATCAACGGGACGGTCAAGCGGTTTGAGCGCGGAGACATGATAATCGACCTCGGCAACAATCTCGAAGCGATCCTACCGAAGCGCGAACAATCGCGCGGAGAGATCTGGAATCAGGGCGAGCGTATTCGCGTCGCCATCGTTGATGTAACCAAGGACCAGAAAGGCCAGCAGATCAGGGCTTCGCGTTCGTCGGAGGAACTGTTGAAACGCCTTTTTGAAATGGAAGTCCCTGAGATCTACGACGATACGGTCGTGATCAAATCAGCGGTCCGAGAACCGGGCGATCGTGCAAAGATCGCGGTTTCATCCAATGAAAAGGACGTCGACCCCGTCGGAGCCTGTGTCGGTATGAAAGGTTCGCGTGTTCAATCGATCATCAAGGAACTTCGCGGCGAAAAGATCGACATTATCGAGTGGTCGGATGAGCCGTCGGTGTTTGCTGCCAACGCTCTCTCGCCCGCCAAGGTTTCGCAGGTTCGGATCACGGACATCAACAATCGCCAGATGGAAGTGATCGTGGGCGAGGACCAGTTAAGTCTCGCTATCGGCAAAAAGGGGCAGAACGTCCGTCTCGCAACCCGGCTGGTCGGCTGGGACATCAGCATCGTCAGCGAAGAGATCCTTAAGAAGGAGATCGCCAAACAGATGGGCCGTATGATGGCCGGCGGCGAAGCAGTTCCGATCAGTGCGATCGAAGGCGTTACGGCAACCCAGGCCGAAGCCTTGAGCGAACGGGGCATTTCAGATGTCGAGTCGCTTGCGGCGACTTCGCTCGATGACATCGTGGACATCCTCGACGTTAGTTTGGACCAGGCGGAAAAGATATTGTTGTCGGCGACGTCGATAGTCGAAGCAAAAAATGCCGCTGTTTCTGACGATTCGTCTGAGGGGCCGGCTCCCGTGACTGAAGAAATTGTTGAATCGGAGTCGACGGAGACTCCGACAGAGACCGTTGAAGAAGCGAATTCGGAGCCAGCTGCGGAGGCGGAAACGCCGAAGGCGGAAGAGTCCGTCGATGAAGCTTCGTCCGAGAAGCCCGCCGAAGAAGAATCGGCTGCGGAGTAGTGCGGCAAAGGGCAAAGGCGGAGATTATCTCCCCCGTTTTGATTGATCTACGGGAGCGGAAGTTCCCGCACGGATATTGTTTATGGCAATTGGTAAGAAGATCCGGGTCTACGACCTGGCGCGAGAGTTGAAGCAGGACACGAAGCGCGTCATGGAAGACCTGCGCCGCGAAGGTGCCGATATTAGCGTACCGTCAAATTCGGTATCGGGCGAGCTCGCCGACAAGGTACGCAGCAAATACTTCCCAAAGGCGGAGGTCGCTCCGAAGCGTGGGATCAAGATCATCAAAGCTACCAAGCGGGACGATGAAGAGCATGGCGATGAAACGTCGGTCGATACTGAGGTTGAAACCGATGTTCCGGTCGAGATCGAGGCTGTCGCACCTGTTGTAGAAGACGACGTGGTGGAAGCGGTACAGCCTGCGAAACCGGTCAAGGTAAAAAAGGTCGAACCGGCCGAAGTGGAAGAAGTAGAGGCTACGCCGGCCGAACAGCCGGTCACGGTAAGGAAAACCCTCAAGCTCAAAAAGACCGAGCCAGTTGAGGAAGAGGTTCCCCAGGCCGAACAGGTCGAACTCGTCGTCGAGGAATCCGAGACGGCTGTCGGCTCAAATGGTTCGGCGAGTCAGGTGCAGACGCCCGCGAAACCCGGGAGTTCGACGGTCAAGCAGCTAAAGCTTACGCCTGATGCCCTGAAACAGGGGATCAAACCGGGTGAACGGGTTACCTCTGAAGGGCCGACACGAGCCGGAAGCTTGAGTAACGATCGACCGGGCGATGGCCGACCGAGGGTCGACGAACGCGGTCGACCGCAATTCCGCGGAACGCCGGGTGAGACCTCGGCTCCGCAATTGACCTACACGCCGCCCGCTGACAATCGCCGCAAACCGGGCCGATCGGGTGGACGAAAAGGCAAAGGATTTGAGGACAGGAACGCCCGTTTTGCTGAGCGCGATATTGATGTTCCGCGTCAGACGACCATCGAAGAACGCGTTCTTTCGCAGGTTGGAGCGGTCGATGCAGGCCACCTGAAGACCATTCGCCTCACCGAAGGAGCAACTATTCGCGAGTTTGCTGAAGCGTTGGGCATCACTCCGCGCGATATCGTGCAGCTTCTGATCAAACGCGGTGTCTTTGCTACGCTGAATCAACCCATCGGCGAAAAGATGGCGACTGAGATGGGCCACGATTTCGGATTCGAAATAAGCTTCGTTCCATTCGAAGAAATGGTGATCGAACAGGAATTCGAGGAGCTGATCGCTGCCGAAGCCGACGATACCGAGCTTCCCCGAGCCCCTGTTGTTACTGTAATGGGACACGTCGATCACGGTAAGACCTCGCTTCTCGACGCCATTCGTTCGGAGAATGTGGCTGAGGGCGAAGCGGGCGGAATCACGCAGCACATCGGTGCGTACAGTGTTTTTGTTCCCAACCCGGATAAACCTGGCGAGGAGCGGCGCGTTGTGTTCCTTGATACACCCGGCCACGAAGCTTTCACTATGATGCGTGCTCGTGGAGCCAAGGCGACGGACATTGTCATCCTCGTAGTAGCCGCAGATGATGGCGTGATGCCGCAGACGATCGAGGCTGTTGAACATTCAAAGGCCGCAGGTGTCCCGATAATCGTCGCTATTAATAAGATTGACAAACCCGATGCGAATCCTGACAAGGTCAAACAAGGCCTCGCGGGATTGGGTTTGCAGCCTGTCGATTGGGGTGGCGATATCGAGATGGTCGCGGTTTCGGCGAAGAAGCACGAGAACCTGGATACGCTGCTGGAAACCGTTTTATTACAGGCGGATATTCTTGACCTGAAATCGAGCCCGACGCGTAGAGCCTCCGGCGTAGTTCTCGAAGCTAAGCTCGATAAGGGACGCGGCGCAGTTGCAACCGCCCTCGTTCAGCAGGGAACTCTGCGGGTCGGAGATCCGTTCATCGTCGGCCAATTCTCGGGCAAGGTCCGTGCTATGTTCTCGGACCGCGGAGAGATCGTTACCGAAGCAGGCCCCGCAACACCGGTAGAGATACTCGGTCTGCAGGGCGTTCCGCAAGCCGGTGACACGTTCCAGGTCGTTTCGGATATTGACCGTGCCCAGACCATCGCCGGACAGCGACAGATGCATGCCCGTCAGGCGGCAATGATCAAGACGACCAAACGCGGTATCGAATCGCTCGGCCAGGCCGAGGTCAAAGAACTGCTCGTTGTTCTTAAGGCAGACGTTCAGGGATCGGTCGAGGTTCTTCGCCAGACACTTGAAAAGCTTTCGAGCGAAAAGGTCAAGGTCCGCGTTATTCGTGCCGGTGTTGGCGCGATCGCGGAATCGGACGTCCTGCTGGCGTCAGCTACTCAGGCCGATGATGTATCGACTGCGGTGGTGATCATTGGATTCAATGTCCGGCCGGAAGCCCGTGCCGCGGAAGTTGCCAAACAGGAAGATGTCGACATCCGGCTGCACTCGATCATTTACAAGGTCGAGGAAGAGATCAAGGCCGCGATGATCGGAATGCTCGATGCGATCGAGAAGGAAGTCATTCTCGGCAAGGCGCTGGTGCAGGAGACATTCAAGGTGTCCAAGGTCGGTACGATCGCCGGCTGTCGGGTCACCGACGGTTTGATCCGCCGACAAGCTAAGGCCCGCCTTATTCGTGACGGAGTTGTCGCATGGGAAGGCGACATCGCTACGCTCAAACGGTTTAAGGATGATGTCAACGAGGTGAAGCAGGGCTACGAATGCGGTATCAGCCTGG
>JBDTZW010000412.1:0-30882 GCA_040004905.1 Acidobacteriota bacterium
AGCGGCAGCGCGATCAACCCCTTCAAAAGGTCTCGTCGTTTCATCGTAGTTTTCACCTAGTAGATGAGGAACGGCTTTCTGACATCGCGAAAATCCTTGAGGCCATCTGCCCAGTCAGCTTCGATCTCACGAATCGGTGTTCCCGCTTCGATCTGTTTGCGGATCTTATCAGTACCGCAAATCACATCGAAAGGGTTTTTGCCGAACTCGTATTCATATGCGTTTTGCCGCCATTGGAATTTGTCCGCGTACATGTCGTAAACGGTCTTGACCATCGCGATTCCGACAATTACGGGCGTAAACGCGTCGCGGTCGGTGACATGGATCTGGACGCCGCCGCATGTCTCACCGGCAAATTCGCAAAAGGTCGGACGGAAAAATGCCTCGCGAAAAGCCACACCTGGGAAATCAAGTTTCCGCAATTCATCTGCCCACGCTTTAGGATCGATGAACGGTGCTCCGTTCAGGAAAAATGGCAGCGTCGTGCCGCGGCCCTCGCTCAGCTCAGTGCCTTCGATATGGACCGTCGCCGGAAAGACGACGCATGTGTCTACATCAGGAATATTGGGCGACGGCAAAACCCATGGCAGCCGGCATTCGTCACCCCACATATCGCGGGACCAGTTTTGCATTTCGATGACCTCGAGTTCACAGCCGATGCCGAAATGCTCATTGAACATTTTCGCCAGCTCGCCGATCGTCATTCCGTGACGAGTAGGCAGGGCAAATTGGCCGACAAAAGATTTGAACGCGTCCTCTGTTATGTTGCCCTCGATCGCATTTCCGCCGATCGGGTTCGGGCGGTCGCACACCACGACGCGTTTGCCGAACTTTTTCGCGGCACGCATGCAATTCGCCACCGTGTAGACGAACGTGTAGATACGGCAGCCGACATCCTGCAGATCGACAACGATCGCGTCAAGATCGGCAACCATCTCCTCGGTAGGCTCGCGCGTTTCGCTGTAGAGGGAATAAACCATTTTGCCGGTACGTTCATCGCGAACGTGCGGAGTTTCGATCATGTTGTATTGAACATCGCCGCGGATGCCATGCTGCGGGCCGAAGAGAGTTGTCAGGTTAAAATCGTTCGATTCGGCAAACACATCAGCCGCATGCCGAAATGTTTCGGGCAGCACCGAGGCCTGATTGCAGACGAGGCCCACACGCTGCCCCTTGATGACATCGATCTTTTCATCGAGCAGACATTCGATACCGAGTTTGGTTCTGGTCATAACAAAAAATCACCCTTAAGCGGCCACGCAAATTGTCTGCGCTCGGCCGCGATAAGGGCTTAAATAAATTATTCAACGATCTATCAGGCAGTTTCGGCGATCGCCGCGTCCGGCGCATTCGTCTTGACCGATTCAATGCCATTTTCCATCGCAGATGTCGACGAATAGGTTTCGCTGCGTCCGATCTCTTCGCCGTTGCCTGCTTTCAGCACGAAGTACGGCTCGCCGTTCTTTGCCGTTCGGCGATCGTATCTAGCTTCGTCGCCTGCATTCTTTTTGACCGAAGCAATGCCGTTCTCAGCGGCAGATTTTGATTCGTACATCTCACTCGACAGAATTGTCTGTCCGTTGGCCGCCTTCAGGTTAAAGAAAAATTGGCCGTTTGACGACGTATTTAGTTCGAATTTTCCTGTCATAATAAACCTCCGATAGAAAATATCCACTGATCGAGGGAAACTTGTTTCGTTACGAATAGTATAGACGTTTTGACGCAATATAGTCTGATCTATTCGAGAAAGTCGTGACCCATATCACGCGGCTCGAGATTGTTTTGTTTAATGATCCGCGCGCAGCCGTTCCAGCGTAAGATCGTGTCGTCATTTCCATGCGGACGAATCGCCTCGGCCTTTTCAAACCATTCCATCGCGCGTGTAAAAAGCTCGAACGCACTCACGCCGCCCCTCTCGAGGGTGGCCTTCGCCCGCCGTTCATAAACGATACCGGTATAATATGAGCGTTCATATTCGTCAGTTATCTTTGCTATATAATCATTGACATGGGTATCGCCGACTGCGTAGTCTTTGCCAAAACGATCACTCATCGCCAGCACGATATTTTTTAAGGCTTCCTGATTTTCCCGCTCTACCGCAAGAATATCGAGGTAGATGCTCTCCGCGGCTCCCGGTTCATTCAACAGCCGATAACGATTGGCCTTTTCCAAGGCGGCCGGTACTGCGTCGTGTGATAATTGCTTTAATTCGAACATCACTTCCTCCTGAACAACTTCACCAATTTCTTCAGCGGATCGTAGTGCTCATCGACGACTCTCTCTTTCAATGGAATGATCGCGTTATCGGTTATTGTAATACCTTCCGGACAAACCTTGGTACAGCATTTCGTTATATTGCAATAGCCGATCCCGCCCAGGTCTTTGAGGTCCTCGGTGCGGTTTTCGGTATCGAGCGGATGCATCTCAAGCGCGGCCGCGTAAACCAGGAATCGGGGCCCGATAAATTCCTGGTGCTTGTTGTGATCGCGAAGCACGTGACAGACGTCCTGGCAGAGATAGCATTCGATGCACTTGCGAAATTCCTGCACGCGGTCTATGTCATCCTGCTGCATTCGCCAGGTCCCGTCCTCGGCGTCCGGTGCTCGAGGCTTGAATTTCTTGATCCGTTTTTTGACCTCGTAATTCCAACTTACATCCGAGATGAGATCTTTGATCGCGGGAAAGGCTCGCATCGGCTCGATCGTCACGGGAACATCGAGCGGGATCGTGTCGAGCCGGGTCATGCACATCAGCTTCGGCATTCCATTGATCTCGGCTGAGCACGAACCGCATTTACCTGCTTTGCAATTCCAGCGACACGCCAGATCGCCCGCCTGCTCACCTTGAATTTGCAGAACGGCATCCAATACCACCATCCCTTCCGAAACCTCGGTTTGATAGTCCACCATCTCGCCGCCCGTGCTACCACCGCGCCTAATGCTAAATGTTGCCTTCGCCATTAACCCAGTTCCTCGATGATCTTTTTCAACTCTGCCGGCATTTCCGGGATCGGAGCCCTTGAGACCGACATCGAGTCATCCCCTTCCTTCTTAACCGTAAAATTAAACTTTGCAAACTCAGGATCTTTCGCGGGAAAGTCATCACGGTATTGTCCGCCGCGGCTTTCTTTTCGTTCGATCGCGGCTCGCGTTATAGCTTCGGATACAGTGAGTAGATTTCGCAGATCTAAGGACGTATGCCAGCCAGGGTTAAAATCTATATTCCCTGATACGCCGACAGTACTGGCCCTCTCCCAAAGTATCCTCAATCCGTCGAGCGCCCGCTCCATCTCGTCGCCGGTTCGCACGATGCCGACGAGATCCTGCATCATTTCCTGCAGGTCGTTCTGGATTTCGAACGGATTTTCGCCGCCCGTACGTTCGAACGGAGCCAACGCACGCAAGGCTTCCGATTCGATCTGACCGGAATCGATCGCCCCATGCCCTTTTCCCTTGGCGAACTGAGCGGCATACTCACCTGCGCGTTTTCCAAACACGATCAGGTCTGACAGCGAATTCCCGCCTAAACGATTCGCGCCATTAATTCCAGCAGCGCACTCACCGGCGGCAAATAATCCGGACACCGTCGACGCCTGCGTGTCCGAATCGACCCGAACGCCACCCATTACGTAATGCGTCGTCGGCCCGACCTCCATCGGAGTGGTCGTGATGTCCAGATTAGCGAGCTGCTTGAACTGGTGATACATCGACGGCAATTTCTTTTTTATATGCTCGGGGGCGTTCCGGATCTTTTCCTCTATCCATGCGATGTCGAGAAAAACGCCGCCGTGCGGGCTGCCACGTCCGGCTTTCACCTCGCGGACGATACATCGGGCCACGTGATCGCGAGTCAGAAGTTCGGGCGGACGCCGGGCGGATTTATCACCGGCAACGTAACGCCAGCCTTCTTCCTCCGTGTCGGACGTCTGGTCTTTATAGTTGTCAGGAATGTCGTCGAACATGAAGCGTTTTCCTTCACTGTTCTTCAAAATTCCGCCTTCTCCGCGAACGCCTTCTGTGACCAAAATTCCGCGCACACTCGGCGGCCACACCATTCCGGTCGGATGGAACTGGATAAATTCCATATCGATCAGCTCGGCACCGGCGTGATAAGCAAGAGCGTGCCCGTCGCCCGTTCCTTCCCAACTGTTCGACGTGATCTTGTATGCTCTTCCAACTCCGCCTGTCGCAAGAATGACCGCCTTGGCCTTAAACACGCGAAATCTTCCGTGTTCCCGCTCATACGCAAAACAGCCGACCACGCGATCTCCATCTTTGAGCAGCGAGAGGACGGTGACTTCCATGTGAACATCGATGCCCTGATGGATGCCGTGATCTTGGAGCGTTCTGATAAGTTCGAGGCCCGTTCGGTCGCCAACGTGCGCCAGCCGCGGATAGCGGTGGCCGCCGAAATTTCGTTGGAGAATTTTGCCGTCTTTTGTTCGATCAAAAACCGCTCCCCAAGCCTCAAGTTCACGAACGCGGTCCGGAGCTTCCTTTGCGTGCAGCTCCGCCATCCTCCAGTTGTTGACGTACTGGCCGCCGCGCATCGTGTCGGTAAAATGCACCTTCCAATTATCGCGGTCATCGACGTTCCCCATCGCCGCCGCCATGCCGCCCTCCGCCATCACGGTGTGAGCCTTCCCAAGAAGCGATTTGCAGATCAGGCCGACCGACACGCCCGCCGCTGAGGCTTCAATTGCAGCACGCAAACCCGCCCCGCCTGCGCCTATTACGAGAACGTCATGTTCAAATGTGGTGTATTCAGTCATTAAAAAATTCTAATGTCGTGCAAGATCCCCATGGAGCAGAGTCGAACATAGATATCCGAGAACCCAACCCAAAACAAACTCATCCAAGCGAAAAGCATGTGGCGCTTGTTCAGTTCGCTGACACATTTATAAGCAGTCTGTCTCGCAGGTTTGTCTGATATCACATCACAACCGCCGCCCACCAGATGGCGCAGGCTGTGGCAGCCGAGCGTGTAGCTGCTGAGAAGGACCACGTTGACCACGAGCACCAGCGTGCCGACACCGATCCCAAAATGACGCTTGCCGTCAGCACCCGGAAACCACATCGCCTCGAGAGCGTCGTAGGCGAGAATCAAGATAAAGATCAAGGCGAGATAGAGAAAATATCGATGGATGTTCTGCAGAACGAGCGGAAATTTCCGCTCGCCGCGATATCCCGACCGCGGCTCGCCAACCGCACACGCAGGAGGGTCTGCCCAGAAAGCCTTGTAATACGCACCCCGATAGTAGTAGCAGGTAAATCGAAATCCGCCCGGAGCCCACAAGATCATCAAAGCCGCCGTAAAAGGCGCCCACGAAGGGAACCATGCCGGCTTTGGCCCAAACCACGCCGTGGCGGACCCGAGCAATTCCGGCGAATAGAACGGCGAAAGGTATGGGCCGAATCGATAATGCTGGCCCTGAAACGCTGCCCATGTCGAATAGGCGATAAATGCGGAAAACCCAAGAAAGGTAAGAATGGATGGAACCCACCAAAGGTCTTTCCGCATCGTTTCCCCAGCCGAGCGCCGAGTAATTGAAACCAAATTCGAAGCCATGAGATCCCCTTTATTCGGAAGGCCGGATTTTGCCCGGAGCGGGCGCGATTCGTTTGTAAAATAAGGACTTAATACCGAAAGAACTGTAAACGTTTTACGCGAAAACGTTGTCCAAGTCAAGAAATGCCGTCGATCCCTAATGCGCGGGTAATAGAATCTTGGAAGGGCGCGAAAAGAGGAATTGAGCAAAAGCCTGCCCACCCCGCGTTGCTCGTCTACTGGTTGATCAAGGTAAGAAAGGACGGACAAATCGGCAAATTTGGCGGCTTACCATTCTGAGCTGCTTATGAGGTAGGCCCACAGGCATTCCCATTTATCGGTCGGGCGTGGGAAACGGACCATGATAAAACCGGGCTCGGGAATCTCACCTACTAATGATCGATATGACGGCACCCGGGGGCACCGCAACTCGCCAGCAAACGACCATGGAAGCAATCATAAAAAATGAAATTTCACATTGGCTCCGGCTTCTTAAAGAAGAATCGATCGTGCGCGACCTAACAGTTCGGCTCTTGTGCGAAATGTGGCCCTTTGCGCAAGAGCAAGCCGCGGAAATCATGCCGCAATCACGGATCAGATCGATTTTCACTACAGCGATTCCGCCGCTAATATCGCGACGCAAGCCCTCATAAAAATGGAGAATCATCTCGGCAGATCGTCCTCCGTGGTATAAGGCGCCTGCTGTCCGTTAGGTCTGTTGCGACAAAACGACGGTCTCCGGGTATTTCGAAAACAATCGGTCTATAATTGAGCGAGCCGTTTAAGATCGAGATGAACAGGATCCTCGCAACATTTAAATTCATAGATCTTTCGCATGTTCCTGCCGAAGGCCTTCTCGTTCTCACGCCGAATCGTGAGGCGGCCGCTCGGTTGAAGGCCCCACATCGGAGCCTGCGCAGTCTGGCCGACGCGATCTTGAATCGCGAAAAGATCGCTGTGGCGTCGCCGCTGCATTGCCTGCACGCGCTCAAGACCGTAATTCGAAAGCTAACGCCCGAGCGTGATGCCGCGGCCGAGGCCGCGCGGATCAGGCGAATACTGGCAACGGTTCTGCGCGACGGAATCGACATCGCGGCACTAAAGCGAAGCGGGGTTCCGAGCGCCGAGTCTCTGGGCAAAATAGCGGAAGCGTACCTTCTAGATCTCTCGAACAGCGGCCTGGTCGATCCGGAATCCGCCCTCTTGAAGGCGGGCGACTTCGTACGCGAGAGGCACAAGGTGCTAGTGTACGGCTATTTTCGTGCGCGAGAGCATGACATCAGATTCATCGATAAGATCGCGGGCGAGGGGAGCGTCTTCGTCGTCCCGTCAGGCGATGGTTCTGTCTTTACCTCGGTCAACAGATCGATCGACGAGCTGTTGAATTCAGGCTGGCAGATCGAAGATCGTGATCGTGATTCCGTTTCGGAGATCGAAAAAGCAGCTTACGGATTTGTGGTCGGCAACGCGAAAGACAACGTGGCCGACGACACGATCTCCGCCCTTGCGTATGCAAACGTCGATGCCGAAGTCAGAGGAACACTGGCGAGCGCCAAGCGAATGATCACCGAAGGGATCCGCCCCGAGGAAATCGCAATCGTTTGCCGCAAAGCCTCCCATTACGAACAAACGATCTCCACCATCGCCGGAGAATACGGCGTTCCCGTTTCGTCGCGATCTACGATGAGGCTTCTGGAAACTACGCTTGGCGCCTATATTTCTCTGATCCTCGAATCCAACGAAAATGCGTTTGAATTCGCGGTGACCGCGCGGCTTCTAAATCACAAATATGGGCCTGGTTTGAGCGATGAGATTTGGTCCACGGCGCGCCGCCGGCGATCGTCCGGTATTGATGGCTGGAAGGAAGCTGGAGTCGATCTCGCACCGATCGTCGGGCCGGAAAGCTTATCACTGACAGAGTGGATCGATTGGCTCGCAAGAGCGATCCCATCATCGCTGGTCCGCGAACGAGCACCCGAAATCGCAGGCGAATTGATCGCCTACGAAAGGTTCCGCGATGCTTTGGCCGAACTGAAAACCTTCGATGACAAGCAGCAGATCGATCTCGCGGTATTTTCAAAGGTCCTTGCCGAAATGCTCGAAAATGTCGAAACCGAGATCGAACCGCGGAATGGCGGCATTCCGTTTCACCAGCCGAACACCATCATCGGCGGCGCGTTCCGTCATATTTTCGTTCTGGGTATGGCTGAGGGCATGCTGCCTGCGGTGACCCGCGAAGATGCCGCGATCGATTTCTATGAACAGCGGATACTCGAACAGCGAAGTGTCAGGTTCGACAAGCCCGTAGAATTTCCGCGATGGGAAGCTCTATCGTTTTACTACGTGCTTCTCGCCGCGAGAAGTGGGATCACCCTGAGCTATCCGAAAACCATCGATATAGAAGAAAAGATCGCGAGTCCATTTTTTGACCGGCTCCCGGTGAAGTTGGAAAAAGCTGGGATCACGTCGGTCGCAAGTCCACGCGAGGAGCTGAAATATTTTCTCCGGCATCACGATGCACCCGAGAGGCTTAGACTTTTGAAACCCGCGAAACATCAGTATAGCGTGGAACGCCAGCGCGAGTCAGACCAGGCTTATGACGAGTATGACGGCCTGACGGGAATTCCGATCGATATTGTGAGCCGTACCTGGAGCGCCTCGCAGCTTACCAAGATCGGTCAGTGCCCCTTTAAGTGGTTTTCGGAGAAAGTGCTTCGGCTTTCACCTACCGAAGAGGGTGACACCGATCTCCGCGGAAACACAATGGGCCGCCTTTATCATAAGACGCTGCAGATCGCCGTTGGAAAAGCCCTCGAAAGTCCGACTTTTCGTGAAACGGTTCTGGCGGTTCTCGAACAAGCCTTTCTCGAAGCCGAAAACGATGACGAGATCGGTGTCAAGGGTCTGCCGAATTGGGAACACCGCCGTTCCGAACATTTGGCGACCCTACGCAAAGCCGTCGAGTCACCCGATTTTATCGCTGAGGGCGCTCGCGCGGTGGCGACAGAGCAGAAATTCGAAGCCTCGTGGAACGGCTTCAATCTACGCGGATCGATCGATCGTGTTGACGCAACCCCGGACGGATTTGTTGCGATCGATTACAAGACGGGCACCTACGTGGGAAAAGTAAAAGACGCGACCGGCGAGCTCGAAACTGACATACAACTGCCTATCTACACGCGCGTCGCATTGGAATCGCTCTACCCCGGACGCGTTGCCGACGGACATTATTTTTCGCTGCGGCAAACCAAGATAATGCGGCAAAAACCGGCCGAGATCGAGAGTTTTGCGGCCGGGGTTAAAAAAATACTCGAAGCAGGTAATTTCTCGGTCGATCCGGACGGCAAGAAAAAGAGCTGCAAATACTGCGAGTATGATCCGCTCTGCCGACGCGGACCGCGAAATGCCCGAAAGCCGAAACCATAGATGGAACTGACCGCCCAACAGTCGAGAGCCGCCCATGCGCAGACGAGCGTCGTCGTAACAGCCGGCGCCGGCACGGGCAAAACGGCCATGCTCGCGGAGCGTTTTCTGCATCACGTCGAAGCCGACGGCTTACGTCCGATCGAGATCGTTGCAGTGACATTCACAGAAAAGGCCGCCGCCGAATTACGTCAGCGCATCCGCAAAACATTAGCAGACCGGATCGACGATGAAGAAAAGATCGCCGAGGTCGACGCGGCGCAGATAAGTACGATCCACGCGCTCGCCGCACGTATCTGCCGCGACTTCTTTTATCTCGTCGGGATCTCGCCGGATTTCAAGATCTTGCTCGAAACCGAATCGGCCATCTGGCTCATCGATAAATTTGACGCAGGCATGGGCGAGGTCGACGAGTCGCTCGTTCGTGAGCTCGGCTACCAATGGCTTAAGGATATGATCGGCCAGCTGCTGCTCGATCCGCATTCGGCAAGTCTCGCGTTTCGTCATGAGGCCGAGAGCTGGAAAAGAACGATCGACGAGGAACGGACAGAGGCTCTTGAATTGCTACTAAACTCCGACGCGTGGCGAGATGCAACCGCGATATGCGCCGAGCTCTCCGGCGCCGAGGGCGACAAACTCGAATCGGCCCGACGCAACGCGCTGCTCGCAATGGCGGAAATCGAAGCCGGCCGAAACATCCCCGATGCCTTATCGACCATTCGGAAACTTCGCGCACATCTGGGTCAGCAGGGCAACTGGCCGGCAGGCTGCATCGCTCAGATGCGAGCTGCTCTAAAAGCGTTGAAGGTCGCGGCGGACGAGAACGGCCCGGCCGGAAATGCCGGACTTTTCTTCGGGCCTGAGGACGTGCGAGCTTCCGAAAAGGTAAAGCTGCTTGAGATCGCTTTTAATTCGGTTCACAAATATCTTCGCGATCAAAAGACAAGAGATAGGGTTCTCGATTTTATCGATCTCGAGCTTTTTGCACGCGAGGTGCTCGAACACGAGCAGGCTCGGCGGCACTACGAGCTTCGATGGAGGGCGTATTTGATCGATGAGTTTCAGGATATCAATCCGCTCCAAGCTGAGATCATTGACCTGCTTCGCGGAGACGCAAAACTTACCGCCGTTGGTGACGAAAAACAATCGATATACAGTTTTCGTCGCGCGGATATTGCGGTATTTCGCGAAGTGCGGGAATCGATCATTGCAGCGGGCGGCGATCTCGTCGAGCTAAAGGACACGTTTCGCGCGCACGAAACGCTCGTCGCGTCGATGAACGAAACCTTCGCTCCGGTCTTGGGCGAACTTCACGGCCCGCTCGATGCAGATCGAAAGGAAGCGCCGAATCGCGAGATTCCGTTATCGCTTGCTCGTGTTTCCGCCGCAGACAAGGTCACACCTGAGGCCGCACGTATTGTCGAATCGAAATATGTCGCCGCCGAGATCAAACGCCTACTGGATGAGAAGGTGACGATTTTCGATAAACAGTCAAAACATCTCCGCGATATCGAGCCACGTGACATAGCTATCCTCGCGCGCACGTGGGCGGCGATAGACATTTATATCGACGCCCTATCAGCCGCCTGGATCCCGGCTGTAAATGCTGGCGGCGGGAGCCTGCTCGACACCCGCGAAGCGAAAGACGCCTTCGCGATGCTAAGTTTTCTTGCGGATACGTCCGACGATATTTCGCTTCTAGCGGTTCTTCGAAGTCCGTTCTTTGCGATCGACGATCGAACACTTTTCTACACGGTCAAGGCCAAGCAAAAAGATCAGACTTGGTGGAACCTTTTACGTTTCGCGGATGGTGAACTTCGTCGAGCTTATGCCCTCCTTTTAGATCTTCTAATTTGGAAAAACAAGCTCTCGCCCGAGGAACTTCTTCGAAAATCCGACGAGCTCACCGGCTACACTTCAGTGATAGCGAATCTTCCGCAGGGCGATCGGCGCGAAGCTGATTGGAAGGGATTTATCGCGCTGCTGCGGAGCCTCGCCGCAAACGGCAGCGGAGATCTCTTCGGCGCGGTACGACAGATCAACGCTCTTGGCGGAGTGAAGCAAAGCATCCCGCGTCCGCCGCTCGATGCCGGCGATGCCGTTTCGCTGATGACCATCCACTACGCGAAAGGCCTTGAATGGCCGGTCGTGATCGTTCCCGACCTCGCAGTGCCCACCGGCGGCTGGGGCGACCGCCTCCTCGTGGACAGCGATATCGGAATTGCGTTCGAGGTCGAGGACGAAGGCTACAACAGATCGAAGCCGGCCATTTATGAACTGATAAAGAAAAAACTACGGGCGACCGAGCGTGAAGAAGAAAAGCGCCTGCTTTACGTTGCCGTAACCCGTGCCCGCGATCAGGTAATTCTGACGACCGGCCCCGAGGTTAAAAAAAATACACTGATCGAATTGCTGATGCCCGGCATCGAGCGCGCCAATATTCCAGTCGCGCCGATCCCGTTCTCAAACGAACTCGCTATTCCGGCGACCCCGCGCGATCCGCGACCATTCGAAGAACCTAAGTTCATTGAAACACAAAGTGTCGGACAGGGGCTTCGCACGATTCCGATCTCCGGTCTCACCGACTATGCTGTGTGTCCAAAGAAATTCAGTTATAAATACGTGGACGGACATCCTGGCCTCGGCGCAGGCCACGCGCGTGCCCGCACGATAGGAACGCTGACGCACAAGGCGCTCGAACTCGATATAGATGACTGTGAAACACTGGATCGGCTAACGGATAACGCTTCGGTCGAAGTGGCGAATGAGGCTCTCGAACTTGCCCGCGTGTTTCGTTCGAGTCAAATCTTCTCCGCTCTCAACGGCACACCGGCACGGAAAGAGGTTCGCGTTTTGCTCGAGCACAATAATTCAGAACTCGTCGGCGTTGCCGATCTCGTTGGCCATGATTTTGTATTGGATTTTAAGACCGATGCCGAAATTGAGCCTGACATGCATCGGTTCCAGTTGTGGGCGTATGCGAGGGGTTTGAATAAGCCGAGAGCGATCATCGCCTACCTCCGAAAACCGTTCCTTCACGAATTTGCAAGAAGCGAGATCGCGCGCGCCGAGGATGAGGCCCATCGACTCATAGATAGGATTGCCGCCGGTGATTTTGCGCCGACTCCTGCGGTCGAAAAATGTTCCAGATGTGTTTACGCAACCATTTGCTACGAAGCTGCTACCGCCAAACCCGGCTCGCAGCTAAGCCTTTTCGCCTAAAAACTTCGTCATTTTTCCAATCCTATCTTTGTCAATAGTTCGTAGTAGCGCGGATCGCTTCTAAGGTCAGCCAACAGCGGATCAGCCTTCAGGTAAAGCAGATTTCCGTCGTGCGTTGCCAGAGCTTTTTGCAGGCTTGCGAACGCGTTGTCGTAATCGCCTAGACCCGTATAGGTCAGTGCAAAGTCAAAATTCGAAACATACCGCTTGCTACTCATTCTCCGGAGTTCCGCAAGCGCCTGTGTAGCATTTGCCTTGCGGCCCATCTTCGAATAGATGCGCGACCGAAGCATTGGGATTCGCGGATCTTCGCTCAGCCCCGACGCCTGCTGCAGCTCGTCGAGGGCCTTTTGATTGTCGCCCTTCAATAGATAGGTTCGTGCAAGATAAACGTGGGCGTAATAGAAATTGTGATCGAGCTCAAGCGTCTTATTAAATTGATCGATCGCCTCATCCAAACGCATTGCGTAGCAATAGCTTGTGCCGAGGTCGGCGTTGATTATCAGCGAGAGCGGATCGAGCTCGCGGGCTCGCTTCATCGCCTCGATCGAATCATCGAACCGGCCGTAAGCCAGAAGATTGGCATTTCCGTACCAGTGATAGGCCGTCGCGTAGTTCGGATCGATGCCTATCGCCCGACTAAAGTGGTTTTCAGATTCGGTAAAATCCCAATCGAAATTAAAGAGCGCGAACGAAAGTGCCGTATGCGCTTCGGCCAGCGAATCGTCCAACGCGAGCGCTTTCTCTGCAGCCTCCTTCGCTTTTGGAAATGCTATTTCGGGTGGCAGTGCTCCCTCGTAACTCGGAAGCAGCACGTAGGAATCCGCCATCCCGGCGTACGCGAGCGCAAACTTTGGATCGAGATCAATTGCTTTTTGAAACTGGACGATCGAATTTTCAATGTCGGTTCCTGTGCGCTTGTTCCAGTAGAATCTGCCCAGAAGGTAGTCGTTGTATGCCTGCGGACTGTTGGTATAATTTTTGACGAGCTTTTGGCGGTCGGGTGCCGACAATGATCCCCGCAGTTTTGCGGTCACGTCGACCGCGATATCGTTTTGCAGTCTGACGACGTCCGAAGACGGCCGGTCGTATCTCTCGCTCCAGATCTTGTCGCCTGTCGATGTATCGACAAGGCTAAGATCGATGGTCAGGTTCTGGTCCTTTTCGACAATGTCACCGGTAAGCACAGCCTGCACACCCAGCTCACTGCCCACCTGCCTCGCGTCGATCGCCACATCTTTATAACGAAAGACAGAACTGCGTGCCTTGACCTCGAGATTTTGGATCTGCGACATCCGGTTGATCAGCGATTCGACAATACCGTCGGACACATATTCTTTGTTCGGCGCGATGCCAGCATGTCGAAACGGCAGTACGGCCACCGACCCGACGGGTTTTGACGCGACAGGCGAGGCGACATTTGCCTGGTCTCTTCGGCCTACCAAAAATGCGAGGACTAAAACAACAACCAATCCGCCCAACGCCCACGGCCAATAATTTTGACTCGTTCGAGACAGAGCCGAATCTACGTCGACCAGATCGTCTAGTAGTTCCTTGGCCGACGAGTAACGGTCGTTCCGATCGTTTTGCAGACACTTCGTAACAATGCGCTCGATCTTCGAATCGGCAGACATTGCTGCTGGTGGTTGATTGAGGATCGCGTCGAGAATCGCGGAAGTATCTGTGCCCGTAAACGGACGCGAACCCGCGATCATTTCGTAAAAAACGACTCCCAGGCTCCAGATATCCGTTCGCTCGTCCAGTATTTCACCGCGGATCTGTTCGGGTGACATATAAGAAACCGTACCCGCCGTGCTGAATGGATTGGACGATGCGTCGCCGTCCGATCTTTGCGCCAGCCCAAAATCCAGGACCTTTGCAAGGCCGTCGTCTGTTACGATGATGTTTTCCGGCTTGATGTCCCGATGAACGATCCGTTTTGCATGCGCGGCGATCAACGCCTGACAAACTTGCCGAATAATACGAAGCGACGAATTTATGTCCGTTTTCTTCTCTTTTATTAGCGACCTAAGCGTTGGCCCCTCGACATACTCCATCGCAAGGAAATGCCGGCCGGCTGATTCGCTAAATTCGTAGATGTGGGCGATGTTTGGGTGAGCGATACCTGAGGCTGCTCGGGCTTCTCCGTGAAATTGTTCGATCGCCTTGGAGCCCGCGGTCGTGATCAATGGCAAGACCTTTAAAGCGGCGAGACGGTCGAGGCGAATGTCCTCCGCTAAATATACTGAACCCATGCCGCCGCTTCCCAGAAGCGACCGGACCTTATACGACCCGAGCTGCACGCCGATGTCGAGTTCATCCTGCTCGACTATTATGGAAGCTCCAAGCTCAAAGAGACTGCTTTCGAGCAGCTCGAGCGAGTTCTCCTCATCTTCGTGGAGCAAGGAAAGCACTTGGCCCGACAATTCCGCATCTCCAAGGGATTCGACCGAGACAAACTCAACGCGTTCGTCGTGCGGGAGTGGAAGGGCTCCGTAAAAGATGTCTTGAATTCTTTGCCAATTTTCAGGTTGCATTTTCGACAGATTCCCCTTTATCTAATGCCCGAAATGCTCTCAATATTAATAACTTATCGTTATTTTTTTCTCTAAACCCGCTTTAGAGATTCTGCTTTATCTCGTTTGCTAGCCACGCCTTTGCCAGCCGCCAATAGAGATTGACGGTCGGGGTGGCGAGGCCGGTAACATCCGCGATCTCTGCCGCGGTGAGTCCGCCAAAGCATTTAAGCTCAACGATACGACTCTTTACCGGATCAAGTTCGGAAAAGCGTGTCAGGGCTTCGTCAAGCGCCAGCACCTCCTCCGATCTCTGGTCGGACATTATCGCTACCTCATCAACATTCAGGATCTGTACTCCTGGGCCCCCGCGTTTTTGAGCGACGCGGTCCCGGGCGTAATTGATCAGAATGCGCCGCATTATGTTCGCCGCGATGCCGAAAAAATGCGCTCTGCTCTTCCATTCAGGGTTTGCTCCATTTAGAAGTTTTATATATGCCTCATGGACTAACGCGGTGGTCTGCAGGGTATGGTTAGGCGATTCGCGGCGCATGTAGGAATGGGCGATTCGGCGCAGTTCGCCCTCGACCAGCGGAAGAAGTTGGTCGAGCGATCCGGGGTCGCCATCTTTCCATGCGGCCAATAGCGACGTAATTTCAGGAGTTTCAGCCATTACAAAATTCGTTTTGCAGAGGGAAGATCAGCCGAACAGATAGAGTCTGGCAATTTTTGTCGCATTTGTCGAAAAATTTGTTATCACTTTTGTATTTTTTTCGTGCATTACCATATGACAACCCACAAGAAAGGGTTGTGGCTGTTTGAGATCGTATTCTCTTGGAAAGCTGATTCCACCCCCGGCTGACCAAAAACGTTCGCGGCGGCCTTCCACCTTTTAGGTCGTTTCGAAAGAATTCCGGTGGGTATTCCTCATGTATTCACCGGATTGAACTCTTGTTTTCTTCAGGAATTGAATTTCAAGTTCCACGCTCAAGAGAATCGACGCAGAGCAGTTACTCAATAGGGCACCGATCGGACGGTGCCCTTTTTTTTTCGCGCCTCAACACCAATAGCAAATTGGTAAAACCTGTGCGTCGTTCTAGCCGATCACTCTTCTTACGTGGAAACGATGATGACCCAAGATCATCCATGCATTTTGCTTATCTTATTAGATAATATAAGGATATTCTTTGTTCGATCCGGAATTATACTTGCAAAGATTGGTAAAACCAATTACTCTGGTGACGAGATCTTTTGCCTAAAACTGTTACTTGAGTTGCTCCCCTACTTTGCTTGTTTCGAACTACGTAATTTCGATCTAAGGGAAATGAAGCGTTTCTACAAAGTCCTGTTATTTATTCTCGGTGCGATTACTGTCGTTCGGGCCCAATCCAACCCAAATATCGTCGTTGCAGCAGATGGAACCGGCACGGTAAAAACCCTCCGGGAAGCGATCTCGCGAGTTCCCGAAAATAACTCAACTCGATTTACGATTTTGATCAAAGCGGGAACATATCGCGAACAGATCAAAATCCCCGAAAATAAACCCTTTATTACGCTCGAAGGTGAATCCGCGGAAAAGACGATCTTGACGTTTAGCCTGTCCAACAAAGAGGCTGGCTCAACATCTGCCGCATACGCTGCCTACATCGGCGGCCACGATTTTCAAGCGGAGAATATCACATTCGAAAACTCCTTCGGGACCGGATCGCAAGCGGTCGCCGTCCTCGCCGAAGCCGACCGACTTGTTTTTAGGCACTGCCGCTTTCTAGGTTGGCAAGACACGCTGTATGCGAAGAACGGGCGCCAGTTCTACCAGGACTGTTATATCGAGGGCCATGTGGATTTTATCTTCGGCCAGGCGGCTGCGGTTTTTGACAATTGCGAGATCCACAGCAAAGGCGACGGCTATATTGCTGCACCGATGAGGTTTGCGGCAGATGAGCCAAGCGGATTTGTCTTCTACAAATGTCGGCTGACGAGCGCGAATACCAAAGACGGCGTTTTTCTCGGGCGCCCCTGGCGCGACTATGGCCGGACGTTATTCATTGCCACGCGAATGGATTCCCAGGTTCGTCCCGAGGGCTGGAATCACTGGCTGCCCGAACGCGAAAAGACCGCTTTCCTCGGCGAATACAACTCGAGCGGTCCTGGAGCAAATGACGCCGCTCGCGTAAAGTGGTCACATTTACTTACGAAGGCGGAAGCACAGCAATTCTACCCGGAAGCGTTTCTAAAGGGCCGCGACGGCTGGAAACCCGGTACGGCAAGCGACGACTGGCTTCAAGGGAAAGCGCCTGATTGGAAGCTCGTCTCATGGCGCGAGGTTTTCTCGCAGCAACCGCTCTGGTACCAAACCGACGAGGCCGCCCGAATTGCCGATCAAGTCGTTTTTTATCAAAAAGATAACGGCGGCTGGGAAAAAAATATCGACATGGCCTTGATGCTTACCGAAAGTGAGAAAAAGGACCTTCTGGCTAAGCGGTCAGACATCAGCGAAACCACGATCGACAACCGCACGACGTACACTCAGCTCGAATATCTCGCCAAGGTCATTACGGCGAGCCTTCTGAAAACATCGCCGCCGAACAATTTTCCGAGATACAAAGAAGCGTTCAACAAAGGCCTCGACTACCTTCTGTCATCTCAGTATGAGAACGGCGGGTTTCCCCAATTCTTCCCGCTCAAGAAGGGCTATTACACCCACATTACCTTCAACGACGATGCGATGATCGGCATTCTGGAACTCTTCTCGGACGTTGCAAGGCAAGGCGCCGATCTTAAATTCGTCGACGAAGCGCGCCGGAGAAGGGCGGAGCAGGAATTGGAGAAGACGATACCGCTCATTTTGAAACTTCAGGTTGTCGTCAACGGGAAAAAAACCGTATGGGCCGCCCAGTATGACGAAAATACGCTTAAACCGGCCTGGGCCAGAAAATACGAGCCGCCCTGCCTGACCGCCGGGGAAAGCGTCGGGATCGTCCGCTTTTTGATGCAGGAGAAACCGACGCCGGAAATAACCGACGCGATCGAGTCGGCGATCGCCTGGTTTAAGCAGACACAGATCAATGGCATCAAATGGATCAGAACCAGCGGCCAGAACGCCGTCGTCAAGGACAGGGCGGCTCCGCCGCTATGGGCCCGATTTTATGAGACAGAAACGATGAAACCTATTTTTCTCGGGCGCGATTCGGTGATCCACTACGATGTATCCGAGATCGAGGCAGAACGCCGTAACGGTTATGCCTGGTACGGCACCTGGGCCAAGGGCCTACTCGAACGCGATTATCCCAAATGGAAAGAACAATTTAGCAAAAAATAGCGGAGTGGGTGAACACCTCGAACACGGTGAACATCTCGAACATCACGAATCGATAATACACTCTGAACGAGCGAACATTTGAACACATGAGAATCAGCAGACGTGATTTTATTAGTAGCGCCGCCTTGGGTTCTGTAGCCATTTCCCTTTTACCTAAATTTGCCTTGGCCGAGAATGACTCATGGTCGACCCTGTATCCGCAGATCCTCGGTCGGATAAAAACACCTGTCTTTCCGAAACGTGACTTCGACATTACAAAATTCGGCGCCAAGAGCGGGGCTGCAAATGACAGTTCGGCGGCGGTCGCCGCGGCGATCGACGCCTGCGCAAAAGCCGGAGGCGGCCGCGTTGTCGTGCCTGAAGGAGAGTTTTTGACCGGTGCGGTTCATCTAAAGTCGAACGTGGACCTGCACATCTTGAAGGACGCCGTTCTTAAATTCTCGCCCGACTCGAAAAAGTATCCGGTCGTCGTAACGCGTTGGGAGGGAATGGAGTGCATGAGTTTTTCGTCCTTTATCTATTCGTTTGAGCAAACTAATATTGCGATAACGGGCGAGGGAACACTCGACGGCCAGGCGAACAATGATAATTGGTGGCTTTGGCACGGCAGTGCCAAATACGGATGGAAGGAAGGAATGCCGAACCAACGTGCGGCCCGAACAAAGCTCTACGACATGATGGAAAAAGGTATGCCGGTCAGATATCGCGTCTTTGGCGAAGGCTCGTATCTCAGACCGAATTTCATTCAGCCATACCGCTGCAAAAATGTGCTGATCGAGGGCGTTAAGATCATCAATTCTCCGATGTGGGAAATTCATCCCGTGCTTTCCGAGAACGTGACGGTGCGAAAGGTCTCGATCAGGTCGCACGGACCCAATAACGACGGCTGCGATCCGGAATCCTGCAAAGACGTGCTGATCGAGGACTGCACATTCGATACTGGCGACGACTGCATCGCGATAAAATCGGGGCGTAACGAGGACGGCCGTCGTGTCGGCATTCCGACCGAAAACATCATTGTTCGCGGCTGCGAAATGAAGGATGGACATGGAGGCGTGACCATCGGAAGCGAGATCTCCGGTGGCGTCCGGAATGTGTTTGCCGAAAATTGCCGGATGGACAGCCCCAATCTCGATCACGCACTTCGCGTAAAGAATAATGCAGCCCGCGGCGGACTACTCGAAAATTTCTACTTCAGAAACATCACGGTTGGCCGGGTCGCCCACGCACTGATTACAATAGATTTCAACTATGAGGAAGGCGCTAAGGGCTCATTTACACCCGTAATGAGAAATTTCGTGGTCGATGGCCTTAAAAGCGGTAAGAGCAAATTCGGCGTCGATATCCAGGGGCTCGACAACGCGCCGGTTTCAGACGTAAGCATATCGAATAGCACATTCGAGAACGTTTCGGATGGCAACATCGTCAAAAATCTAAAGGGCGTAAAGATCGATAATCTGCGGGTCAACGGAAAGCTTACGAACGAACTGAAATAAGCGATGAAATTGTGCGCCGCCGCTATACTTGTACTCATTCTTTCGCTCGCAGCGTCGGCACAGATCACGGTCTATCTGGCCGGCGATTCGACGTGTGCCAACAAAACGGCCGACAAGCGGCCCGAGATGGGCTGGGGCGAGATGCTGCAGCAGTATTTTGATCCGGCAAAGGTCAAGATCGTTAATGAGGCGCAGAACGGCCGCAGCACCAAATCCTTTATCGACGAAGGGCGATGGCACGCGATCGTGGATCGACTGAAAAAAGGTGATCTCGTTTTCATCGAGTTTGGACATAACGACGAGAAAAGAGACAGGCCAGCGGTTTACGCTTCGACGGATGATTACAAAGCAAACTTGATCAGATTCATAAAAGAAGCCAGATCGAAAGGTGCGACGCCGGTCCTCTTGACACCCGTATCGCGACGGAAATTTGAGAACGGCATTTTAGTAAAGACGCACGGCGACTATCCTGCTGCTGTGAAGGCCGCGGGCCGCGAACAGGGCGTCGCGGTTATTGATATGGAAAACCAGAGCGCGGCTGTCCTGACCCGGTACGGTGACGAGGGATCGCGGAAACTATTCCTCCAACTCAAGCCGGGTGAGAATACCAATTATCCTAAGGGCGTCGAAGACAACACTCATTTCCGTCCGGCAGGCGCGGAAGAGATGGCAAAGCTCGTCGTCGAGGGAATACGAGAAAACAAACTAAAGGTGCGGAAATATTTGAAGAGACAATGAAAAACATCTTTTGTTCAATACTGGTATTGCTTTTTGCGCCGGCTGCGTTCGCCCAGTCGGTTCCGCTTTCCGAACAAATGGCTCAGACGGCGATGGCGCGGCTCTGGGTAGATTCGCAAAATGGAAAGGGAATTCCCGACCGCTGGAATTACGAGCAGGGCGTTGTACTTAGCGGAATGCGGACGCTTTGGTATTCGACGGCTGATCGACAATACTACGATTTTCTCAAAAAAGGTGTCGACGCCTTTGTGAACGCAGATGGGACGATCAAAACGTATTCGATCGACCAATATAGCCTGGACCTCGTTCGCATGGGTACAGCCGTATTGACGATGTATCGGGCAACCGGCGAGGCCAAATATAAAAAAGCGGCCGACCTGCTTCGCTCGCAGCTCAAGAACCAGCCGCGAACTACCGAAGGCGGCTTTTGGCACAAGAAGATATATCCAGATCAGATGTGGCTGGACGGCCTGTATATGGGTGAGCCGTTTTACGCCGAATACTCGCAAACCTTTGGTGAGGATAATTGGGACGATATTGCCAACCAGTTCATCTGGATGGAAAAGAATTCCCGCGACGATAAGACTGGCCTGCTCTACCACGCTTGGGACGCATCGAAAAAGATGGGCTGGGCCGACAAAACCACCGGACGTGCGCCCATGTTCTGGGGACGGGCGATGGGCTGGTATGCTATGGCTCTTGTGGATGTGCTCGATTATTTTCCGAAAGATCATCCTAAACGCGCCCAGCTGATCTCGATCCTTAACCGGGAGATGACGGCGCTCGAGAAGGTTCAGGACAAAAAGTCAGGCCTCTGGTGGCTGATCCTGGACAAACCCGGACTGGAAAAGAACTATTTCGAAGCCTCAGCCGCCTGCATGTTTACCTACGCGATAGCGAAAGGAGTGCGAATGGGCTATCTGCCGGGCTCGTTTATGAAGTCAGCGAATTCTTCATGGGCGGGCATTCAAAAAGCGTTCCTCGAAGCTAAAGACGGCGGCATTAACTTGTTGAAGACGATCTCGGTCGCCGGCCTTGGCGGCAATCCGTACCGGGACGGCACCTATAACTACTACGTTAGCGAAAAGATAGCCACAAATGATCCGAAGGGTGTTGGAGCATTCCTGCTGGCGTCAGTCGAGATGGAAAACTCCGGCAAGGCATCGATCGGCCGAGGCAAAACAGTTCTCCTGGACAACTATTTCAACCACGAGCTACGCAAAGATGAGAACGGTCGCGAGCAAACCTGGCATTACGTATGGAATGAGATGGACATAAACGGCTATTCCATCTTCGGCAACGCCTTCAAAAATTTCGGGGCTTCGCTTGCGACTATAACGACCGCTCCGACATCGGAAGATCTAAAAAATGCGCGTGTATATATCATCGTCGATCCCGACACGCCGAAGGAGACTGCGGACCCGAAATTCATGGACGAGAAATCGGCCTCGGTTATCGCGGATTGGGTAAAACGAGGCGGCGTACTCGCCGTGTTCGCCAATGATCTCGGCAACTGCGACCTCGATCATACTAATATTCTCGTTCGCGAGTTTGGCATCGAGTTCAATCTCGACAGCACTAACCATGTCGACGGCAGTAAATTCGAAATGGGCAAGATCTTAGTGCCTGCGGACAATGAGATATTTAGGAACGCTCCCGCGATCTACATGAAAGAGATCTCGACGATGAAACTTTCACCGCCGGCCAAACCGCTGCTCAACCACAGCGGAGCCGTGATAATGGCGACCGCCAAGTACGGCAAAGGCTCGGTGTTCGTTGTCGGGGACCCGTGGCTCTACAATGAATACACCGATGGCCGCAAACTACCCGCTGAATACGAAAACCTGAAAGCCGGCCGCGATCTGGCGCAGTGGCTGCTCACGCAAGCGAAATGAGCGTAGCTGGTGCTTAACAAAACGAATATGAAAAATATCATTCTTTTAGCGATCGTGATCTTGGCAGGTGTTATGGTCGTCTCGGCCCAAAACCGCCAGCCTTCTGTAGCCACCCGCAATTTCATCGTCAAATCCGGAAAAGATCTGAACTACATTAACGAAGCCCTCGAGAAAAAGCCGGGCAATACGGTTGAGGACATTCTGCCGCAGGCGGGTGTTCAGCTGCGCATTGCGGTACAGCACGATGCAAAACGCGAAGGCGACCTAATTGAGCTGCACGATGCTTCCGACGACATCTATTATGTGATCGACGGCGAGGCGACCTTGATGCTCGGCGGCAAGCAGGATAATCCGACTGAGGTTTCGCCGGGCGAATGGAAAAGCAAGACCGCCACGGGCCAGCAGAAGGTCATGATCAAGAAAGGTGACCTCATATTTGTCCCGCGCGGAACCCCACACCAGCGAACCGTCACTGGCAAGGATTTTTCGATGATATTGATCAAGATATTTGCCGACGCGCAGCCGGTAAAATAGCCGTCATGCTGGTTTTTCGACAAAAAACCAGCTTCGGACTATAATCGCGGAACAGAATGTCCGTTATCTAATGCGAAGAACCAAACCTGACATCTTCAAGTCTCTGCTTTCCGAAAATAACGGAAATACCGCCGAAGGTGTCGTCGTCCAGCTCCGCGATATGATCCATCGCGGCGAGCTCGTGTCGGGTGACCGTCTGCCGCCGGAGCGCGACCTCGCAAAACTCCTGGGCGTCAGTCGGCCGACGCTGCGCGCGGGTATTCGATCGCTCACAACGGTAGGCATACTCCAATCCCGCCAGGGTGCCGGAACATTTGTTGCCGAACGTGACGAATCGCCAACGCTAGACAGCAGCCCTCTGCGAATGATGGCGGCCTTACACGGTTTTACGTCCGACGAGATGTTTGAAGCCCGGTTGGCGCTCGAGATGAGCATTGCGGGCCTGGCGGCAACGCGTGCTACGCCCGAGCAGGTCACCCTCATGAGCGAGGAGATCGCGGGGATGTTTTCGACCCTGGATGATCCGGAAAAATACCTCGTCCACGACATGCGTTTTCATCAGACGATCGCCGCCGCCTCGGGCAATCGAATTCTTACATCGCTGATGAATATGATCGCGACGATACTTTACGACACCCGCAGCAAGACTGTTAAGCGAGCACGAGATCTCAAACAATCGGCCGAACAACACCAGAATATTTATCGCACAATGCGCGAACGCGACGCTGAAGCCGCCCAGCAGGCAATGCACGACCACCTCGTCGAAACTCAGAAAGCTCAACGGCTCGAAGAAGAAGAGAACGCCGCCATCAAGGCGATCGCCGATGGCCAAAACGGCATCCCGAAATGAAGACCTTTACGTTCGCGGCCGTAATTTTCGCTTCGCTCCTGCTCGCGTTTCAGGTCCGATCGCAGTCCTCCCGAGTATCAAAGGTCTGGGTGGCCGACAATAGCGACGGCACCTATAAAAATCCCATAATTCACGCCGACTATTCTGACCCCGATGTCATCCGCGTCGGTGATGATTTCTATATGACAGCGTCGAGTTTTAATGCTGTGCCCAGCCTTCCGATCCTTCATTCGAAAGACCTGGTCAATTGGAGAATCATCAACCACGCCATTAGCCAACTCGAACCGTGGGATGTCTTTTCGCGTCCGCAGCATGGCAATGGCGTCTGGGCGCCTTCGATCCGCTACCACGCCGGCGAATTTTATATCTATTACGGCGACCCGGACTTCGGCGTTTATATGGTCAAGGCCAAAGACGCGGCAGGCGAATGGTCAAAGCCTTTGTTGATCAAGGAAGCGAAAGGCTGGATCGATCCGTGCCCGCTCTGGGATGATAACGGGAATGCGTACCTCGTTCACGCATTTGCCGGAAGCCGTGCGGGGATCAAGAGCATTTTGGTCGTCAACAAAATGAATAAAGAGGGAGAGCGCGTTCTGGAAGACGGAGTGATCGTCTTTGACGGACACGCGTCCGACCCAACGGTCGAAGGACCGAAATTTTACAGGTTAAACGGTTGGTATTATATCCTTGCTCCTGCGGGCGGCGTCGCGACCGGATGGCAGCTTGCGCTTCGCTCGAAGAATATTTACGGTCCGTACGAGAGAAAAATAGTTCTTGCCCAGGGCAGGACGGCGATCAACGGACCGCATCAGGGCGGCCTCGTCGATACGCAGACCGGCGAGTGGTGGTTCTTGCATTTTCAGGACAAGGGAGCATACGGCCGCGTCGTTCATCTTCAGCCCGTCGCATGGAAAAACGGATTTCCCGCGATCGGGACTGATACTGACGGCGACGGAACAGGCGAACCGGTTTTGCGTAACAAGAAACCCGACGTAGGGAAAAACTATCCGATAGAAACGCCGCAGGACGATGATGAGTTCAATGGAAACGAAATCGGCGAACAGTGGCAATGGCACGCCGATCCGGTGGCGGGCTGGGCTTTCCCGTATCCCGAGAAAGGTGTTTTGAAAATGTTCTCCGTGCAGCAGCCGGAGAATTACAAAGATCTCTGGGATCTGCCTAGTCTGCTGCTGCAGAAGTTCCCCGCCGAAGAGTTTACAGCGACCGCAAAAGTGCATCTCGACGCACGATTTGAAGGTGAGCGTTTCGGTCTCGTTGTAATGGGCATGGATTATTCCTATCTTGGAATAACTAACCGGCAAGGTAAGTTGTTTGTTTCCCAAGCAACGGCGAAGGAAGCGGATAAAGGTTCCCAGGAAACCGAGAGCTCACCGCAATTACTACAGACAAATGATGTCTATTTGCGATTGAAGGTTAAAGCGGGCGCTATTTGTTCGTTAACTTACAGTTCTGACGGCAATAATTTTAGATCCGTGGGCGAACCATTCACCGCTCGCGAAGGCCGTTGGATCGGAGCGAAGATCGGATTCTTCTTTAGTCGACCCCGTAAATTCAACGATGCGGGTACCGCCGACATCGACTGGATCCGATATGAAAAATAGCTTATTCGTAATTAATATTTGCCGGCTCGAGCCTAGGCGCAAGCAAGTGAATAATTAGCAGGGCGATAAGGTACGCCGATGCAGCAATGATAAAGATGGGCAGATAGCTGCCCGTCTTATCGAGGATCAAACCGACAAGCGGTGAGATCAGCATGCCGCCGACCGCGCCCATCATACCGCCGATCCCTACGACGGAGCCGACTGCTTGTTTCGGAAACATATCGGACGAAAGCGTGAAGATATTTGCCGACCATCCCTGATGAGCCGCGGCAGCTATTCCGATCAGTATCACGGCTACCCAGAGCTGCGAAGTTATAGAAGCAAAAACGATCGGAACAACGGCCAGAGCGCAGATCAGCATTGCCGTCTTACGACTGCGGTTGATCGTCCATCCACGTTTAATAAGCGCAGACGAAATATATCCGCCGCCGACGCTACCCAAGTCTGCGATCACGTAAATTACCGCAAGGGGAATTCCGAAATTGCTGAGGTCGAGACTGTACTGTTTTTTCAGAAAATCCGGCAGCCAGAAAAGGTAGACCCACCAGATCGGATCGGTTAAAAATTTACCGATACCGAACGCCCAAGTCTGCCGGTGCGGAAAAAGCCGCCGCCATGGAACGCGGGCTGAAGGCTCGATCGGGTCGCTCTGAATATATGCCAGCTCGCTCTTTGAAAGGCGTTTGTGTTCTTCGGGTCGTTTATAAATGAAAAGCCAGAACCCAAGCCAGATAAACCCGATGATGCCAGTAAAGACGAATGCCTCGTACCATCCCCATGCAAGTACGATCGCGGGAACGGCCAGTGGTGTAACCAAAGCGCCTACATTCGTGCCCGCGTTGAATACTCCCGTTGCGAGGGCGCGTTCCTTTTTAGGGAACCACTCCGCAACCGTTTTGATCGAAGCCGGAAAGTTACCCGCTTCTCCCAGGCCCAACACAAATCGAACGACCATGAAGCCGATCACGGAAACCGATAGTGTAAACGTCCATGGAGCCGCACCAAACAGCGAGCTGATCGAATTAAATGCCGAGACAATTGCCGCTACGATCGGCGCCACTATGGGCGAAGAGAATGTTCCTATTCCGATCGCCCATGCGTGGGCGATCGCGGCAAGGCTCCAGACGACGATCGCGAAGGCGAATCCTTTCTTCGTGCCGAACCTGTCCATAAGCTTGCCGACGAAAAGCAACCCTATGGCATAGGCGGTTTGAAACGAAAAGACGATCCAACTGTAATCGAGTTCGGTCCAGTTGAACTGAGTGGATAGTGTCGGCTTAAGAATGCCGATCACCTGCCGGTCGATGTAATTGACGGTGGCCGCAAAAAACAAGAGAGTGCAGATCGCCCACCGGAAATTCCCCACGCGTGGTTTCACTTCCTCGGCGGCGGCGATGACCGCTCCCGTAATGGAGGATGCAGATATTTCCGGCGGAGAAACATTCCCCTCAGATTTCGGATCTTCATAATCCTCGACTATCTCGTTTACATCATTCATTCGCTCTGGCTCCTAGATAGTTAAAATACCGGGCGAGAGGTACTCGCGTCCATTGACAACATTCAGGATCTGCGGAAAATCGGGTGACGCGGTGATGATCTCAATGCCGCGCTCGGTAACGATGCAGGTTTCTTCCACTTTAGTTCCGGTTATTGAGGGGTTCCACGCAAATGCCTGATTTGCCGTGACAATATCCTCGCTAGCCGGATGAGCGACCCAATCGCGCGTCCGATAGCCTGCGGCGCCGCCTTGATGATGACGATCGATCTCGTCGGCGAACCCGCGCTCGGAATATGCGCTCGCCGCTGTCTGATAAATGTCCGCACCGGTCTGGCCGGGGCGAGTCGAATCGAGCATTTTAGCGTAAACGTAAGCCGCAGCATCGGTTCGTGCTTTCAATTCGTCGGGCACTCGGCCCACGCAAATCATTCGGCTAAGACTCGCGATCAAGCCATAGCGTTTCGCGCAAGTTACGATGAGCAAGGTCTTCTGCCATCGGTTTGCACTCGGGATCGGATGGCGAAATCCGCTTATTCTTTCGTCGGCCGCGACCAGTGTTACGACTGAGGCAATATCTTTCTTGCTGAGTTCATGCCGCATCTTTTCGGCGATCTGCAATTCGGTTTCGCCAGGTTCCAATCTGTCGATCACCGCTCGAAGGCTTCGACCCGCATCACGTCCAAGATCACGAAACCGTTCGGTCTCATTTTCGGTCAATGCGTATCGACATTTCGCTATCTTGTTTTCGATGCTAGGAACGTCTTTCCCCATCGGAACATCCGAAGCGATTGCGGTTCCCGGCATTAAAACCGATCTAGCCTTTTCCAAAACGAAAAGGGCTCCCCTCTTCTCGTCTTGCCATGAATAGTCAACCCGATCAAAATCATTGGCCGCAACTTCTTCGCCGAACATCCGATCTATCTCGATCAAGCTTGCCAGCACAAATCGTTTTCCTTCGCGGGTGATCAACAAAGTAGCGATCCCATTCTCACGGCTCAGGTCGACACCGTTGGAGCCCCCGCCGGTCAGCCACGCAAAGTTATGCTGCGAACTCAGGAGCACCGCGTCGAGTCGTTCGCGCGAAAGCATGGCGGTGATCCGCTGTGTTTTTTCGTCCAGCTCAGAATTCAAACTATTCGACCTTATTGATTAACGCCGCTAGCAAGGAAACCACCATCGACGACCAGCACCTCGCCGGTTACGAAGCTTGCCGCCTCGGAGGAGAGAAATATGGCCGCCCCCGCGAGTTCTTCAACCTTACCAAAGCGGCCCATCGGGGTACGCATCTGAAACTCCTTGCCGCGGGCGGTCTCATCGAGCAAGTTCTCGTTAAGAGGCGTGCGAAAAACGCCAGGTGCGATCGCGTTGACATTCACACCGTGCCTTGCCCATTCGATAGCAAGCGATTTTGTGAGCGAGGCGACCGCGGCCTTGCTCGCCGAGTACGCAGCGACTTCAAACAAAGCAACGAAGGTCGAGAGAGACGCAATATTTACGATCCGCCCGTAGCCCTTCTCGATCATATGGCGGCCGAAAATCTGGCATGCCCGGAGTGTTCCAGTCACGTTTGTCTCGAAAATTGCGTTCCAGTTCTCTTCATCTACGTCGACGGTCGGTTCACGTTTAGTGCGCCCAGCTGAGTTAACTAGTACGTCTACTTTGCCGAACGCCGCTGCTGTTTCACCCAACAGATCTTCGATCGATGCACGGTCCGAAACATCCGAGATGACGCGAAGGCTGCGCCTGCCGAAGGCTTCGATCTCTGCGGCAGTAGCTTCGACCTGTTCCATCCTTCGTGAGGTGCAAACTACATCGGCTCCGGCCTCGGCTAGGCCGTGCGCAATTGCACGGCCAATACCGGATGTTCCGCCGATGACAACGGCAGTCCTACCGGTTAAGTCCATTTTGGAATAACTCATATCAAAAAGGTTCGAGAAATTGGTTAAGCTCTTCTTTCTTAAGAGGTAATACCATTTGACGCGCGGCGGAGAAAGTTTGCCTTACCGCGATCATAAATGTCAAGCCATATATCGCATAGGTTTAATCGCTCGTTTTCTAATAACGGCATAAGATATTCTTATCCTTTATTGAAAATATAATATTGCGCTTGATTTTAATTGGTTTAACCAATTAAAATAAATCAGGACTTTGTCTTGGTGAAAACTTCTTCAAAAAAGAATTTAGATCGACGCCTCTCGGCCGGTAATCTGTGGCTTTCTCATTCGGAGCAGCTTCCTCTTCATCCGTCTGATTCGAGGACGTTCAAGTATAACGTTCTGGAAAGTGAGAACGCAGTCGGCAGAGCGATGTTTGATGAACTAGTCGCCTATGCTGCCGAGAATCAGGGCGATATCGTAATCGTCTTGTTAGGTGGTCGGGGCGCCCAAGCGATGTTTCGTTTGGTCGCGGATCTTGCAGGTTCTGATGAAATAGATGGCCTGCTTAACCGACTGCATGTTTTTACACAAGATGCTTTGGCCCCGATGCGTATGAACAACAGCCTCAGCTTCGTTCGCGATTTTGAGCGGCTCTTGGGTGACGATTTTTTTCGCAAGATCAAAAGTTTTACGCCCATGATCACCGAGACGGACGATATTGAGGGGGAACTGATCAAATACATTGAAAGGCTCGAATCGCTCGGTGGGATTGACCTTTTTTTTCTGGGTTTTGGCCCCGAGGCCGAAGCGGCTTCGCATCTTTGCTATATAAAACCCGATTCTGGTGCGAGATTCAACGACGTCGCCGGAGTTATTCCGATCTCACCGGCCATTTTGGAGCACCATATTTCGAAATTCAAAGTCGGCGGCAGCAAGATATCGGAAAAGGATGAAGCGGAATGTCGGAGTGCTACGCACATTCTCACACTGGGCCCTGCCGCGATCCTCAGAGCGAAAAGGTTAGTTCAATCGATCGTCGATGCATCGACTGCCCCCGCAAAGCGGGAAAGTTTTAAGCGAATGATAGCGACGGAGCTTTCGAACGACCCCGATAAGCTGAAGGAGCAAACGAACGAGAATCCGGGTTTGTTGATCCGCCTTCATCCTGACGTGCGGTCTTATGTTTTGCCCGATCTCTTTGTTTGAAAGATCTATGTTGGATACATTAGTCGAAAGAACCGTTCCCGTGAGCGACTACGCCATAATCGTCAATCCCGACGATAATGTGGCCGTCGTTAAAAAAGAAACGCCTGACGGCTTGGTTCTTTTACTTCCTAATCAAGAGGTCGTAACGGTCGCTAGATCGGTACCTCCGGGTCATCGCTTTGCTACTCGCGAGATCCCGGCACGAGAATTCGTCCGTCAGTACGGACAGCCGATAGGCACTTCATTGGGCATCGAAAAAGGCGAATGGATCACACATGAGAACATGACCGACGACGTTCCCGTCGTTCGCAACCTTCCCGAAGATCTTCACACACCCGTGCCCGATTATTTTGTGCCGGACGAGATAGAGACGTTCAAGGGATTTCGGCGCGCAGATGGACGCGTCGGCACGCGAAATTTTGTCCTGATCGTGCCGACATCGATGTGTGCGAGCCACGAGGCGACGCAAATATCGATGATGGCGGAATTCATGCATTACAACCGCGAGAAATTCCCGAACGTGGACGGTGTGGTTGCGATCCCGCACAACAAAGGATGCGGGTGTCAGGATGGTTCAACCCTCGACGTGATGATGCGAACGCTGTCCAACTATGCCGATCATCCGAATGTCGGGGGTGTCATACTGATCGACCTCGGATGCGAAAAGACCAATCTCTCCTTCGTCGAAAAATACCTTACAAAACGCGATAAGCCGATCCTGAAGCCTGTCTTCAAGATCGGCATTCAGGATGTAGGGGGCACGCAGGAAGCGATCGAGCTCGGTCTCAGAGAGATCGAAAAAATGCTCCCCGAGGTGAACAAGTGCGTCAGGGAAGAATTTCCGGTCAGCGACCTTGTTCTCGGCGTGAAATGCGGTAGCTCGGATGGTTTTTCCGGCATATCAGCGAATCCGTCCCTAGGTTACTGTTCCGATCTGCTCGTGCGAAGCGGTGGAACAGTTTTGCTTACAGAGGTGCCGGAATTCTGCGGAGCCGAGCATATCCTTGCAAACCGGGCCAAGGATTCCGTCACCGGCCGAAAGATCTACGCAATGGTCGATTGGTATAAGGAATACGCTTCTAAATTCGGAGCGGTCCTCAATCAAAATCCGAGCACGGGAAATAAAGCCGGAGGGCTCC
>JBDTZW010000282.1:0-9768 GCA_040004905.1 Acidobacteriota bacterium
CCCACTTTTTCTCCGATAGCGGTCAGCAGGTAATCTGCTTTCGTCTTAGCCGCCTGGATGGCCTCGATCTTAACCTCACGGCGATGACGTGTAATATCGGAGATGTCCGTGTCGATCAGGTCAAGTTTCGAAATGTTCAACCGGTCGGCAATATCCTGAAGCATGGCAATTTTTGCAGGGTCGGTCAGTTTCAGTCGGTAGTCCTTCGTCGCAAGCGTATCTTTCATTCGCTTCTGGCGAATATAGGTCGACGAAAGATCGAAGACCGTCAGCTCCTTGGATACGTCAATACCCGCCTGCGTCAATTCCCGCCGGAGACTGCTCTCCTGTTGCTCGATGGTGACCTTTTGCTTGTTTTCAACGCGTTCGGAAAGCGTGATCTTGAAGGTAAAAATATCGGGTGTGATAAGCCGCTCGGCCGAGCCCGTTACCTCGATGGTCCGCCGGTCGACCTTTTCCTGAGCAAACGAAGCGACGACGAGCGCAGATCCAATCACAACGGCAGCGACAACTCTATTCATGTGGGTCCTCCAAAAGATTATGTTTTGTCTAATTAGTGCGTCAACCTACGATTTGGATGCTCGACGATATTTATGGGTTATCGGGCGGCGGCGGCCGACACCGATGGCGTTCTTGGAAATTATGAGAGTCGGCGGGAGTTGCTGGCGTTTAAATTCGTTAGCGGGCGATTCGACCTTGTTGAGGATGCTGTAAACGAGCTCGGTATCATTGCCGGCCGCTATGATCTCAGCGGGCGATGCTTTTTGCTCGAAGTACATCGTCAACACGGGATCCATCAGTTCGTAGGGCGGCAGGCTGTCCTGATCGAACTGATTTGGAGCCAATTCGGCCGAAGGCTTTTTGTCGATGATCTTTTCGGGAATGATCTCGCGGCCAGCCTTTTCGTTGATGCGGCGGGCGATCTGCCAGACCTCGGTTTTAAGCACGTCGCCGAGAACAGCCAGGCCGCCATTGGTATCACCATAGAGCGTACAGTATCCAACTGCGAGCTCGCTCTTGTTTCCGGTAGAGAGAAGTAGGCGTCCTTCGGCATTCGAGATCGCCATGAGGATAACGCCGCGAAGACGCGACTGAATATTTTCCGCAGCCAAGCTCTCACCGCCTTTTGTCGGCTTATCGAGCTCCATTTGATTAAGCAAAACTTCGAATGAATCGGAGATAGATTCGATCCGGCTTTCGCAGCCGAGATTGCGGACCAATTCTTCCGAGTCTTTTATGCTGCCCTCAGAGGAAAACGGCGAAGGCATCATTACGCACAACAGATTTTCGGCGCCGAGAGCTTCGGCGGCAAGAGCGGCGACCAGCGTCGAGTCGATACCTCCCGAAAGTCCCAAAACAGCCTTCTTGAAACCATTCTTCGCCGCATAGTCGCGGATGCCGAGGACGAGTGCTCCGTGAATTGATTCGACCTCGCCGCCGGTGATGCCTCGTGCGTCGGGGTTTCGACAATCGAGCTCAACCGTTTCAACGCACTCCTCAAATGCCGGAGCTTGCAGAATAATATCGCCTTCGTGGTCGGCGATCAGGCTAGCTCCGTCAAAGATGATCCCGTCGTTGCCGCCGACCAGATTTACAAAAACGATCGGCTTTTTTTGCTGCCGGGCCCGGTGCGAGACCATGTCGCAACGAAGCCGGATCTTCCCTTTGTTGTATGGCGATGCATTGATCGAAACGATCACATCGGCGCCGAGAGCGATGACCTCGTCGGTCGGATCTGTCTCGTATAGCCGTTCCTTCCAAAATGTTTTGTCGTTCCAGAAATCTTCGCAGACGACAACGCCGAGCTTGACTCCGTTGACCTCAAATATGCGTCTCGTTTTTCCGGGTTCGAAATAACGCGGGTCGTCAAAGACATCGTATTCGGGTAGCAAGGCTTTTTCTTCAAATCCCAGCAGCTTGCCGTCGTGCAGGACAGCAGCGACATTATAGATCTGCCGCCCGTCTTTGTCAGGATTCTTCAGGATCGTGCCGACGATCGCGGTAATGCCTTTTGTGGCGGGAATTATTTTTTTTAGCGGATCGAGGGCGTGATCGACAATATCTGGGTCCTGAAACCAATCCTGCGACGTATATCCGTGTGTAGTGATTTCGGGAAAAACGATCAGGTCGGAGCCTTGCTGCTTTGCCGTTTCGATCGCGGAGATTATCTTCTGAGTATTGCCGGCGAGGTCGCCGTTGGTGGTGTTGATCTGCCCGATTGTTACTCTCATCTTAGCCGCAAAGAATCGCTATGGATACGATTATATCGCTGTCACGATCTCTGTTCGCTATGGTCCGCGGCCTTTTTTATCATGGTCAGACGATTGCCCCTTGCGTTGTATTTTACCTCGTCCATGATGTTGTAAATAAAAAGGACGCCGCGGCCGGACGTCTTGAAGAGATTTTCGGGATTCAGCGGGTCGGGAATGTTTTTTACATCGAACCCTTCGCCTTCATCCTCGATGGTGAACCGGGCCTCGCCGCGCGAGACGTCGGCCGCGATCCTTATCATCTTTTTAGCATCAAATTTATTTCCATGCTTAACGGCGTTTACAAAAGCCTCGTCGAGGGCCACGTAGAGGTTCGACTGCTCGGCCTTGATCACACCAAGCATCTCGACACGTTTCATCAGATATTCGAGCACTACGTGCATCAGCGACATCGCGCTCGGCAGTTCAAACTCGATGCTTTCGCGTAGATGGTGAACCTCGTCAGCGTTGTCCACATGGCGGATCTTGTAATCGAGCACGGTCGCGACGATCGACTTTAATTCTTCCTCGTCAAATTCGTCACGTCTGAAATTGCTCGCGCAGATCTTGAACGCCTTGATGTGCTCGCCGGGTTGAGCCAATATCTCCGAAGGAAGGCACACGTTCGAATTTCCGTTTAAATTGAACTCGGCGGGATCGTTCTCAACCTCGAGATCGGTTATTGTTAGGTCAAATTGTTGGATATCGTCGATCTTGACGGCCTCGCGCCGTGTTTCGACGGTTTTGACCTGATGGCCCTGATGGGTAAAGACCTCTTCGAGGGCACCCGCCAGGTCGTTATGGTCATCGATGATGAGTATTTGCCGCTTCATTTGCGAAGATTCCGCAAAAACGATTTACGATTTCAAAATCGCCTTTGTTGCAAATAATAACCCGAATTGCTACTTATTTTCTATACGTGCCTGACGATAACGAAAATGTTTACCGATTTGCTCCGCTTTCCGCCTATCCGCTTAAACAGCGTGTTCTGATACGGTTGGCCGACTGGGCCTTTTATTTTGCGATATTCGCGATCGGAGCGACGATTCGGTTCGAAACCCAGGGCGCTGAGAATCTCAGAAAGATCGAGGATGATGGGAAACTACCTGTTTATGCAACCTGGCATGACCAGATCTTTCTCGGTACATTTTATCTAAAGCGGCGAGGGATCGTGTTTCTAACATCGCTGAGCTTTGACGGCGAATATATTGCCCGTTTTTTGCAGCGTTTGGGGTTTGGCGTGATACGCGGCTCGTCGACTCGAGGCGGTGCAAAGGGGCTGGTAAAAATGATACGGGGCATGAATGCCGGCCTTGCGATGGGGTTTACGGTCGACGGCCCTAAGGGGCCGCGTCACCAAGTCAAGCATGGGGTGGTTCTGCTGGCTAAAAAGACGGGCAATCCGATCCTCCCATTCATGGTGCGGCCGCGAAAATACTGGACCGTAAATAGCTGGGATGGGCTGCAGATTCCACGGCCGTTCACGCGGGCCGTTATGACGTTTGGAGAGCCGATCGAGGTACCTCAGGACGCGAGCGACGAGGAGGTCGAAAATATCAGGACGGATCTTCAGAGCGAGCTGGATCGGATGGCCGGGGGCGGTAAAAGCTAGACGGTATCGACGGACCCCTCTCCCGACTCGTTTTCGAGAAAACAAGCAATAAACAAAACGGTGCTTATCCAGATCGCGTCCGCCAGGAATAGGTGGCCTAGCTGCATCACGATAGGCGCGAGCATTAGGAGCGTAGCCGAGCCGAAGGCGACCTGGGTCACAACGAGTATCGATAAAATATTCGACCATCGAACCACGCCGGGTCTGCCGGGCGCCTTTGACTTTAACCAGCCTGTCACGAAGATCAGATACACCCCGGCGCCAATGGACAAGATCGGGTGAAGGAGCCTAAGCCGAAGCAGAACGTGTGAGGTCGGTGAGAGGTCCTTTGACAGGCCTTCGGCGAGCGTAGTTGACGGAAAGATCATGCTGCTTAATGCGGCGATCGACCCGCTCATTCCGACGGCCAGGATCAATAGTAGTGCGAGGGCGAGTAACGCCAGATATCTCGACGAAGTACTAAGATTCAGCCGTCCTCCACCGTCGGCGAACCACGCGGTCATCGTTAGGAACGCAACCAGCACGAGCGTATTTAAAAGATGCGCGGCCATCCAGAAAGGACGCTCGGGCGTAAGATTTTCGGCCGTGTTTCCCGTTAGAACTAAGCCTGCGCCAAGAAGGCCCTCGAAGACAACGAAGAGAAACGAGCCCATCGCAGCCCGCAGTATCCTGCGAGTATTTTCGCCGCGATCGTGATACCAGATCGCTATCGCCCAAACGAGCAAAACGATAATGACGATCCCGGCAAGTGAACTCGTTATCCGATGCGAGAATTCGATAACGGTTTTTAATTGCGGCGCGGACGGCACTACCTCGCCTCCGCATGTCAGCCAATGTTGGCCGCAACCATCTCCGGATTTTGACGCACGCAGGAAGACGCCCCACAGGATCACGAGGATGTTGTAACCGAGCGCGAACCAGGCAAATTTCGCGAACCGCGAATAATGGGTGCGTCTTTCCATTCTTCAATGCGAATCTAAATTATCATCGAACCTTTGTTTCAAGGAAATGCGATAAAATAAAGCTTGCTGATATTGGTTTACTGACTAAATGGCAAAGAAGGAAAGGACCGACAAATTGGTCGTGGATCGAGGGTTGGCCGAATCGGAGGCTAAAGCTCGGGCAATGGTCATGGCTGGTGTTGTTTTGGTCGATGAAAAGCGTGTCGAGAAGCCATCGGAACTGTTTGACACGCTTGCGGCCATACGGATAAAAGGCGAGTCACCGGAGTCTAAATATGTGAGCCGCGGCGGTCTTAAACTACAGAAGGCATTGGAGTTTTTTCATATATGCCCGGACGGATATATTTGTATAGACGTCGGATCCTCGACCGGAGGCTTCACCGATTGCCTGCTTCAGCACGGAGCGGCCCGGGTAGTAGCGGTCGATTCAGGTACTAATCAGCTGGTATGGAAGCTTCGGAACGACCAGAGAGTGGAGGTGCGGGAGAATACAAACGCGCGGAATATTACGCCGGCAGATTTCGTAGAAAGATTCGATCTCGCTGTCGTTGACGTTTCGTTTATCTCGGTGACCAAGATCCTCACCGCGATAATCCCACTCTTGAAGGACGATGGGAAGATCGTCATCTTGATCAAACCTCAATTTGAGGTGCGCCGCGGAGAGGTGGGTGAGGGCGGCGTGGTTCGCGAATCCGAAAAGCATCATCGCGTGATCGACGAGGTCAACGCCTTTGCTGTAAAACTGGGCCTTTCTGTTTCGGGCGTGACCGATTCGCCGATACTCGGAGCCGAAGGCAACAAGGAATTTCTCGTTTTATATGAGCACCGATATTGAGAAGGAAGAGGCGATGCAGGGAGAAACCTTTGTTGAGGGTCGCGATTTCTATTTCGAAGAAGGAATGATGGTCCTCACGGCGAGGTTTTTGAAGAATCGCGGTTATTGCTGCAAAAGCGGGTGCCGGCACTGTCCGTATCCGCTGGTCGAAACGGATCAGAGCAAATAGATCTCGATCTCGTTTGAATATGGTTCGTTTTCCTCGTGGACCCGATCGACAATTTGTACCGGCTGCCTAATAGCGATTTTTCTTGCGCTTGACCTGCTTTCCGTCGTTCGGCCCGATAATTGATCGACCCAATCCATAGCGACGTTAAGGGCTTGCATCGCAAAATCGGATGACCGTGATATGCGGTAGTAGATCCACTTGCCGTCACGCCGGGTCTCGACAAGGCCAGCCGAGCGCAGATAGGCAAGATGGCGAGAGATCTTGGGTTGGCTTTGACGCAGCTCGTCCGAAAGATAGCCCACGGAAACCTCGCCCAAACGCATAAGGTTTAAGAGCCGCAGGCGAGTACCGTCCGACAAAGCGAGAAAGAATTCTTCGAGATCCGCGAGGCTGCTATCGCCCATATTCTATTCCTCCTGATATAATTGAAACGGCTTGAATCATATTATCTTAAGCACATATGATAGTAAAGACGTCGTTTCTCAGAAGTAAGCATTGATGCATGGAACCGCCATTGGGCTGTATTTACGGGACAAACCACCATATTCGGTTATACATATATTTGTAAAATGACATTAATCTTAGCTTTCGATCAGGGAACAACGAGCAGTAGGTCTATCATTTTCGACCAGAGCGGCGACGTCGTCGCCGGGGAACAGCGAGAGTTCACGCAGATATATCCTCAGCCTGGATGGGTCGAGCACGATCCGTTCGAAATTTGGCAAAGCCAGGTAGAAACTGCGACGGCAGCCCTCCGCAAAGTGAGTCTCTCGGCGTTAGATATATCTGCGGTCGGAATAACCAACCAGCGTGAGACTACCATCCTCTGGGACCGGCAAACGGGCGACCCGATCTGTAACGCCATCGTCTGGCAGGACCGGCGAACAGCGTCTGCGTGCAGTGAAATACGAGAAGCCAACGGGGATCTGATAAGACGAAAGACAGGCCTCGAGGTCGACGCATATTTTGCCGCGAGCAAGATCGCATGGATACTCGAGAATATCGGTGAGGTCAGGCGACGTGCTGAAAATGGAGAGCTTGCCTTCGGGACCGTGGATACCTGGCTGGTTTGGAAATTGACGAATGGGCGGCTTCATATTACCGATGTTTCAAACGCTTCGAGGACGATGCTCTATGATATACGCAGACTCGATTGGGACGATGAATTGCTCGAAATATTTCGGATACCGCGTTCGATCCTCCCCGAGGTTCGCTCATCGAGCGAAGTGTACGGTGAGATCGAAACACCCGACGAGTTGAAGGGTATACCGATCGCGGGAATCGCCGGCGACCAGCAGGCCGCACTTTTCGGACAGCTTTGCTTCGGGACCGGTGCGACCAAGAATACGTATGGTACCGGCTGCTTTATGCTCCAGAACACGGGTAAGTCGCCGGTTGTATCGCAGAATCGGTTGCTGACAACCGTCGGCTGGCAAATTCGGGGGGAAACGTACTACGCGCTCGAAGGCAGCATATTTATCGGCGGGGCGGTGATTCAATGGCTGCGAGATTCGCTCGGAATTATCGAAAGGTCGTCTGACGTTGAAAGCCTGGCCGCATCCGCCGATGATAATGGCGGCGTTTTTTTCGTTCCCGCGTTTGCCGGACTCGGAACTCCACAATGGGACCAGGAAGCGCGCGGGTTGATAATTGGGCTGACCCGCGGGGCGGGCAAAGCACATATCGCGAGGGCGGCCCTTGAATCTATCGCGTATCAAACCGCAGACCTATTAACGGCGATGCACGCCGATACAAATATCGAATTGAAAGAGCTACGCGTCGATGGTGGAGCTACCGTGAACGATCTACTGATGCAGTTTCAAGCGAACATTTTGCAGATACCGGTCGTTCGCTCTAAGACTATGGAGACGACCGCTCTGGGAGCTGCCTATCTTGCCGGGCTCGCGGTTGGTTATTGGAGATCTCCGAACGAGCTCGCCGAACATTGGAAAGCCGATAAACGATTCGAACCGCAACTGAGCGAATCAAAAAAATCGCACGAGCTTCTGGCGAAATGGCACGAAGCGGTAAAGCGTTCGATGAAGTGGGAAAGTTGAGCGTCAGAACCATTTCCGCGAAATAAGAAGAGGAGCGAATTGCTTCGCTCCTCTACCTGGGAATGACCGATCAATCGGAGATCGATCAAACATCCTGATTTTCGCCCTTCGATTTGCTTCTTTCCGACGCAGCCTGGGCCGCAGGAATAGGCAGGGCCGCCGCATCCGCATTCGCCAGCCTCGGTTCGTCGTCGTCGATCTCGTCTGAAATATCGCTGACGATCATCTTGCCTGATTGTTTGGTGAAGGTGAGTGCCTTTTTGTCCGGGTCGTAGTCAATAGATACAAAATCGCCTGTTTCAACCTGTTCCGTCGCGACCAGATTTGACAATGCATACACCAAAAATCGCTCGATCGAGCGTTTGAGGTGGCGAGCGCCGTATTTAAGATCGATGCCTTCGCTGAGAAGAAACGCTTTGGCCTCGTCCGAGCACTCAAAGACAAACTTGGTCCCGGCGGATTCCGTGATGCGATCTTGAACGCCTCTCAATTCGATATCGAGAATTCGTCCGAGATGATGTTCTTTTAAGCTGCGGAACACGACGACCTTGTCGATGCGGTTCATGAACTCCGGCGAGAATTTTCGCTTCGCCGCCTCGAGTGCAGTGCGATAGATCTTGGTATCGATCTCGTTATCTTCTTTGGCTTTGTCGGATTTTGTCGGCGCAAATCCGATGCCGCCGGAGATCATTTCCGACATCTCACGGGCACCCAGGTTTGAGGTCATGATCACGACCGAACGCGAGAAATCGACCCGGCGATTGTCACCTAGGGTAAGCGTCGCCTTGTCCAAAATCCCCAGCAGGAGCTGCCATAGCGAATCAGAAGCTTTTTCGATCTCATCAAACAACACAAAGGTCAGCTTGTTCTCATCCGTATGCGATTTGTCTAGATTTTCCTGCGTCAGCATCGGCGAGGTCTCACGATGGCCAAGGTAGCCAGGAGGCGAACCGATCAATTTTGCGATCTCGTGCGAGTGCTGAAATTCGGCGCAGTCTATTTTGACTACTGCGTGCGGTTCACCGAACAGTACTTCGGCTGCGGCCTCGACGACGCGCGTTTTACCTGAACCGGTCGGTCCGAGAAACAGCATCGTTCCCAGCGGCCGTGACGGATTGTTCATTCCGGCGAGATATATCTGAAACAGCCCGCTCATGCGGCGTACGGCACGCTCCTGCCCGACTATAAAGCCGGAGAGCTTGTCCTCAAATTCCTTCGCACGTGGGCTTTTCCTCTCCGGGTCAAGTAATACACCCTTGTCGCCCGATTCCTTCCTTTTGGCGTTCTCGCTTTTCATCTCCTAATCTCCCGCGAAACCGGCTGTTTAAGACCCGCATTCCGCTCATCGCAAAGACGCTCTACGCAGACACTATTTGCCGTTGTACCAACCGGCAGATCTGTCGTGACTAATGATGATTTCAACCGAATAATCGTTGGCTAAACTTTACTTCTCAAGGTTTGAATTGTCCAGAGGGTGTCAGGAAACCGGTCTGAGCAAACCAGCCCCGACCAATAATTAGCACAATATTGATGGTTGTTGCAAGGGAGGGCCACCTATTCCACCGATTTGTATCTCTACTTGACTCGCCGATCACTGATCGAAAAGATTTCTCGAATTGCCAAAACGGCTATTTAGATTTCCTTCGAAATAGTATCTGGGTTTTGAATCGGCCCGTGTGGCCTTAAACAGAGAAAGGGCGTAGGAATGCGGCCGCGATCCGCCCGGTAGGTCCATCAGATCCAAAAGAGTAGCGAAAATATTGGAATGTGAGGCTAGATAGTTCGTGTCCGATTTCGGCAAATGATTTGGATCGCCGACGATGAACAAGGGCACGTTTGCCTCATTCTTGGTTGTTGAACAATGCGTCAACTCCTTTCCGTCTT
>JBDTZW010000023.1:0-9712 GCA_040004905.1 Acidobacteriota bacterium
TCGGTGCGACCAAGGATGCAAAGCGCATCTCGATCAAAGACGCGAAAACGCTCACGAAAATTCCGGTCCTGCCCATCTCGTACGCCGACGCTCTGCCCCTGATCAAAAATCTCGATGGAGCAGTTGTTCCGGAAAACTGGCGTGGAGCTCTGCCTGCGACGTATCACTATGGCGGCAATACACCTACGGTTCATTTAAGGCTTGAATTCAACTGGGATACTAAAACTCTCTACGACGTGATCGCCAAAATGCCCGGCAGCGAACGGCCAGACGAATGGGTTATTCGCGGCAATCATCATGACGCGTGGGTTAACGGTGCGAACGATCCGCTAAGCGGCCAGGTCGCGATGCTCGAAGAAGCAAAAAGTATCGGGGAACTAGCTAAGACCGGCTGGAAACCGAAACGGACCATACTTTTTTGCTCGTGGGACGGCGAGGAAGAAGGGTTGCTGGGATCGACCGAATGGGTAGAGACTCACGCGGCGGAGCTGAGTCAAAAGGCCGTCGCCTATATTAACAGTGATACTAATGGCCGCGGATTTTTAGGTGTCGGCGGTTCGCACACGCTCGAGAAGTTTGTGAACGAAGTTGCTCGTGATGTTCCCGATCCTCAGACGAAAATGTCAGTTTGGGAACGCGCACGGGCGCAAGACATTGTCGAAGGGTCCCCCGCCCAAAAACGGGACGCGATGGAACGTGGCGATACGCGGATATCGGCTCTTGGCTCGGGTTCAGATTTCACGCCGTTCCTTCAGCATCTTGGCATCGCCTCGCTAAACATCGGTTTTGGCGGCGAGGATAACGGCGGCGATTATCACTCGATCTATGATTCGTTCGACCACTACGTGCGTTTCGCCGATCCGAATTTTGCGTATGGCGTTGCACTTGCGAAGGTAGGCGGACGAATGACCTTGCGCATAGCCAACGCAGATATTGTGCCGTTCGAATTTTCCAATTTTGTCGATACGATAAATGGCTATGTGGGCGAGATCACGCGATTAACCGATTCGATGCGGGAGGACACCCGGGCGGAGAATCAGGTAATTCGCAACGGAATGATGAAGGCTGTTCAGGACCCGACCCTGACGTTTGTCGTGCCCGCTCCGAAAGATGATGTGCCCTACCTGAATTTTGCACCGCTTCAAAATTCGATGTCGAAATTGAATGAGAGCGTCAAGAATTATCAAAGATCTTCTGCCGGCCGTCAGCTTTCTTTAAGTGAGCAGCAAGCTGTCGATCAAGTGCTTTTTAAGAGCGAGCGATCGCTGCTCAGGACGCAGGGCCTTCCTCGCCGTGATTGGTTTCGCCACCAAATCTACGCTCCGGGCTTCTACACGGGCTATGGGGTTAAAACCTTGCCAGCGATCCGCGAGGCTATCGAGCAACGCGATTGGCGAGAAGCGTCCGATCAGATCGTTGTCGTTTCGGGCGTCATAGGGCAATTTGCGATCGAGATCGACAGGGCCGCCCAGCTCTACCGCTGAACAAATGGACGAATTGCTGAGTACGACCGAGGGATCGACCCGATATCTGACGCTTAACCGGCCCGAGAAGCGTAACGCTCTGAACGACGCTTTGATCTCGGCCCTGAAGGAAGCTCTGAAAAATGTCAGTGGGTCCGAAGAGGTTCGGGCGGTGGTGATCCGCGGAGCCGGCAAGGATTTCTGTTCGGGGGCCGATCTTTCAGTGTTGCAAAAGATCAGCGAGAGTTCTTACGAAGAAAATCTCGAGGATGCAAAAAACCTTGCAGAGCTGTTCACCATAATTCGCAACGTTCAGGTTCCAGTGATCGCCGCCGTTCACGGGCGGGCACTTGCGGGCGGCTGCGGACTTGCAACTGGATGCGACATCGTTCTCGCGGCGCGTTGTGCTCGCTTCGGTTATCCCGAGGTCAAGATAGGTTTCGTTCCCGCGATGGTCACTGCGATCCTAAGGCGGAACGTCTCCGAAAAACAGGCATTCGAGCTGATCACCCAGGGCTTTGAATTCTCAGCCGAGGAAGCGAAAGCTTTTGGCCTGGTCAATCGAATTTTCGATGACGGGACATTCGAGCACGATGTCGCAGATTACATTTCCGTTTACGAGAAAGTCAGTCGCTCTGCCGTCATTCTATCTAAAAAGCTCCTCTACCAGATCGACGGCCTTGATTTCGACTCGGCTCTTGAGCTCGGAGCTAAGTTCAATGCAGAAGCCCGCATGACCGACGATTGTAAAGCGGGTATCGCAAAGTTCCTGGACAAATAATTACGGCGTGACTTTAGCCAGGGTTCTGAAATCCTGAAAATCGGACCAGACGCGATTCTTTGTAACGTCGTTCACGATCGTGGTGATCGGTACTTCGATATCTTCCTCGGAGAACACTTGAAGCTTCAGTTCGCTGCATCGGCCCGGAGCGAATAGCTCGTATGGATATGTGTAAACTCCGGCATAGGTGTAGCGCTTCTTCGATTTGTAATAGTTTTGGAGGTCGCGGTCGATCTCGGTTTTGCTGCGTCGAAGCGGCGTGACTTCTTTACCGTCACAAGTCAATCGCATCTGCGAAAAGTCAGCTTTGTATTTCAGAGCGAACGGAGTTGAATAACCGATCGTCGCGCTTGTCGCGGCGCTCAGGATCATGGATTTGGCGGTCGGTGTAATTTCGGGAAGAGCCAGGATATCGACCACCGGCAGCAACTCGCCGGCGTATTCGCTGTAGCTTCGCAGGTCGCGAAACATGTCGGCCGAACTGCCTTTCATCTTGTTGCGCCTTTCGCGGACCTTCAGCGAATCGATCCGGTCTTTTTCGATCGTGTAAAACTTATAGATCGGCGTCATGTATTTGATCTCGTAGTTATGAATGTCCGAGATATATTGCTTCACGGGAAAATCCTTTGCGGCGATCGCCGTTTTGATCGTCTCGACCGGAAAAGTTCCTTCCGGCAAATTGGGCATCAGCTCGGCTGACGGCGATCCTTTTTTCGAAACTATATCTTTTGCCTTTGCGATCAGATCAGCGCACTCTTCGATTCGCACGATTCCGGCAAGTCCCGAACTTTCGTCTTTGTCTTTCAGATCAAAGCTGGTAACACCTACGACCTCGCCGAGCGAGTTGAAAAGCGGCCCGCCCGAATTTCCATAGCTGAATTTGATGTCCGAGATAATTGCCCGCTGCTCGATCTTGCTAACGATGCCGGTGCTCAGTATCTTTTCCTGCTGCTGCGGACTGCCGATCGAGAATACCTGTTCGCCCTCAAGTAGCGATGGATCCGTCGGACGGCTCTCCGCGATCTTCAAAACACTGCCCTTCGGAAAGGCGCCCAAATTTATCTGCACGATCGCAAGGTCGCGCTCCATGTCGGTCGCGATCACGTGTCCGCGAACTGCCGTTTGTTTGTCGAAACGGACGCGGATGTCGTTCGTTTCCGCGATGACATGCTGATTGGTCAGGACCAAACCTCTCGGGTCGATGATGAAACCTGTCCCGGACCCAAGCTCACCCTCGATCGTCACAACACCGTTGCGAAGCGTCTTGAAAAGTTCCGCGGCCTCGCTCATGTGGCGTCGAGGTGCTGCCTTGACGGCCTCGGAAACGCCTGCTGAGATCTTTGCGTTGTCGTTGCTGAGTTCGACCGTGACTGCCTGGCCGGATTCGACGTTGAACGGCTGCTCCCAGCTAAAGACCCTGTCTTCGAAGGGAAGCGGAGCCGCCGATGAGATCACGTAATCCCCCGGCGGAAGTGATAACGATGCGGTGCCGTCCACGGCGGTTGAAATCTTTCGCTCGACGAAGCCTGTATCGCCGGGCTTGTTCACGACCAAGCCAAACTTCGGGACATTTTTCAAGTTTAATGCTTTATCAACGATCGCTATTTTGATGCTTACATTATCGGGAGACTGGGGGTAAATAACGGTTGTCAACGAAATGACAACAAGTAGTAGAAGAGCAAATCTCGCCTTCAACATATAAACTCCTGGGTGTTTCTGAAATAGAGGAAGCAGGGCCGGTGAACTTCACCAGTGCGGGCTGTTTCAAGTATAAACAATTTTTAACACCAGAAGCAAATAATTCCTAAAGCCGCAGATGCGGAACGAGGATATCGCCCGTTAACTGGCCTTTTGAGCCGCCCTTCGTTTGATACGAAAATGGATCCTTAACGAGCTGTTCGTGCGAGACCTCGACGACGTCGTTCATTGGGTCCAGGAAGATCATCCGGTTATCGGGGGTATCGATTTGTTTAAGCACCGTGAAATGCGTCATCATCGTGATCGTCTCTGGCTGCAGCCACAGCACCTGGGCAATTATCGGCGTGCGCGGGCCGACGTAGGCCCAGAAATTGGCGAAGAGGCCTTCTTTAGTATGGGCATGCATCGGATCGTAGGTAGGGATCCCCTCGGCTCGCATCACTGCGGCCAGATTGTCGATACCGGTTCCGGCCGCCGGCGTAAATTTGCCGCGATATTTCTGCGAGATTTCCCTGATGCGCCCCTCGGCATTATTGATACATTTTTGCTTAAACGCATCCTCTACCATCGCCACACAAGCCGGCCCGCAAGACATCCGCATTTCCTGATGCAAAACATAATGCGAACGGTCACGACTGTCTTTTACATATCTAGCTGACATTAAAACCTTTTTCTCCTCGAACCTTTGTAAGGAGTTTCGGGAAAAACGTTTCAATAGCTGATATTTACCGGTCAGTCACCGAAGGGCAACTGGCGATTCTATTGACGGCGTAATGCAGGTTAAAAGGGATAATAATTCGCCTTTTAATATCCTTCTCGGGTCGACAAAATTGCGAAGGGCAAAGGTTATACGGACAATACGATAACTTCATCAAAGAATTTCGTCGATTTGATCTTTTCTATCCACACGAATCTACGTAGTCGAAGTTTTCTGGTTGATATGTCCAACCCATCCACCCCGCAGGGCTTCGGACTTTGGCCCACCAGACCATTTTGGGCTTGACCTCGAGCTCGCCCCAACAGTCCTTTGAGCGACTGCACGGCAGATTATCCCGAGGGGAGGTTGTATAGATCATATCCTTCTCCATCATCCGCCCGCCGAACCACACCTTGTAAAAGCCTTCGCCGATCGGAGTATAGATCCAGAGAACGTCGCCTGGACGATTTTCTTCAAACGGCTTTCGGACCACGAATTTTCCGGGAACCAAAGTGCGCACCTCGCCGGTTAGTCCGCGAACCCACGAGCCTTGCCGAAACATGCCGACACGTTTTGCTCGTCTGTCAGGCGTCGCATACGCGACGGTATTCTTGCGCGTTTTCCACCTGCGATACATGCAGCACTCAAACGGGCAAGCACCTTTATCGACGTAGGTAGTCGGGTGCCCGTCGGACACGCCAGGTTTTAGCGGGTCCTGGGCTGGAGCAAACGAAAAAAACAAAAGCAGCGAAAAGACCAGCAGAAGGAATTGTTTCATGTTAAACGCTTGGGCAGTAAATGCGGCAAATATATCCCAAACAATAAAAAATGGAAAACTAAAAGTCGAAAATTAGTATGAAGAGATCTCGGAATAGACGCTCTTTGACTTTTTCGGTGCTAGTAGTTAAAAAGGACGTTAAAACGCCCTTTTGGTTGACTGGTTTCTCTAGCCGCGTCCTAACGACGCGGCTAGTTGCCTTGCGGGGATTGGAAATAGAAATCAAGGTGACCCACGTCCTAAAGTATCGAGAGACCTATCCTTAACCTTCTTGTCCTCCGATTCCGCGGCTGACCCGGAAGACATGTCCGTCTGGATGGCGGATGTGCATTTCGCGGACGCCCCATTCCATGTCGGTCGGCGAAAAGACGACCTCGATGTTTTGGTCAAGGCAGCGTTTATGCTCCTCGTCGACATCGTCGACCCAGACAGACATCCAGACGCCTTTATCGGCTGACTGATCTCCGTCTTCGCCAAAGGTCGCAGTGTTATCGCCTTTGCCACGTCCGCCTTGTCCGTCCTGACACAAGAAGATCTCGGCGGGGCCGGATCCAACAGCGCCGAACGTCGGCGGCTCGCCCCAACCCCAAAGCCGCTTCCAGCCGAGCTTTTCAAACCACCCGACGCTTGCTGCAAAATCGGAAACATTCAATATTGGCGTGATCTTATACGTAGCCATAGTTTTTTGAATTTAACTTGCCAGAAACGACACCGGTTGGGGCGCCCGCTTCGTCCGTCTGTTCGCCTATTTAATCTCCCAAATATAACCTATATCCGCGGACGAGTTGGCCAGCTTGCCGCCGGTAGCCAACAGTCTTCCGTCGTCGCTGAATCTTACCGGAAAGGTTGAGTTCTGAAGTGTCTGGAGGTGCTCGCCGTTTCGGCTCCAGATCTCGACCGCCTCTTTGATATTCGCGATGGTAACGATGTATTTGTCGTCAGGACTCCATTTGAAGGAAGACAAGGTGTCATGGCCCTTTGCCCGCGGAACGGACCCGAGCATTTTTCCCGTTTCGACATCCCAAAGCTGAAAGAGCACCGTTTTATTTTTTCGGGGGATCGTGGCGAGCGTGGACTTATCGTTGCTCAAAAGCATAGCCCCGGGGTTACTATGTCCGAACGTGTAGAGAGCATTTCCTGTCCTCGGATCGACTGCTTCGAGATCGCCTTTTCTTATGGGATCGACAAAGATCTTTGTGCTGTCTTTGCTCCAGCCGACAACCACGCCGCGATCCTTTTTCGATCCGAACGAAACGATCTGTGCTCCTGTTTCTGCGCTCCAGATCTTCGACATGCCGAAGTAGTCAGACGTCGCGACCATCTTGCTATCCGGGCTGAACGCGCTGTAGTAAACTCGCTGGCCACTGTCGAGCTTTGCCACAAGTCTTCCGGTCGCAGTGTCCCAGAGGGTCGGGAACTTGTTTCCGTTTGTTATCACAAGCCTACTGCTGTCCGTGCTGAACTGAGTGTTTGAGACCGAACCGAGCAGCATGAAGCCGGCAGGACTGCCGGCGAGCCCGCCAAGTATCGCGAAGACTGTTTTGGTTGTTTCCCAGCCCGCGTTGTTGTCAGCGTGTTCGAGGTCGAATCTCAAGTTTCCCGTTCGAAGGTCGAAGACGGAAAATTCTTTGTCATTCTTGTTGACCAGCACGCTCTTCCAGTCCGGCGAGACAGGTACACCTGTCATCTCCAGATAAGCGGTCGGATACACGCCATTGGCCTCATTTATGAGACCGCTTCCGAAGGATTTGGTTATCTTACTCAGGTTTCCGAGCCCGCGGATCTCCCGTATCTTAGTTCCGGTCTCGGTATCGTAGATCTCGATCGACATGTCCGCGGTATTTTGGGCGACGACGTACTTGCTGTCCGGACTGAACGAAAACGCTGAAAATCCCGTCCCGTCGATCTTCGACTTGATCACGCCGGATGCGGTGTCGTAAATGACAACGTCTACCGTCTTTCCGCTGACCGCGACATATTTGGCGTCGGGGCTAAACAGCGTAAGGCCTTTCCGCCCCTTCCATACCGACGCATCGCGAAATTCGGGAAGTGTACTTTTTTGAACGGCTACAGCGATTGCCGTTCCCGCTTGTGCAAACGCTGAGTTCACTGAGAGCGAAAAAAGGAACGCGAACAAGGACAGGGTTTTTAACATGGGCGTATTCCTCGAAGGTCAGGCATCGAAAAAACGTGCTTTTGAAATAAAATAATTTACAAGGGATCGATCAATCCGATCGTATCGAACTGCAAACCGAGACACAAGCTTTCTTCCCGCACAAATAACAAAAATCTCCGTTCGGCGGTAATTTTCTTAACACGCGAAACACTTTCGTCGCTGTTCGGAACATGTTGATCTTTGCTGCATCTGTCTCAGCGCAAGAAACGCTCATCCGCCCAAATGGTTTGATCCAAAAACATGTTTTGATCATGGGCACCGAAAAGTGCGAGATCGATCGGTTTGAAGAAACTATACAAGGCCGATCGTGGCCATCCGTTCTCGGGTGCGGTGCCGGTTCCCCCGGTTTCGTTGTCGGCGTATGAGTCGCGTATCGTGACAGCGACCGTCCACCGGCTCGGAAGATTTCATCGGGTTTCGCTGCGTGATGCCAGGAAATAGAATCTTAGATCTCAACACTTCCTGAGCTCCGGTTGTCGTAATTTTCGTTTCGCTCGACCCTTTTGGCCTCCGACGATTCAGGAGTATGCCACGGGTTTGCGGAAAAGTGTTATAGGCATTTTCCGGAAATGACGTAAATTTCTAAATATGACGCGCTTTTCTAGATATGACATGGTTTTCCAGCGCGCTGGAAAACCATGGTAGTGTCGCAACGTCGCATCACCGATTTTCGGACGCAGCCCGAGCAGCCTGCCGACACCGGGCGGCCACCGGACAGATAGCGGATTGCTGCCGGCCCGTCGTCCATTTTGACGTCATGCTTCGACGATTTCGACCTTAGTTTGGATCAGCTCTTTCGGAATGAGGGAGGGGAAGTAGGCCATTATTTCTTCGACTTTCGGACGTCCGCCGGCGAATCCGGTGACGGCGGGCGGGCCCGTAAGGATGAGCGGTGCTAGTTCTTTTGTAAATCGCTCGACATCGGCCTGGCTCTGGCCGCGGACACCAAACCGGAGCTGGACCTCGGGGATGTCGACTGGCGGTTCGCCTGCGAGATGTCCGTGCGCAGCGTTGACGCCGACAAATTCGGTGAGGATCAGGTCGAATGTCAGGCCGAGTTTGTCGAGGCGGGCTCGGAGGATCTGATCGGCGGCCTGGGCTTTTTCATAAGCATCCGGCCAGGCGTACACGAGCGTTCCGACCGCCTTCCATCCAGCGGAATAGGCGATCGAGACCTTATAAAATTCGGTGCTTGGGTTGCCTGTGATGCCGAAAACCTTGACGCGGTCTCTACCGTCATCGGCAACATGAATGGACGAAAAATCGGCTACAACGTCGGGCGTGATGTAGGCCTTGGGGTCACCCATTTCGTAGAGAAGCTGTTCTTTTACCGACTGGACATTCACGCGGCCGCCCGTACCGTCGTGTTTGGTGACGACAAATTCGCCATCAGGTGACGCTTCGATGAGGGGGAAGCCGACATTGGCGAGGTCAGGGATGTTTTGCCAGTCGTACTGACAGTTGCCACCGGAGGACTGCGCACCGCATTCGATGATGTGTCCGGCGATAGTTCCGGCGGAGATCCGGTCCCAGTCGTCGAATTCCCAGCCGAATTCGTGCATTAGTGGTGCGAGCGTCAGGCCCGTGTCCGTCAGGCGTCCGCCGACAATTATTTGAGCACCTTTGTCGAGCGCCTCCACGAGGCCGGCAGCTCCGAGATAGACATTGGCCGACTGGACCTTATCGCGGATCGCCGCGAGCGGATCGCCGGTCTCCATGTTGGTGATCTCGACACCGTCTTTCGCAAAATCATCGAGACGATCAAGAACGTCATCGCCAGTGACAACGCCGATCTTTACTTTGCCGCCAAGCCCAAGCTCTCGAGCGGCATCCCGTATCGCCTCGGCACAGCCCGTGACATTTACTCCGCCGGCGTTCGAGAGGACTTTGATATTTTTCTCGACACAATCGGGCAGTATCTCGCGCATTAGAGCGACGAAGTCGCGAGCGTATCCCGCTTTCGGGTCGCGCGAGCGCTGCTTTTGCAGGATCGACATCGTTACCTCGGCGAGATAGTCCAACATCAGATAGTCAATCGGTCCCTTGCGAACCTGATCGACTGGCGCCGTAAGAAGATCGCCCCAGAAACCCTGGCCGCCCGCAACTCTAACCTTTTCCT
>JBDTZW010000184.1:0-9676 GCA_040004905.1 Acidobacteriota bacterium
GGGCGGCTTGTTTTTCCATAACATTTTCTCGTTTGTTTGCTTGAATTTAAGTTGCTTTTCAGATTATACCAAATTTGGACGATACAACAAGAAATTTCTCAAAATCGTAAATTTGGTTCTGAACGGCAAGTGTTTTGAGACAAAACGGGCTTTTTCATTCAGAGGTCGGTTCAAAAAGGTGATCGCCAACGCCCATTTCGTCGCCGAACCCGTTTAGCCACACCGCTCCTGCCTCGCGCCGAAACCACGTTAACTGGCGTTTGGCATAATTTCGGATGTCCTGCTGGGTCTTTTCGATCGCACTTTCAACTGTCCGTTCGCCCCTCAAATGTTCACAAACACGCCGATACCCATGTGACCCAAGCGCATTGCTATCTTCATTTACGCCCAAAGCGAGCAAATGTTTCACTTCCTCAACTAGCCCAGAACTGTAGTGCACCTCGGTCCGGCGATTTATCTTGTCGTAAAGCTCCGAACGAGGAGGATTCAGGACAAAAAGCGTGATTCTGTCCGAAAAATCGGGAGGTGCACCTCGATTCGGCTGGTGCTTTGAAAATAATTGCCCAGTTTGGAGAAAATATTCCAATGCTCGAATCACCCGCGGATGATCGCGAGGAAACAGCTTCGCGGCGGCATCACCGTCCAGTCTCGAGAGCATTTTGTGCAAATGTTCGGACCCGCGCTTATCTCGTATCGTTTTCAAACGTTCGCGAAGACCCTCATCAGTTTTGGGGCTTTCAAAAAGGGGCTGGCGGAGTGTTCGCAAATAAAACCCGGTGCCACCAGCCAAAATCGGAATGCGGCCCCGCGATTCGATCTCAACGATCTTTGCCGACGCATCCCGGGCCCAGTCTCCCGCATTGTAGTTTACATTCGGATCCACATAGTCGATCAGATGGTGCGGTACTCCCCGCTTTTCTTCGTCAGTCGGTTTGGCCGTCGCGATCTGGATCTCGCGATAGATCTGGACAGAATCGCAGTTTATGATCTCACCGCCAACTTTTAACGCTAACTCGACACCGAGCGCCGTCTTGCCTGATGCCGTCGGGCCGGCAATCGCGTAAATCGGCTTTTTGGAAGTATTTGAAGCCACAGATAAATTCAGATTAGCATAGATTTTTGCGCGTTTCGTTTTCGTTGTGTTCGCGTTTATTATTTACAAAAGTCATATATTTTCGGATAGTTCGACTACTCAACATGAAAACAATTGCGGTCGCTTTACTCGCATCGATCCTTAAACTTTCGGTGTTCGCCCAATCGAATGCTAATTACGTCCAATACGTAAACCCGATGATCGGCACACGAAAGATGGGACATACCTATCCGGGTGCGACTGTGCCGTTCGGGTCGGTGCAGTTATCGCCGGACACTGATGAGCAGCCGTATACGATCGCAGGGAAATACAATCCGGAAACATATCGCTACTGCGCAGGATATCAGTATGACGACAAAACCATCGTCGGGTTTTCGCACACGCACTTTAGCGGCACGGGGCATTCGGATCTGGGCGATTTTCTGATAATGCCGACGGTCGGCGACCTTCAGCTTGAGCCCGGCGATAAGAACAATGCAAAAAGCGGCTTTCGCTCCGCCTTTTCTCATTCAACCGAGGTAGCTGAGGCCGACTATTACAAAGTTCGTCTCGATGACGACAACATCCTGGCCGAGATGACTGCGACTACGCGTGTCGGGTTTCATCAGTACACTTTTCCCGCCTCCGACAACGCCCATATCATCCTCGACCTGATGCACGGCATCTATAACTACGACGACAAGAATGTTTGGACTTATGTTCGTGTCGAGAATGATCATTCGATCGTGGGCTATCGCCAGACGAGCGGCTGGGCCCGGACGCGAACGGTGTATTTCGCGATGCAATTCTCAAAGCCTTTTGCAAGCTATGGCTTTAAGAATTTCGGTAGCCAGGATTACAAAGGTTTTTGGCGAAAATTCGACCAGACAAAGAACTTCCCCGAGATGGCCGGGACGAAGATACGAGCTCATTTTGATTTCAAGACCACACAGAACGAAAGGGTAAAGATCAAGTTTGCCCTGTCGCCGGTTTCAACCGAAGGTGCGATGAAAAACTTGAATTCCGAAACGCCACGCTGGGATTTCGACGAGGTAAAACGCTCGGGCCAGGCGGCTTGGAATCGTGAACTCGGCAAGGTAGCAGTCACTGCCGACAACCGCGATGATCTCGTGAATTTTTACACGGCGATGTACCACGCGTTTATTTCGCCGACCGTCTTTATGGATGTTGATGGGCAGTACAAAGGCATTGATCAAAACGTTCATGGGGCGTCTGGCTTCACAAATTACACTACCTTTTCTCTGTGGGACACGTTTCGAGCTCTACATCCGTTTTTCAATATTGTTCAACCCTCACGCGACCGCGACATGATCCGGTCGATGCTGGCGCATTACGACCAGAGTCCGGAGCACATGCTGCCGGTGTGGTCGCATTATGCCAACGAGAATTGGTGCATGATCGGCTACCACAGCGTCGCCGTTCTGGCGGACGCTGTGGTTACCGGCACTCTCACCGGAGCCGAAGCAAATCGAGCCCTCGACGCGGCGATTCAGACAGCGCACACGAAATACTACGATGGCATCGGTTTCTATGAGCAATACGGCTACGTTCCCGAAGACAAAAACGGTACATCGGTATCTAAAACTCTCGAATACTCCTACGACGATTGGGCAATCGCACAAATGGCGAAAAAGCTGAATCGAAAAGATATTTACAATGAGTTCATGAAACGCTCTGAAAGCTGGAAGAACGTTTTCGACGCCTCGACCGGATTTACACGGCCGAAGATGAGTGATGGCAGTTGGGGCAAAAATTTCGATCCGCTAAAAACCGAAGGCCAGGGCTTTATCGAGGGCAACTCGTGGAACTACAGTCTATACGTTCCGCACGATCCTGACGCGATGATCCAACTAATGGGAGGAAAGCGAAAATTCGCGGCCCATCTCGACGAGCTCTTTTCGATGCAATTGCCCGATTCGTTTTTTGCTGAAACGGAAGACATCACCCGCGACGGAATCATCGGCGGTTACGTTCACGGGAACGAGCCGTCGCACCACGTCGCGTATCTCTACAACTGGACCGATCAGCCCTGGAAAACGCAGGAACGCGTTCGGATGATCCTAAAAAATCAATACCATCCATTGCCCGACGGACTCGGTGGTAACGACGATTGCGGACAGATGTCCGCGTGGTATCTATTTACTGCCCTTGGATTTTATCCGGTCGCTCCTGCGTCCGGCCGATATCAGCTTGGTAGTCCCGCGATAAAGACGGCGGTCATCAAGCTTGAAGGCGGCAAGACACTTTCGATCGAAGCCCATAACCAAAGTGCCGCAAATGTCTACGTTGAAAAAGTAGAGTTGAACGGAAATCCGATCAACCGTAGGTATTTAAACTACTCCGAGATCACCAGCGGCGGTCGTCTGGTATTTTTTATGAGTGACAAGGCAAACAAATAGAGTTCCAACCGTCCTCTTTTAATGTCGTTGTGCGTCTCGGCCACTGGGCTTAAAGGACGCCTAATGCCGTCAGAAATTTTGGAGCACATATGTTTGTAAAACAAGAACATTTTGAGCAGAACGTACGCGCGAACAAGGTGATACTTCAGGAGCTTTCAACATTTCTTACTGGGTTCATTCAGGCTCGAAGTAGGATATTGCCGAGTTGGGACTTCCGTTTTATGACAATGGTAGCCCAATGGCTGGTCGAACAAGGCGGATACACGATGACACCGGAGGGCAATAACCCGGGAAACGTCGTCGGCACACGTGACGTCGGGTTCTTTAAGAGGCCGTACAATACTGAGGTTGTAGATGGCAAGCGGGTTCCGCGACCGGACGTTAAGTTTGCAAAGTATTCCTCGATGGAATACGCGACCAATAAGAAATTCGATATCCTCGCTGACCGCTGGCCTCTCGCTTACCAGGCGATCTTGGCCGGATCTCCGTCAGCGGTTTATGTAAATGGGCTTTTTCCGGGTCATGGTAAGGACTATGCGACCGCATCTCGGGCCGATTATGTCAATGGGGTCGCGTTTCGGTTGAAACGCACCGTCGCCCACTATATTTTGGCTTGCGAGGACGACATCAAGGAGGTAGACGAAAATGCGAGTCGTATAGGAAATCAGCCGCCAGCACCTGGCGAATCGCTCGACTATCGCAACGATGCCAGCATGAATAAAAACTCGCGCGGTATGTTAGAAGGTTTGCTCACCGAATTAAAGAAGCTTCAGGAACGCGTAAAAAACGGTCAAGCCGTACAGGGGTAAGGAGCTTTCAAGGCAAAAAATAGCTCGCTCGTGCTATTTGTGATGTATTTGGTTTGTTCTGAGGTTGCTGGCCCGCACGACTCCATGAAATAGATAGGTGTATTTCTCTAAGAACGGAGTGTTATCTTTGCGCGGTTTGTTTCTTCCAGATTGCTTCCTTCGTGATGAAAAAGCGGTTGCCAGGTTGATGCTTTTTCGCTTTTGGAAAAGACATAAACGATAAAGCGCGTTACCAGTTCTATCTATATTCGCGGCATAAAAACGTGACTGGCGAAGGCTTTGAAAAGTCGCGGCATCTAAATGATCTTCTGACTATAAAAAGCTTGCGGTAGAGAAACTAAATTATGTTCCACCGGCCGAAGCCTGGTTCTCCGATATTCAAGTGCTGCCGACGAGGACGCCGTCGGGACTCTTTCTAGCAACACACGCCGGCAATAGTGATGAAAGCCACAAGCATAACGAAGCTGAAATACACCGTAAGTGTTTTGAAGAATTGAAAAGTCCTACTCAAAGTAATATCTAAACACCGCGAATGCGAGGATGAGGAAAAGCAGGATAAGCGCACCTATAGTTTGATTTCGGGAAAATCTCATTTAGCGTCGAAAAGCTGAACGGGATTGATCTTGAACTGAAGCATTTTCGCCGTGTTGCGTCCGCCGTCGCCGCCTTTTCGCTGAACAGTGATGCGGCCGATCTTTAGATTTCCGTATCTTGTTATCTCGACCTTTCCGTCGCCGTAAAATCTCATAACATCCTCGACCCGCCGCAAGGTCCATCGGGTCGTTTCCGTCGCCTTTAACGCAACCATTATCCATCCGGCCGCATGCGGCCCGTCACCTTGAAAAAGGTCGTGAACGATTCTTGACCGATTCGCCGTGAAAAAATCAATCACGGCCCTTTGATGTTCTGCGGACAATTCATTTAGATACATTCGCTGCGGGTCGCGGGCGGTTTTTGACGGTGGAGTCTCGCCCACGAAATATTTCATGGCCGTTTCCACATCCGCCGGGATCTTCCACATGGTTACGTAGTGCAAGAGCCATCGTTTGTCGATCTGATTAAAACCATTGGCGCTGGAGACAAGCTTGATCGAAATGCCCTCGACGGTCTCACCTTTTTTTGTTTTGATCCGGACCTCGACATCAGCTTTTTCACCGTGTGGTTTCGCGGCGATAACGCTTTCGATCTCTTGCGGCTTGTAGTTCATTGCGGTAAGCCAGTTCCGTGCGTCGACATCCGTTTTCCAGTTGTTAAATTTATTCTGGATCTCAGTCTCGTTCTTAAATCCATTCTTGGCCGTTTGCGAGCCGAGCGCTGCCTGTGACAATCGAGGCGTTTGACCCGACAGGGCGGTGCAAAAGGCCAGAATGCAGGCAAGCAGAATTATTAAAGACGACCGCTCACAAAGAGTTACCATATTGTGCGTTGTGCGCATTTTTGCGAAATAGTAACATAGCCGCACTGTTTATTTCGATTCGGAAAGGCTCCTTTTCGCTCAAAGACAGATGATCATCGCAGCCAATATCGTCATCGGCGTTATCGCCACTTTGCATTTATATTTTCTCGTGCTTGAGATGTTTCTCTGGGACAAGCCAGCGGGACTGCGTGCCTTTGGACAGACGAAAGAACAGGCCACGGCATCAAAGGTTTTGGCGGCGAATCAGGGATTGTATAACGGCTTTTTGGCGGCCGGCTTGATCTGGGGATTAGGTCTTGGCTCGGCAGGGTCCGGCGTAAAGATCTTTTTTCTTGGCTGCGTTTTGGCTGCCGGTTTGTTCGGCGCTGCGACAGCCAGTCGAAAAATTTTGATCTTTCAGGCGCTTCCGGCGCTGATCGGACTCGTGCTTTTGTTTTTAGCGTAAATTAATTCGGAGAACATTTTGCGGGACGCGTGAGACCATCCGATTCTCCAAGATCAAAACTGATCCGCTGAACCGCAAAATTTATCTCGGCATTTCATGTGGTACGCAATAAGTTGCGGTATACTTCGTCTACCAAACACAAACCTTAGGAGAAAAAAGAATGAGTGATGAGCAGATCAGCGATCTGGAACAGGAATTTAGGGACGAACTAAAAGGTGATGGCTCTTTTTCGCCTCATCTCGCAGATGGGACCGCCAAAGGATCATATATTGGCTTCGACATTCACCCCGAAGACATCGAAGCCCTATTTTTCGAAGGCATCGGTATTCCCCGTTGGGAAAGCATTAAGGCCGACACCGTCGAAGAGCAGGAGGCTCTATACATGGAGCGGTTCAATGACTTGATGTCTAAATATCCCTTGATGGGCCGGGCCAATGATACCGACCAGAAAGCCGAATTTACCTCAGCCGAGGTGCCGTCACTTCTCGAAGAATGTGACCGGATATCGAGCTCGACCTCGAACCCGAAGGCTGTCAGGGCTCTTCAGAAAATGTCGCTTGCGGCCAGCAAAGCCGTCGCGAAGGATGTAGGCCTCTATCTGATCTCTCGCCAGGGGACCTAAGCGAATGACATTCAAACTTGACCGCCTGCGTTGCCGAAAGGTATTCTGCACGTAGGCGTTCAGGACGACGCCCGTCCGCGGACAGGATCGAGTCTACCTGACTGTTAAGATTCCTTAAACAGGTTCGTTTGCGAACCTCCTTTCGCCCGAACTAGCGGACCACGGGCACGACTCAGAAGGAGGCTCGTAGTGTCGATTTATTCACGTCAGGATCGTAATCTTCCCGTCCGCCCCGACCTAGATCAACTCAAACATCAGGCAAAAGATCTGCTTCGTTCGTTACACAGCGGTGATTCTTCAGCAATCGCAGAATTTAACGCGTTTCACCCCGATCCGCCGCCACGCGACGAAGCAAAACTCGCCGACGCGCAACTCGCACTGGCACGCGCTTATCATGCCCCAACCTGGACCCGGCTTGTTCAGGCGTGCAAGCTGATCGAGGCAATTTGGAAGGATGACATTCGCTCGGTCCGCAGCCTGGTTACAAAGCATCCAGATCTTCTTCACGAAGACGCCAGAATCCAGAAAAGCAATTGGGGCCCGCCGATGAGCTACGCGGCCAATCTCGGACGCGACGAGATCATCCGAATGCTGTACAAACTCGGCGCCCGCGATCTCGAACACGCTATCGGCCGCGCCACGCTACAGGGAAAGATCGAGACGGCGAAGATGCTTTACCAAATGCTCGGCTCGCCAAAACCGCCTGGCGATTGTCTCGGCGGTCCAGCTTATACGCTGAGCGTTTCCGGTAGTCTGCTAATGTTTGAGCTCGGAGCCGACGTTTTCGATGCAAATGGCCAAAGCCTCGTTCCCGTCGATGTCGTTCTCGAAACGGACAGCCGCGATCCCGCTGCTAAACACGCAATATTGGAAATGTACGCTCAGCACGGATTCAAATTTCCCGACACGCCGACCATGGCTCTCCACCGCGGACGAATAGATTTTCTGGAAGAACACCTGCTGCTAGATCCGGATCTTTTGAAACGAACTTTCACGCACGAAGAGATCTATCCGCTGGAACTAAATTGCCATGATGAGATCAACGCAACACAGGGCACGCCTCTCGGCGGCACGACCCTGCTGCATATGTGCGTCGACTACGACGAGTTTGAGATCGCCAAGTGGCTGATCGAAAAAGGTGCCGACGTTAACGCTCGTGCCACCGTCGACAGCGAGGGTTTCGGCGGCCACACGCCGTTATTCTGCACAGTGGTGTCGATGCCGAATTTCTGGATGAATTATCAGGGCCGCCCGCAAGAAGCTCCGTTTGCCAAACTTCTCCTGGAACACAAGGCCGACCCGAACGTCCGCGCTTCAATGCGAAAACAACTTCATCCGGGATATGCACCACGTTACGACACCGAAAAGCTTTACGAATATCGAGATGTGACCGCCCTAGGCTGGGGTGAACAATTTCACGCCAGGGTTTTCGTTAGCGAACCGGCATTGACGCTGATCACGGAACACGGCGGTAAGAACTAAACTGCTCGAAGGGACGCTCGACGGCTCGACCTTTCGGTCGGTCGTATCTTATTATTCCTTTACTCGCGTTTCCGATTAGGAGAAATTAAATGAAGATCACGATCGTTTTTCTCGTCGTATCGATTTTTGCTGTTAACGCTTTTGCCCAGGGACCGAATAGCGAACGCCAGCAGTTCATTCGCGTCGAGGCTCCGCTGATCGCACTGCTTCACGTGCGCGTTATCGATGGAACCGGTATGGCTCCGCTGGAAGACCGGACGATATTGATCAGCAATGGCAAGATCCAGTCCGTTGGCTCAAACTCGTCGGTGACCATTCCCCTGTCCGCGAAAACTCTCGACCTCGCGGGCTATACGGTGCTTCCCGGCCTGGTCGGAATGCATGATCACATGTTCTTTCCGATGGGCGGGAATCCGCCAATCTATTCGGACATGGGGATCAGTTTTCCGCGGCTCTATTTGGCGCTCGGCGTTACTACGATTCGCACAACCGGCAGCGTCGCTCCGTTCACGGATCTCGAGATCAAAAAGAGGATCGACGGCGGATCGATGGTTGGGCCGAAGATGTTCGTAACCGCACCCTATCTCGAAGGCCCTGGTGCTTATACGCCCGTGATGCACGAACTCACCGGTCCCGACGACGCTAGAAAGATGGTCAACTTCTGGGCCGACCAGGGAGCTACGTCTTTCAAGGCGTATATGAACATCACTCATGATGAACTAAAGGCTGCCGTCGTTGAAGCCCACAAACGAGGCCTTAAAGTCACCGGCCATCTTTGCTCCATAGGTTATAAAGAAGCCGCCGAGATCGGCATCGACAATCTCGAACATGGCCTGCTTCCCGATTCTGAATTCGTTGCCGGGAAACAACCCGACACGTGTCCTGCGGGCGTAAACGAAAGTCTGCTGAAACTCGACATCAACAGCCCCGAAGCTCAGCAAACAATAAAAACACTCGTCGCAAAAGATGTGGCAATTACGTCAACGCTTCCCGTTTTTGAGGCCGGTGCACTGATAACCCAAACAGGGATCGGCTCAGCCAGGGCTTTGTTGAATCCGCGAATGCTCAACACAATGTCCAACGACGCCCGAATCCGCTATCTAACATCGCGCGCACGGGTCCCCGCAAACTCGCAGACCGCTGCTCTGGTGAGAAAGTCGATGGATTTCGAACGTGCGTTCGTTCAGGCTGGCGGCTTGCTGATCGCTGGGCTTGATCCAACGGGAAATGGCGGCGTTGTCGCCGGCTTCGGGGATCTGCGCGAGGTCGAACTCCTTGTCGAAGCAGGATTCACGCCGGCTGAAGCGATCAAGATCGCGAGTTTTAACGGAGCGAAATTTCTCGGCGAAGATTCGCGGATCGGTTCGATCACCGCTGGGAAACAAGCCGATCTGATGGTCGTAAAAGGC
>JBDTZW010000168.1:0-2868 GCA_040004905.1 Acidobacteriota bacterium
AAAGAAGTGCGGGCCGGCCGATCTAAAGTGAAATTAGCGAGACACTGAACCATGGGTACATCAGCAAATGCACAGATAATCAGTTGTCACAAATGCGGGGCAAAAAACCGGATCGATCCGAGTCGCGCCGCTGACGCTGTCTGCGGCCGCTGCAAAACTCCGCTCGTGAGCGAGGTCAAGCCGCTGATCGTTACGGATGCTAATTTTGGGGCGGAGGTCGAGGGTTCGGCACTGCCGGTGCTGGTCGATTTTTGGGCCGCGTGGTGCGGGCCGTGCCGAATGGTCGCACCCGTCGTTGAGCAGCTGGCCGTCGAGCTAAGCGGCAAGGTTCGTGTCGGGAAGCTCGATGTAGATGCAAATCAGAGGACAGCCGGGCGTTTCCGCGTGCAGAGTATCCCGTCGATGTTGATATTCAAGGACGGGAAAGAGGTCGACCGAATCGTTGGCGCGCAATCGAAAGAAGCGATATTGAAGCATTTGGCGGCGTTTATCTGATCAAGAATAAATAGTTTCCCGCAAAGTCGCGAAGGAGCAAAGGAAGAGAAGGAGATAGATGCTGACGAACATTGGGGCTAAAAAGTTATTTTACTTTGCGACTTAGCGTCTTTGCGGGAAACGTCTTATGACCGAAAATGAGCTTTCAGCGATCATTGTCGATTCTGCCTTCAAAATTCATACGACTCTCGGACCTGGTTTATTGGAATCTGTATATGAAGCTGTTTTTGCGTATGAGCTGACTACGCGCGGGCTTGACGTTGCAACGCAGCGCGCCATTCCTGTGATTTATGGGGAAGTGTAGCTCGATATCGGGTTTCGGGCGGATATTATCGTCAATAACAAGGTGATAGTCGAAGTTAAATCGATCGAGGCGATCGTGCCGGTCCATTCGAAACAAGTGAGGACCTATCTGCGGCTGATGGACCTGCGCCTGGGGTTATTGATCAACTTCAATGTGAATCTGATAAAGGAAGGTATTCAACGAGTGGTGAACAATCTTTAGGTCGCGAGGAGTTTCCCGCAAAGTCGTAGAGCCCCGGAGAAAGGAAAAAGGAAAGAAAAGCGACTCGGGCCCAATCTTGACAAAAAAGTAACGATTTGGGATTATTCTTATAAAGGTATAACGAAATCCTTACTGAAGAATAGGTTATGAAAATTTCCGCACAGGAAGAGTATGGTTTGCGATGTCTCGTGCAATTGGCAAATTTGACCAATGGCGAGAGCCTGACGCTGCCGCAGATCGCGGAGCTTGAGGGCATCTCGACGGCCAACGCAGGCAAGCTGATGTGGCTGCTGAACAAGGCTGGCTTTGTTCACTCGACACGCGGCACCAAGGGCGGATATTTACTGGCTCGGCCGGCAAGCGAGATACGTCTGAGCGAGATCATTAAGGTGCTCGACGAAGATGTTTTGAACAAGCATTGCGAAAGCTATACGGGCGTTCTGGAAAAATGCGTGCACAAGGGCGACTGCGGGATCCGACCGGTGATCGTCGGACTGCATGAGATCGTCGAACACGCTTTGTCGCAGATCACGCTCGCTCAGCTTGTAGGATCGGAAAGCACGGTGGACGCGATGTTTCACAAGATCGAGGGAATTCACAGAATGATCGAACCCGGCATTCAGTAAGCAGTAAACAGGACATCAAATGAGTACAGCAGCAGAACTCTTAACAAATCGGGAATACAAATACGGATTTGTCACCGATATCGAGACGGAAACCATCGCCAAGGGTTTGTCCGAGGATACGATCCGGCTGATCTCGTCAAAAAAGAACGAGCCGGAATGGATGCTCGATTTTCGGCTGAAGGCCTATCGCCACTGGCTCAAGATGTCGGAGCCGAGCGGCTGGGCGAATTTCGATTATCCGCCGATCGATTTCCAGAACATCTCGTATTATTCGGCCCCGAAAGAGAAAGCGAAAAAGGCCAGCCTTGACGAGGTCGATCCTGAGCTGATCAAGACGTTCGAAAAGCTAGGCATCCCTATCACTGAGCAGAAGATGCTGGCGAACGTGGCGGTCGACGCGGTTTTTGATTCTGTCTCAGTTGCTACGACATACAAGAAGAAACTGCTGGAGGCAGGGGTGATATTTTGCTCGTTCACCGAGGCAGTCGAACTTTATCCCGACAAGATCAAGAAATATCTCGGATCGGTGGTTCCGACAAGCGACAACTATTACGCGGCTTTGAATTCGGCTGTATTTTCGGATGGCTCATTCGTTTTCATCCCAAAAGGCGTCCGCTGCCCAATGGAGCTGTCGACGTATTTCCGCATCAACACGCAGGAAGCCGGACAATTTGAACGCACGCTGATCGTCGCGGAAGAAGGCGGATACGTAGCCTATAACGAGGGCTGCACGGCACCGCAGTTTGATACGAATCAGCTGCACGCGGCGGTTGTCGAGCTTGTCGCTCTTGATGACGCAGAGATCAAATATTCGACCGTGCAGAACTGGTATGCGGGCGACGAGAACGGCAAAGGCGGCATTTATAATTTTGTTACGAAGCGTGGAGCCTGCCGCGGAGTTAATTCAAAAATTTCGTGGACGCAGGTCGAGACCGGTTCGGCCATCACCTGGAAATACCCGAGCGTTATTCTGCAGGGTGATAATTCGATTGGCGAGTTCTACTCAGTGGCCCTGACAAACAATGCCCAGATCGCTGACACCGGCACCAAGATGATCCACCTTGGCAAAAACACTAAATCGACGATCATCTCGAAAGGCATCTCGGCGGGTAAATCGAACAACAGTTATCGCGGCTTGGTGAAAATTATGCCAAAAGCCGAAGGTGCGCGTAATTACACGCAATGCGATTCGATGCTCATCGGCGGCAAGTCGGAGGCGAACACGTTCCCTTACATCGAGGT
>JBDTZW010000153.1:0-9608 GCA_040004905.1 Acidobacteriota bacterium
AAACAGGGAGTTTTTTGATGAGCGAAGAGCTGCAGCAGCCAGCCGTAGTTGACCTTGACGCTTTGCTTCAACCGATACCGGGCGAAAACCCTTCGGGAGAATCGCTCCGCTATGCGAGCGTGTACGATGAGGTCAACGAGGCACGACGCCAGGACGAGGTTCTCGACCAAGGCGCGTGGCAAACCGAACTAAAAATGGCGGACTTCCGACGAGTGATCGAGCTTGTCGTGCCCGCGGTGACCTCGCAGTCGAAGGACCTTCAGCTCTCCGTCTGGCTTACGGAGGCTCTTGCAAAGCAGCACGGATTTGTCGGTTTCAGGGACGGTGTTAAGCTGCTCGTCGGACTGCAGGAGCAATTCTGGGACACTCTTTTCCCCGAGATCGACGAGGGCGACATGGAAGGCCGGGCGAATGCCATAGGCTGGTTGGATGTTCAGGGCGTGCTTGTGTTGAAAAATCTGTCGTTCACGGGCGGTCTTGGTTATAACTATCTGAACTGGGAAGACTCTCGGCGGTTTGATATCCCGGACAATATCGAGTCGCTGCCGTTTGAAGAAATGGAAAGGGCTCGAGCCCTCGCTCAACTGGCTGAGAAGGAGCGACGGGTAACGCTGGAGTTGTGGCAGAAGGAAATGACGCAAACGCGGCGTGCTGCCATGGAACAGTTCAGCTTTAATATCGATGAGTGCAAGGTAGCCTTAGCTGATCTTAATCGTGTTGTCGAAGAGAAATTTGACCGCAACCAGGCACCCAGCTTAGGAAGTTGCATTCGGGCCCTCGACGAGATCAACACTCAGGTCAAAAAGATCCTTGAGGAAAAACGTCTTGAAGAGCCAGATCCGGTCGACGAAGTGGCGGGCGAAGAGGTCGTTGGCGAGGACGGCGTTGTAAGAGTGTCGGGCGGCGGCGGCGGCCCGATCCAGAGCCGCAAGGACGCTCTGAAGCGTCTGGCGGAGACCGCCACCTATTTTCAGAAGAACGAACCGCACAGCCCGGTTGCGTATCTGGTCCAGCGAGCCGTTAAATGGGGAAATATGCCCCTCGAGGTCTGGCTGCAGGATGTCATAAAGGACGACAACATTATCGGGCAGGTCCGTCAGACGCTCGGGTTCAACACCGGCGAAGAGTCGCCCTCGGAGTAAGGGTCTCGAACAAGTTTATTCGAAGAAAAAAATAAAGGCCAAATATTAAAGCCAAAGGAGAAAGTCAATGCCAAAGAAAGAAAGTTTACAGCATAAGATCGATCGTGTTCGGCCCCCCCGAGTACAGATCACCTACGATGTGGAGACAGGCGGTGCGATCGAATTGAAGGAATTGCCCTTCGTGGTAGGCGTGATGGGCGATTTCGCGGGTAAATCGGAAGAACCGCAGCCGGCGATGAAGAACCGGAAATTCGTCGAGGTCGATCCTGATAATTTCAATCAGGTGCTGGCCGGCATGAAACCGCGGCTTGCCTTCACGCTCGATAATAAATTACAGGATGATGGAAGCAAGATGGGCGTCGAGCTCAAGTTCAAGAATATAGAAGATTTCGAACCGGATAGCGTTGTTCAGCAGGTCGAACCGCTGCGAAAGCTGGTCGAGGCTCGGAAAAAACTGTCCGATCTTCGGTCGAAAATGGACGGCAACGAGAAGCTGGAATCGATGCTTGAGGACATTCTCTCAAACACCGATCAGCAAAAGGAATTGAGCCAGGCTCTCGGTGTCGAAGGTAAGGAGGAATAATTAACCATGGCAAAACAGAAAGCAGAGGAAGCAGCAGCAGTTGAAACCCAAGAGGCCCCCGGTGAACTTAGTCTGCTCGATAAAATTTTGACGGACGGCAAAATGGCCCGCGACGAGTTCCAGAAGGAACAGTCAAAGGACATGATCGCCGAATTTGTGAACCAGGTAATGTCTGGCCAGCTAACGGTGAGCAAGAACATGGACCTGGCGATCAATTCTCGTATCGCCGAGATCGACCGGCTACTGTCGGTGCAGCTCAATGAGATCATGCATCACGAAGATTTCCAGAAGATGGAAGGCTCGTGGCGCGGTCTCCACCACTTGGTCAAAAACACCCTCACCGGTCCTCAATTGAAGATCCGCGTGATGAGCGTGACCAAGAAAGACCTTCTCAAAGACTTCGAACGTGCTCTGGAATTTGACCAGTCGACACTCTTCAAGAAGATCTACGAAGACGAATACGGAACCTTCGGCGGAGCCCCGTTCGGAGCTCTTCTGGGCGACTTTGAGTTCGGTAACCATCCACAGGACCTTTCACTGCTGGAAAGTATTGCCGGGGTGGCCGCCGCCGCTCATGCCCCGTTCCTCAGCGCTGCTTCGGCTGGACTGTTCGGATGGGAGACCTTCTCGGAAATGACGGATGTTCGCGATATTTCCAAGATCTTTGACCGTACGGAATATGCCAAATGGCGCAGCTTCCGCGAATCCGAGGATTCACGCTACGTCGGCCTTACCATGCCGCACGTTCTCATGCGCGAGCCCTACGGCGCGGCGACGAAACCGACCGAAACGTTCAGTTTTGAAGAGGATGTCGACGGCAAGGATCACAAGAAATACTTGTGGAGCAATGCGGCTTACGCACTCGGCGTACGACTTACTGAGGCGTTCTCGATGCACGGCTGGTGCGTTGCGATCCGCGGTGTAGAAGGCGGCGGACTCGTTGACGGACTGCCGACGCATACCTTCCAGACCGACGAAGGCGAAGTCGCGATGAAGTGCCCGACCGAAGTGGCTATCACCGACCGTCGTGAGAAGGAATTCTCCGACAACGGTTTTATTCCCCTCGTTCATTGCAAAGGCACCGATTATGCGGCTTTCTTTGCCACCCAATCGGCAAATAAGGCCAAGAAGTACGACACCGACGAAGCGAACGCCAATGCTCGCCTGTCCTCGCAGCTTCAGTATATCTTTGCGGTGTCGCGTTTCGCTCATTACCTCAAGTCTATGATGCGCGATAAGGTTGGCAGCTTTATGTCGCACACGGATTGCCAATCATTCCTGAACCGTTGGATATCCAATTACGTCACCACGGACAGTACGGCCGGACAGTCGATCAAGGCCAAGTACCCGCTCCGCGAGGCCCGTGTCGACGTTTCGGAGATACCCGGAAAGCCCGGCTGCTATCGAGCGGTCGCGTTCTTACGCCCGCATTTTCAGCTCGACGAGCTGTCTGTTTCTATGCGGCTTGTTGCTAATCTGCCGCAGCCGGCGAAGGGTTAGAGATTTAACAACCTGGTTACGCAAATAATTTATTATGATGCGTCTCTAGTACATGGGTCGGATAGGCGGCTCGCAATACTGGAGAAAAGCAGCCAGGTTGAGGAAATTAAAATTTTAGATCAAAATACACGGCGAAATGCCGTGAGATAAAAAAGGAGAAAAACAATGGCATTTAGCGGACAGTTATTGGTCAACGGAATTGATGGCGAGAGCCAGGTGGAAGGTTTTGACAAGCACATCGACGTGCTTCACTACAGCATGGGAGTTTCGAATCCTCCCAGCATGCTCGGCGGCGGTTTTTCAGCCGGTAAGGCAACAGCGTCCGACTTCAGCTTCTCGCTGGCTCAGGGCAGTTCCTCGACCAAACTCGAAGAGTTCTGCGTTTCGGGTAAGCACATCGACACGGTGACCCTGAAGCTCTCAAAGAGCATCGGTGACCCGCAGACAATGCAGGAATACATGACCGTTACCTTCACCGACTGCTTTATCTCGTCGGCACAGGAAGGAGCCGGTGGCGACGTGCCGATCGATTCGGTCAGCATTGCTTACTCGCAGAAAAAGGTCGAGTACAAAGAACAGAAGACTTCTGGTGGTGCTTTGACCTTGGCTGCAAGCTACGGTTGGGACTTCAAGAAAAACGCGAAAGCTGCCTAGTTCTTGTTGTCGAGGCGTCCGCCCTAGCCGACGCCTCATCTTTGTGTGTCCGAACGGCCGCTGCACAAGCGGCGGCCGCTTCCGACAAGCTGCATGATCATCGAGCTGCAAAAGAGATTAGCACCGGTTTTCGGTGCTTTGTGTTTAATATCAGGTCAAAAACGTGGCAAACAGGTTTGATAGCGAGATACGTGTAACGCCGTCGATACTCGACAGATTGATCGACTACGACCCGCGCTCGTCTCAAGAATCGCCAAAGTCGCGTTCGACGTCATTGGCTGAACTGAAACAGTCGGTCAGACGTGATCTCGAATGGCTTCTGAATTCGCGCAAATCGATCGTCGAAATCTCTGATACCCTCGAAGAAACCACCCGCTCCGTCGCCAATTACGGCTTGCCTGACGTGATCGGCCTGGACATCGAGAATCCGAATGAGCAGGCCGGATTGGTAAGATCTATCGAAGTGGCTTTATCTATCTTTGATCCCCGCTTCTCAAATCCACGTATCACGCTGGAGCCCATAAGCTCGATCGATCGAGTTTTACGATTCAAGATCGAAGCTACGCTCGACATTGAGCCTACTCCCGAACCAGTGGTTTTTGATACTGTTTTGAAAATGGGAAGCAGCGATTTCTCGGTCAAGGAAGGGTGATAACGGCGACGGGCAGGTAAGAACGCCGCACATTGTGAAGGGAGCAATTACTTAATGAAAACTGAGATCAAGAATTCAACGACCTACCATTCTGAATTTATCGTCTCCAAAACGGCCGCAGAGAATCACGTTCTGCGCCTCCGCCTGGGGCTATGCGTCCAAAAGGTGCCTGGAACACCGAGTACCTTCAAGGATTTTGACAACAATGTCTTTTCGATACGCGAATGGACGACAGTAGAATGGTTCGGTTTTTGGCAGACAATATTGAAACAGTGTGACGTATGGAATAACCAGTTTTGGCTGATCCCTCCGCGATCGTTTTCCGAACTCGACATTAGCGCCGGCGACATCAAATTTCGCCCAAATGTTAAATGCGAGTTGTTCGTTCAACTCTGGAGCAATCCCGGAGAGGCTCAGAAACTTATCAAAGTTGCAAAACTTGCGGATACCGTAACGGGCGACAGTACGACGTTTCGGTCTGATGCTGTCACCTACGATTCGCTGGACGGCGTTGCCCACACGTTTCAAATACCAGACGCAGCCGGCGTCAATCACAATATCATTCACTATACGATCCCGCACGAGATCGGGCATGCTCTCGGCCAGCCGCATATAGGCGTGCTGAAAAAGACCGCCGCGTGCACGCTGGCCATTGCCGGAAATCCGGGCGACGACATGTCGAAGGGCGGATCTAATTCGAACCGCTGCTACGGATACGGAGAGCCCCCAGGCATCTCCGAGAATATTATGGGTTACGGCTCGCGATTTGATGAGGTCAATGCGCAGCCCTGGCTGGACCGCGTTCTCGAACACTGTACGGGAACCAGTAAGGCCGATTGGCAAGTAAAAATGTCCGAGATGCCGCCTTTTATCGCTCCTCGCTAATTAAAGGAGCAGGGCGGGCCGATAGCCGAAATTACTTCTTTTTGGGAGGACTGTGAGCAGTCCTCGATTTTTCTTTTTGTAACGTACAATGCGCGACGAACTTCTCGGTTATTACGAGCGGGAACTGATCTTTCTCCGACGGATGGGTGCCGATTTTGCACGCAAGTATCCAAAAATTGCCGCGCGCCTTCTTCTCGATGAGGAGAAGATCGAAGATCCCCACGTGGAGAGGATGATCGAGGCCTTTGCGTTTCTCACCGGGCGCGTCGGCCTCAAACTCGATGACGAACTGCCGGAGATAACCGATTCGTTCCTCAATATCCTTTATCCTCATTATCTTGCACCGATTCCGTCGATGGCGATCTCGCAGTTGTCCTACGGCTCGCCGCAGGACAAGGTCACTGCCGCCCAAGTTGTCGATCGCGGGATGAAACTCAATACGCCTCCGATCGACGGCTCACCGTGCCAGTTTCGGACCGCGTTCGACGTGCAGCTCGTTCCACTCGAAATGCAAGCCGCCGCTCTCGAATCACCTGCACCTAAAGATTCTCGCGGGAAATATTCGCAATGCTTTATCAGGATGAGCCTGAGGGTTTTCGGCGACGCGAATCTACACGAAATAAAAATCGGCGGAACGGGCGAGCCAATAAAATTTCTACGATTCTATCTCGATGGCGATCCGCAGCTCGTATTTCCTTTGTACGAAATGATCATGAATCAGTCGACGGGCGTCGAGTTTCGTGCGAGAGAGACGCCTCTGACCGGCGGCACGATGAAAACTTTTACCAATATTCAGATCAAACTTCCAGATCCGGTCGTGCTAACCGCCGAAGAATCGATCAAACAGGTTGGTTTCGCTGAAAATGAAGCGATACTTCCCTATACCAAAAAATCGTTTGCGGGCTATCGGCTCCTGTCGGAATACTTTGCTTTTCCTTACAAATTCCTTTTCTTCGACGTCTACGGCATCGATCAGGCCGCCGCGAAAAAATTTGGAAGCCATTTTGATATTCTGATTCATCTAAAGGATGTTACTCCCCCTGCCGCGCCGATCATCCCCGAAACTTTTCGAATGGGATGTACGCCCATTGTCAATCTTTTTACAAGGTTGGCTGACCCCGTTTATCTTTCGGAGCAAAAATACGAATACCAGATCCTTCCTGACGTTCATCGCCAGATGTCGACTGAGATCTATTCGGTCGATGAGGTATTCACGACCGATCCGGTTTCGAATATCAGTCGGGAATTCTCCCCCTTCTATTCGCTGAAACACGCGTACGGCGAACAGATGGAAAAATCTTTCTGGTACGGCACGAGACGACAGTCGCAACGGGCCGACGATGACGGAACGGACGTCTTTCTTTCGCTCGTCGACTCGAATTTCAGTCCCCGGACGCCGGCCTTCGAGGTGCTCAACGTAAGGACCACGTGCACGAACCGTGATCTACCCGCCAAGCTTCCTTTCGGTGGGCGGGACAACGATCTTGAGGTAGAGGGAACTGTGTTGATCTCCCGGGCGCGCATTCTGACCAAACCGACCGAGACGATCCGGCCGCCGCAGCGTCGTTCGGCCCAATGGCGCCTGATATCGCATCTGAATTTGAACTACATCTCTCTGTTATCTAGCGATGACGGGACGCCCGCCGCGCTGCAGGAGATCCTTTATCTTTATAATTTCAACGATTCATCGATTACCCGCAAGCAGATCCTGGGAATAACTGGGATAGAATCACGAAATGTCGTCCGTCAGCTAGGCGGCCGCGTCGGAACGGGTTTTGTGCGCGGAATGGAGACATCCCTGACCTTTGACGAAGAACAGTTTGTCGGCAGCGGCATGTTTTTATTCGCTTGTGTGCTTGAGCGCTTTCTCGGCCTATATGCGTCCGTCAATTCGTTCAATCAGATGGTCATGCGAAGCATACAGCGCGAAGGGGTTGTAAAGAGATTTCCGCCCCGAGCGGGTGAGCAGGAATTGATCTGACGATCGGCATTTGTTCCAACGTCCGACCGCGATCATTCGAGAAACGATTTACGCAGGCTTTTTATTGTGGCGCGAAAACCATTAAATCAGCAGCTTTTCGACGAGCCCTACGGGTTTGAATTCTTTCAGGCGGTGCGCCTGCTCGAGAAGGCATTTCCTGAGCGAAGGCCGGTTGGAAGGGAGGCTCTGCCGAACCAGGAAGTCGTGCGGTTTCGCTCGCGCATCTCACTTGATTTCCCGCCCAGCGAGGTTTATGAGATCAAGGAGACAGTCGATCCCCAGACCGAAGAGACACGTACCGAGATGATCGTGACCTTCATGGGAATGGTCGGTGTCAGCGGTATCCTGCCGACCCATTACACCGAATTGGTCCTTGACCGGATACGCCAGCGCGATACAGCCATGTGGGCATTTCTCGATATCTTTACCCATCGGGCTGTGTCGATGTTCTACCGGGCTTGGGGCAAATATCGGTTTCCTATCGGATACGAGCACGGGAACGACGATTTTACCTCGTATTTATTTGATATCGGCGGTCTCGGGACCGCCGGGATACGCGGGAAAATGGGGGTGGAGGACGAATCGCTGTTGCCCTATGCGGGCCTCATAGCTCAGAAGCCGCACTCGACCAATGCGATCCAGAATGTTCTGAGCGATTATTTCCGGGTGCCGGTTGCGATCCTCCAATTCTTTGGCCAATGGCTTGAACTCGACTCGGCTGATTTTACAAAGCTCGGCGTCGATAACTCGCTGCTTGGTTCTAGCGCTATAATAGGTACACGCATTTGGGATCAGCAATCAAAATTTCGGGTCAAGCTCGGCCCGCTCAAGTTTGAGAACTTTCAGGCGTTTTTGCCGAATGGCTCAGCCCGAAAGGCCCTTCAATCGATCGCGAAGCTGATGGTCGGCAACGAGTTCGATTTCGACATGCAGCTTTGTCTGATGGCGAAACAGGTCCCTGGATTGGTTTTGACGACGCGTGCCATGCGCAAACCCATGCTTGGCTGGACGACGTGGCTGAAAACTAAGCCTTTCGAGAATGATGACGAGCAGCTGGTCCTCGGGGTCGATGGATGATCCTTAAAAACAAAAGATCGAATCGATATTAAGACGAATAAAAATAGTGGATATTGTCCGATAAGGGAGAAAAGTTATGAACGTAAATCTAAAATCTTTGGTTGGCAGATTAAATGACGTCTGTCGAAATGCCCTTGAGAGCGCTGCGGGACTCTGCCTATCCCGCACAAATTACGATGTCGAAATCGAGCACGTGCTCGCAAAGCTGCTAGAAGAGAACGACACCGACCTCACTAAGATCTGTAATCACTATGAGGTCAATCTCGATCGGCTGACCAAAGATGTAAGCGTCGCGCTTGACCGTCTGAAAAGCGGCAATTCGCGGACTCCCGGACTGAGTGACCGCATTCCGCGGTGGTTCCAGGACGCATGGCTTCTCGCTTCGGTCGATTTCGGGGCCGCTCGGGTACGTTCGGGCCATCTCGTTCTTGCCCTGCTGACCAATGAAAGTTTTGCACGCATAGCACGTGAGATCTCCAAGGAATTCAACCACATCTCGGTCGAATCGCTCCAAAGCAAGCTGCCCGATATTACGGCTGATTCCAACGAGGCACGCGATGCAGTTGCGCTTGGCGAGACCGCCGGTGTTTCCGGCGGGGCTCCGGTAGCTTCCGGCGTTCCTGGAAAAACAAAGGCCCTCGATCAATACACCGAGGACCTTACCGGCAAAGCCCGTGCCGGTAAGATCGATCCGATCCTTGGCCGTGACTTCGAGATCCGGCAGATTATCGACATTCTTACGCGGCGCCGCCAGAACAATCCGATCCTAACAGGTGAGGCCGGTGTCGGTAAAACGGCTGTTGTTGAAGGGTTTGCTCTCAGGATCGCCGAGGGTGATGTTCCCGAACCGCTTCGAAATGTAGCCGTTCGGACTCTCGATCTTGGCCTGCTTCAGGCGGGTGCCGGAATCAAGGGCGAATTCGAGAATCGTCTGAAATCCGTGATCGAAGAGGTCAAATCGTCTCCGATCCCGATCATAATGTTCATCGACGAAGCCCACACGATGATCGGTGCAGGTGGCGCGGCAGGACAGAACGATGCGGCGAACCTGCTAAAGCCAGCACTTGCTCGCGGCGAACTGAGAACGATCGCGGCCACGACCTGGGCTGAATACAAGAAATACTTCGAGAAGGA
>JBDTZW010000060.1:0-9607 GCA_040004905.1 Acidobacteriota bacterium
CAAATACATTTCTCATCTACGGAGCCAATGGCTACACTGGCGAACTGATCACGCGATTTGCGGTCGAGCGCGGATTAAAGCCGATACTCGCTGGTCGCAATGCGATCGCGGTCGAATCGGTCGCGAAGAAATACCATCTCGATTATCAGGTGTTTTCGTTGGATGAGGAGTATCGCATCGACAATGTTCTGCAGAGCGTGGACGCGGTGCTGCATTGTGCAGGACCGTTCTCGCTGACCTCGCGGCCTATGGTCGAGGCTTGTTTGCGAAACAAGAAGCACTACACGGATATCACGGGTGAGATCGCCGTTTTTGAAGCGTGTGCCGCGATGGATAAAAAGGCACAAGAAGCCGGAGTGATGCTCATGCCCGGCGTCGGTTTCGACGTTGTGCCCAGCGATTGCCTCGCAAAGCATCTCAAAGACCGGCTGCCGACCGCGACGCGTCTTTCACTGGCGTTCTATGGAATGGGCCGCCTCTCGCACGGAACACAGGCGACGATGACGATGAATGTCGGTAATGGCGGAGCTATTCGCCGCGATGGCAAGATCACTGGCGTCCGGGCCGCCTCGAAATCGCGTGAGATCGATTTTGGCGAGGTCACGAAAACAGGTGTGACCATTCCGTGGGGCGATGTCGCGACCGCGTTTTACTCGACGGGAATCCCGAATATCGAAGTGTTCACGGTCGTGCCGCCGGCGAATCTGAAAATGATGAAGGCGAGCCGTTATCTAGGCTGGCTGCTTGCCACCAAACCCTTTCAGGATTATCTACAAAAGAAGATCCCAGCGGGCGGCCCTTCGGACGCAGAACGCACGAAAGGAAAAACTTTACTCTGGGGCGAAGCGACCGATCGCAACGGCAACCGCGTCGAATCGCGCATGCAGGGCCCTGAGGGGTATACGATCACAGCGATCGCCGCGCTTAATATCGTCGAAAAGATCCTGGCTGGAAATTTCACGCCCGGCTACCAAACTCCCGCCAAAGCATACGGTGCCGATCTCGTGCTTGAGATCGAAGGCGTCACGCGCGAGGACGTCGGTTAAGCTTCGGTTCGTCTCGTCATCATAAAGCTGGCGATAAACAGCGCTCCTAGAACTGCGTCGATCATCGACGCTGCGAATAGCGGTGCCGCCAGCAACCCCTTCAAAAACAGTATCGTACACGGCACCGCAAAGCTGAATTTCTCAACGACCGAGGCCAGCATCAGCAGGCGATACTTCACGGGATCAAGCGAGATGATCAGAAATACGATCTGAAACGCGACCGCAACCCCGACAAATCCGTAGAAAAACTCCGCGTGTGTTATCGCCGGCGGATGATCGACGCCGATCTGGTCTTTCATAAAATAAAGCGGCAGCAATGCAAGCAACCCATAAATGCCGCCGATCAAAAATACGTACTTCGCAAACTTCATTTAAATTCCCTCACCCGAAAATGCATAAATTCTCGCACCAGGTATAGCAAACCCCAAACAGTAAAAGACGCCAAGAGAAAAACATTTCCCAGCCCAATGATCAAGGCCCGCTTTGGCAGGTGACAGAATCCCGGCTCTTTACTTTTTCACTCTTCACTTTTCACCTTTCCGGTGCTATTATTTGGGTGATTTTTTAAGAAGATGCTCTTTTTCACCGAGAGCAAGTAGCCCCACACCTTACTCGCGATTGCCGTTCGATCGAATGTGATCCAAAAGGCTTCGCTCAGACACGGAGAAGCTTTTCGTGGCTAAAGGTAAAGGTTGGTGTTGTTATGTACCTCACTCATAATTTTTTTACATTCTTAACTCTCTTTCTTCTTTTTTGTGGACACTTGACGGCTCAAAACGGAATGGAACCCGCGAAGTACGATGGGCTGTCCGGAAACGTCCGTTCAGTTCGTGAAGAGAGCTACAACTGTACGGGCGATCCGCTGGAAAAACCCCGGACAGTATCTGAAGTCACCTATGACAAGCAGGGAAATGAAAGTTGGCGAGCATTCTACAATGGGGACGGATCGGTAGGGCACCAGGTTAGTACCATATTTAACGCCGACGGCCATATTACGTCGTGGACCGAGTTTTACGGGATCAGCGATTTTCCTCCGGCTGGACTTCATAAGCACGCGGATTTTACATATTTCGGTGGACACCTTGTACGGATACTGGTTTATCGCGAAAAAGTGCTGGAATACAAGACGACATATTCTTATGATGGCCATGGAAACAAAATTCGCGAGGTTACGACCGAGATCGCGGGCGGCACAAGCACCGAGCGAGGAAACAGGTACGATCAGTTCAATCACTTAACGGAACGAAGCTACTCCAGCCCCAGCTTGCGTGGGAAAACGACGTTGGAGTATGACTTGGCCGGCAATATTACAAAAGAAGCCAATTACGATAACGATCGGCTTAGTTTTACCACAACAACGACTTTTGACGGGAAAGATCCGCTGACCATCAGTTCAATCGGCCCGGCCGGTAACTTCATCAGCAAAACCATCAACACCTACAACGCGGCCGGCAAGCTCGTTTTTACGACGACCGAAAACGAATCGGTTAACAGTAAGACGAACATCCTGTATGGCGATGCCGGAAAAATAAGTTTGCGAGACGCTACTACTACAGCCAAAGTAAACCGCATAACGGTGGGCAGTGAAGACAGATTAAAGCCGGGACGGATAGTGGAGAAATATAACGACCAAGGCCAACAAGTAGAACGCTATGTTTATGATGCTGCCGGAGATCTCTGGCTAACTCAATTGTCTAGCTACGACGAACTGGGTAGGCAGACACGCCTGATCGAAACTTCGCACAATATCCAGTATGACCGAGACTTAGTTTACGAATACGATTCTCAGGGAAACCGCGTGAAAGAGTCTTGTAGGAAGGTTACCGCAACCGGAGAAGTGAAATTCTTCCTGGGAGCAAAGAAGATAATAACTTACTTCTAGCTCACTGTTTACCGTGGCCGTCCTCTTTCACTGGTCAAATGTTAACGTGTGGGTGATTTTTTGAGAGCAGGCTCTTTTCAGCGAGACCGAATCGCCCACACCTTACTCCCGATAAATTTTTCAAAATCTCTATCCATTGATCTCCGATACAGGCTTTCGATGTATGTATCATAGATTGAACATTATTTCATCGTCAGTCAAGAGAAATTAGTCGGATCGGGCGACAAAAAAAACGGCCAGCAACTTTCCGATGTCGCGGCCGCTTTTATTGAATTCGTCGATTTTGATCTTTTCAAAATATCCGGCTAAAAAGCGGTCATATTTGGCTCGTCCAGGGTCATACTGAGACGCGTTTTGGTCATACGGAGACTGTTTTGAGACCAAAAATGGATCAAACGTCTAGGTTTTTGACATCGAGCGCATTGTCTTCGATAAATTTCCTTCTAGGCTCGACCGCATCGCCCATCAGCACGGTAAAGATGCCGTCGGTTTCGATCGCGTCCTCGATCTGCACTTGCAGCATTGTTCGTTTGTCCGGGTCCATTGTCGTTTCCCAGAGCTGCTCGGGGTTCATCTCACCCAAACCCTTATAGCGCTGGATCGTCAGGTCCTTTTTACCCATCGCCATCACGCGTTCGAGTAGCACTTCTCGCGAATTGACGGTTTCGCTTTTGCCGTTTTCGCCGATCACGAACGGGGCGGCAAAGGTTTCTTCCAACGTCTTTCGGAGGTCGACCGCCTTTTGAAATTCGACGTAGCTCGCGAGGTTCCAGTCGATCTTTACTCGCTGACCGTTCGGATAGGTAACGTCGATCTCCCACAAGCTGTGCTCGGTATCGCTGGTCAGCTCGGTGGCATAGCCTGCGGCGGCCAATTTCCCCTCGATCTCGGCCATCATCTCCTGTTCGGCGAATATTTTTCGAAGCTTGAGGCCGCTTTTTGTCAAAACACCGTCTTTTCCGGCGAAGGCTTCGATCAAAGCCTCGACAAGCTTGGCGTCATTCATCATGCGGCGAGCCAGGCGCTCCGAGTACTTTTTGTAATCGGTCGTCTGCTCGAGCGCCTTGGACAGTTTTTGCCCTTCGACGACGCGGTCGCCAGAGCTGATCGACAGCTCGTTAGTCGCCATCCGCATCAGGTAGCGGAACATCGCTTTTTCGTCCTTGAGATACTCTTCCTTTTTTCCGCGCTTCACCTTATAAAGCGGCGGCTGGGCAATGTAAACAAAACCGTTCTCAAGAAGCTGCGGCATCTGCCGGTAGAAGAATGTGAGCAGCAGCGTACGGATGTGGCTGCCGTCGACGTCGGCGTCCGTCATCAGGCATATCTTGTGATAGCGAAGCTTAGTGACATCAAAATCGTCCTTGCCTATGCCGGTGCCGAGAGCGGTAATCAACGCCTTGATCTCGCCATGGCCGAGCATCTTGTCAAAACGCGCTTTTTCGACATTCAGGATCTTGCCCTTGAGCGGCAGCACGGCCTGATTCTTACGGTCACGGCCTTGTTTTGCGGAGCCTCCAGCGGAATCACCCTCGACGATGTAGATCTCTGACAAAGCCGGATCTTTCTCCTGACAATCAGCGAGTTTGCCGGGCAGGCCCGAACCCGTCATCGAACTCTTGCGGACGATCTCGCGTGCCTTGCGGGCCGCATCGCGTGCCCGCGCGGCATCGACGGCCTTGCCGACTATCTTTTTCGCTACGTTCGGATTCTGTTCAAAAAACTCGCCCAGCTTTTCGTTTAGAAAAGATTCGACCGGACCTTTCACCGGCGAATTCAGCTTGCCCTTTGTCTGCCCCTCGAATTGCGGCTGCGGGATCTTGACGCTGATCACCGCTACCAAACCCTCGCGAACGTCATCACCTGTGAGCGTGACCTTAGCATTTTTGGTCAGGCCCGAGGTTTCGGCGTAATTGTTGATCGTGCGCGTGATCGCTCCGCGAAAACCGGAGAGATGAGTTCCGCCATCGACAGTGTTGATGTTGTTCGCAAAAGAAAATATCTTCTCGTCGTAGCTGTCGTTGTACTGCATCGACACCTCGATCGAGAGATCATCATCGATCTGCTCAAAGTAGAGCGGAGGATCGTGGAGCGGGCTCTTATTTTTATTTAAATGCCGTACAAACTCCGAAATCCCTCCTTTGTAATAAAACTCGTGTGCTTTTTCGGGCACCTCGCGTTCGTCTTTGATAAAGATGCGAATGCCCTTATTCAAAAAAGCTTTCTCACGCAGTCGCTCGGACAGCTTTTCGAAGCTGTAAATTGTTGTCTCGAAGATACTTGAATCGGGCCGAAACGTGATCTTTGTCCCGCGTTTGGACGTCGTTCCGGTTTCCTTGAGCGGTGCGAGCGGTATGCCCGCCTCGAACTCCATCTCGTGTGTTTTGCCGTCGCGCCATATCTCAAGCCGGAGATATTCGCTCAAGAAATTGACGCAGCTTACGCCGACTCCATGAAGACCGCCGGAAACTTTATAAGAATTGGAGTCGAACTTTCCGCCGGCGTGCAGGATCGTCATCACGACCTCGGCGGCCGACCGGCCTTCCTGTTTATGGATATCGGTCGGAATGCCGCGGCCGTTATCGATAACCGTTATCGAATTATCCATGTGGATCGCGACCTCGATCGTGTCGCAATAACCCGCAAGAGCCTCGTCAACCGAATTATCGACAACCTCGTAAACCAAGTGATGAAGCCCTATCTCGCTCGTCGATCCGATGTACATCGCCGGACGCTTACGCACCGCATCGCGACCCTCTAAAACCGTTATCTGGTCTGCCCCGTATTCTGTTTTTGCTTTAGCCAACTTTAATAACCTCAGTACTAAGACCCGAAATTCAGCGGGCCAAATAAAACCGTTTATTCTGACGTAATTGATGGGTTTGGACCAAGGTCTCAAGGATGAAAATTTTCACTGTCCATCAAAGGAATATTTTAGCATTTTTTGCCGAATTCTAACAGCCCGAAAAGCCAATAAATATCTTGATTTTAGCGTGATTTTGCCTCGCCGTTGTCGACATGAAAAAGAGAAGCATTTTGACCGAATTCTTCGACAAAACTTTCCTTCGATGTGGTGACAAAAGTTTGTGTTTTACCGGCGAGAAATTCAAACAGCCGGCCGATGCGTCCGTAGTCGAGCTCAGCATCGATATCGTCGAGCAAAAACAGCGGATATTCGGCCCGTTGCGCATAAAAAACGGATAGGTTGGCGATGAGCAGCAAAAGCAAGGCGCTTCGCTGCTGGCCGGCCGAGCCGTATTTTCGCAGATCGTGCCCGTCGAAATGGATCCCAAGGTCGTCCCGGTGCACGCCGACGAGCGAATGGCCGGCGGCGATCTCGGCAGTTTGCCTTAAAGCAAGTCGTTCCGTGATCAGCGATTCGTAATCGCCCATATCGCCCTTTCCCTCCAGTGACGAGGCATAGCGGATGGCGATATCCTCGCGGCCGAACAGGCCCCGCTCGAACGCAGTATTGAGACGTTCGACGTATCGAACGCGCGATCTGTGTATGCGGGCGGCGAGGACGATCAACTGCTCGTTCCAGGGTGCCAAAGCCTCGGATAGTCTCTCGCGAGCAGGTTGGCCATTCTGCGCAGCCTGGAGTAAAGTGTTTTTTTGTCGTATAACACGGTTGTAATCTGTTATAGTTTGAAGGTAGGGGGGATGAATAGAAACTATTCCGCTATCCAAGAAACGCCTTCGGGCGTCAGGCACCCCGCGAACGATCTCTAGCCCATCAGCGTTAAACACCACGGCGTAAAGCTGCCCAACATAGCTCGACGCAGACTCTTTCTTCCCGTTTATCGATAGAGACCTTGAATTTGCCTGGATCGCAACCGATATGTCCCGGACGATGTCCGCCGACGCTCGCACAGAGCCGCGAAGCGTAGCTAGATCTTCCCCGAAGCGTATTGATTCGTTTAGTTTAGCGGTTTTGAAGGATCGCGTTGTCGCGAGAATTGATATTGCCTCGAGCCAATTGGTCTTTCCCTGTCCGTTTTCGCCTACCAGGACGTTGAGACCTCCCCCGCAAGCCATTTTGCCCCTTAAATTGCGGAAATTTTGGACTTCGAGCGACTCGAGCAGCATCAGCAAATCTTAGCACGCAGAATCGCGACTTTCATTTTCCGAGCCCACCTAGGATCTTTTAGAGATCCAATACATTCCCATTTTTCTGGAGGAAGTGCCGATTAGTGATTTATACTAAATAAAGGATGTTCAACATTCTTTAACATTCTTAGGCCCTTTCGTATCACCCATGCGCTTTATCATCTCAACATTCTTCCTCCTGATTCTCTTCGCTCTAACCGTGTCCGCCCAACAAAGCCTTAAAGAAGGCACGGCTGCCCCTGAATTCTCAGCCGCGGCGATGAACGGCCAGGTCTACGACCTCAATCAGCTTCAGGGCAAGGTCGTCGTTATAACCTTTTGGTCCACTAAGTGCGAGATCTGCCACAGCGAGATCCCGAAGCTCAACCAGATGGCCGAGCGGTACAAGGGGCGCGATGTCGTCTTTCTTGCCCTGACGATGGAAAACGAGGCGAAGGTCGAGAATTATCTTAGGTCGACTCCGTTTAGCTTCACAATAGTGCCGAACAGCTTTGGAATGGTCATGCAGTATGCTGACCGTGATAAGGCAGGCAATATTAACATGGGTTTCCCCGCCTACTTCCTCGTCGATCAATCAGGAAGCATACAGGTGAAAACGAGCGGCTGGGACAAGACATCGGCCATCGACAGCAGGATCTCGAGCCTGCTTTCATCCCCGTCTGCGGGCAAAACATCCGCCGAGAAATAAAGTTTCCAAAGCAATTCTCTTCATAGAAACGCGAGATCGATTTCGGTCTCGTGTTTTCTTTTTGGGATGGCTGAGGCAATCATTTGTTGGCAATCACTAATTTTTACGATATATTTCCTATTCGCCTCGCATGCGGAGAGGTAGCCTAATTGGTAAGGCAGTAGTCTTGAAAACTACCGCGCGTAAGCGCTTGCAGGTTCGAGTCCTGTCCTCTCCGCCACCGCTTTCTCAATTGTCCGCTATAAAATCCAGCCCGCTTATATAATCGTCCACTGTTATCACCCGAACGCTCGAAGCGAAAGAATATCCTTTTGCCTTCACCGACAGAACGTACGCACGCCCCGCTTCGACGCCCGAAATAATGTAGTAGCCGAACGGATTGGTAACTGCGGTCCTTGCGTCGCCGCTCTGATCCGTGATCGTGACCCGCGCCCGCGAGATGCCGCTGCCGAATGGCGTCGAGACGCGGCCTCTGATCTCGACCGCCGCCGCCGTTGGAACGAGCTGGCCCAGCGTCCACGTCGAAAATTCAGTCACGTTATTTAAAACAAAAGTGTTCGACGCGGTATCGATCGTCGTCGGCTCAAACACTTCGTTTAGAGTTCCGTTTTGTCTAATGAACTTGAAACCCTCCTCGGCCGCGCCCGCTGGTACATCGGCGTCGGCATATTGTAGCGTCAGGTCGCCCTGACTGCCGCTGGATGTGATCGTCCAATTTCGTTTTATAGATCTCGCCGGATCAACACCCGCGAGCGGTCTTTCATTTGCCCGAACTGTAAAAACCCCGAAGGAGTTTAACGTAACTGGGGAGTAGCCCGACTCTGTTCCGACCTCGAATGTTCGTGTTCCCGAAGCGGTTTTTCGTAGGTTGCCGATGACAAATCCGTTTTCAGCAAATCCGTCTGAAGTTCCTAGGTCGAGGACAAAATCATTGGTCCTTACGATCCCATTTCTAAAAATGACATTCGAGTTGACGTTGGCAAATTGAAGGTTCGACGCAAGCGTCACGGTCCCTGCGGGTTTATCGATTATCCAATTGTTCCACGGATTCGAAGCTCCTACGGACGTTATAGTTTGGTTTCCCGACCCCACGTGATTTAGCGGGATCAGGCCGTTAAAGTTGGATGTGACCTCGACATCTCCATTTGCGTCGAGCACACTGCCCAAAACATCTTGTTGTACCTGGCCGGAACTTAGATCGAGGTTCCCAAGAACGTTCATGACCCCATTAACTTTCAGAATAACAATGCCGCTGCGCTGAAAGGTTAAATTGTTAAAGGTCTCAACTGTGGTAACAGGCAATCCCTGATTTATGCCGCCGGCCGCATTTCCGATAAAGATCACTGTGCCGCCGTTGGGTTCAAAAATACCACCCGAATGTTTAAAGTTGGACGCAAATGAGGTTGAATTACCTGAGGCAATAAAGGACCCGCCCGTCAGACTAAATGGACCGTTAAATGTTACCTGCCCGCTCCCTCCTTGAAAAGTACCGTCTGCCTGCGAAAAGTCGGCCGCGGAAAAGGCCGACGAAGCCAGGGTTACAACGCCGGTGAAACCCGTATTGATCCGAAATAGATTTACATTGATCGGAATATCGATCACCGTGTCCTTGGAAGATGTTGAATCGAAAACGATATTGTTGCCGTTTTGGGGGATCAAGTCACAGTCCCAGTTGGCTGCATCCGACCAGTTATTCGTCGTTCCCCCGCCGTCCCATAGGCGCTGGCCCGAAGGACATGGCGATGGATCTATGCCGATCGAATAGGAGGCGAAGTCGGTCTCGTTTTGAATGGTAAAAGTATTGGCCGCCGTATTTATAGGATCACCAGTAAAGTTCACGGCTGTGCCCGTGATCTTCGCTACAGAAGCCTGATTTTCTAT
>JBDTZW010000431.1:0-9561 GCA_040004905.1 Acidobacteriota bacterium
TTCATGAGGAGAAGGATTCGATCGAGGAAATCATCGAGCCGTACCTGCTCCAGATAGGATTTCTTAATAGAACTCCGCGCGGGCGAATGGCCACGCGGTTGGCTTATGAGCACTTTGGATTGGATACATTGCTGGGACGACGGCCTACGCCCAGTTTATTTGAATAATGCGAGGAAAGGATTCGAAAATTGCCGATAGTTAAAATTTAAGAAGGGCGAGAGAAATGAATTCTCCCGCCCTTTTGCCTTTTTAACTCTTCGCTTCTAGTCTTCGTCTTCCTCTTCCGGCGTCGCGAGAAGCGATGCACTTGTCACTAAGTCGTCATCGCCGGTTTTGATGAGAGTGACGCCCTGTGCGCTTCGACCGGTTTCCCGGATCTTGGCCACCGCCAGGCGGATAAGTTTTGCCTGGTGCGTGATGATCATGATCTCGCTGTCATCCTCGACCGGGAATGCGGCGACGACCTTACCGGTTTTCTCGGTGGTCTTCATATTGATCACACCGATGCCCCCGCGTTTTGTAAGGCGATAGCTCGCGACCTGTGTCTGCTTGCCAAAGCCTTTTTCGGAAACGGACAAGATCTTCTCCGTACCTTCCTGCGAGACGGCACAGACCGAAACCACGAAATCACCCTTTCGCAGATTTACCCCGCGGACTCCGCGTGCGACGCGGCCCATCGGACGTACATCCGATTCGTTGAATTTGACAGCCATGCCGTCGTGAGTCGCAATAAAGATCTGACAGGTTCCATCCGTGCGTATTATATCGAGAAGTTCGTCGCCTTCGTCGATGTTGATCGCATTAATGCCAGTGACCCGGATATTCTGGTAATCGGAGAGCGACGTCTTTTTGATCACGCCTTTTTTCGTGACCATTGTCAGGTAGATCTCTTCACCAAAATCGCGTACTGGCATCACCGCAACGAGTTTGCGTTCCGAAGAAAGCTGGATCAGGTTGACGACGGCCTTACCGCGGGCCGAAGGATCGGCTTCCGGGATCTCGTGGACCTTCATCTTAAAGACCTGTCCGTCGTCGGTGAAGATCATCAGATAAGCGTGCGTCGAGGCAATGAAGAGATGCTCGACGAAATCTTCATTCTTCGCCTTGGCACCCAAGCGGCCTTTCCCGCCTCGACCTTGGCGCGTATACGTCGACACGGGTGTCCGCTTGATATAGCCGGCGTTGGTTACTGTAATGGCGACATCTTCGTCGGGTATCAGGTCTTCAATGTTCAACTCGACACCCGCGTCGACGATCACCGTCCTCCGGCCGTCGCCGAAAACACGTTTCAGCTCGACCAATTCGTCCGTGATCACCTGACGCAAAACACTTTCGTTCGCCAAGATATTTTCGAGCTCAGCGATGTATTTGATGATCTCGGCGTATTCGTCGAGGATCTTTTGCCGCTCGAGGGCCGACAGACGGCGAAGTTGCAGATCGAGGATCGATTGCGCCTGAATGTCGGTAAAATCGAGATCAGCAATGACCTTGTTTAGTTCCTTGAGGAACGTGGCCTTCGGCTTGTCGCCGGTGACTCCGCGCCACGTGTCGATCTCTGCTGAGGTTGTGAGATTTGCGGTAAGCCATTGCCTTGCTTCATCAACCGAACGCGAGTTTCGGATCAGCGGAATGATGTAATCGAGAGCATCGATCGCCTTGTTCAAGCCCTCTAAGATATGGGCCCGTGCCTGGGCCTTTCGCAGATCGAACTCAGTGCGGCGGCGGACCACCTCGCGGCGAAACTCGACGAACGCCTCAAGCATCTCCTTGAGGGTAAATACCTTCGGCTGTCCATCGGCGATCGCGATGTTAATGATGCCGAATGAGGACTGCATCGGCGTCAGCTTGTAGAGCTTGTTGAGAATGACCTGTGGTATCGCGTCGCGTTTCAGCTCGACAACGATCCGCATGCCTTCGCGATTGGATTCGTCTCGGATCTCAGAAATACCGTCAAGTCGCTTTTCCTGCACCAGCTCGGCGATCTTTTCGATCAGCCGGGCCTTGTTGACCTGATATGGGATCTCGGTGATCACGACCGCATCGCGGACGCGGTCGCCGCGGCCGATCTCATCGACCACGGCACGGGCACGCATCTGAATGATCCCGCGACCGGTTTCATAGGCACGGCGGATCTCTTCACGGCCGTAAATGAAACCCGCGGTCGGAAAATCGGGGCCGGGCACGATCTTGATAAGCTCGTCGATAGTGATGCCGGGATTTTTGATCAGCTCAATTGTGGCTTCGAGTATCTCGCTCAGGTTGTGTGGTGGGATCTTGGTCGCCATGCCGACGGCGATGCCTTCTGAACCGTTTACAAGCAGCAGCGGCACTTTCGTCGGCAAGACCTTTGGTTCGGATAGGGTATCGTCGTAATTGGGCTGAAAATCTACGGTCTCTTTCGCGATGTCGTCGAGAACCTCGTTGGTGATCTTGGCGAGACGAACTTCGGTGTAACGCATCGCAGCCGGATTGTCGCCATCGATCGACCCAAAATTGCCCTGGCCGTCGACCAGTGGATAACGCATCGAAAAATCCTGCGCCATTCGGACAATGGAATCGTAAATGGCTGAATCGCCATGCGGATGGTATTTACCCATCACATCACCGACGGCTCGGGCGGATTTTCGATAGGCCTTTCCGGCAACGTTTCCCTGCTCGTACATTCCAAAAAGGATGCGGCGATGGACGGGTTTGAGGCCGTCGCGAACGTCCGGAAGCGCTCGGCCGATGATGACCGACATTGCATAATCGAGATACGACCGGCGCATCTCATCTTCAATATTGATCTGGTTGCGTTCTGTGAGTGAATCCATTACTTATTATGAAGGTCGGTCGGCGTATTACGTGTTAAATGTAAGCTGAATCAAGAGTTAAGCGATTCGGGGTCGAGACACGAAAAAATCTGGACATGAATAACGATTGATGATATTGTAATTTTACAGGCGAAAGGCCTGTTTAGCAACCTGCTAGATCGTTCATTTACCGGTTCCCTCCTGCAATAGATTCCGATGTTTGCTAGACAATTAGGGCGTTTTGAGAACTCCTACTGGTGTGCCCATCTATGTCCTCAACTTTAGTGCAGAAAACTCCGACTGACGTTCAAACCGAGAACCGCCGAATCCAGCGAATCGCGCTGCCCTTACCCGCGCGCGTCGAGGTTAAGGTGGATAAAACGGTGTCATGGCATGAGGTCGTTCGTCTCGAAGATATTTCCGCGTTCGGTGCCGGATTTTCGCTAAGCCGGCCTGTTAAGCGCGGGCGGATAATCCTCATGATGCTGCCGATGCCGCGGCAGCTTCGCTGCTTTGATCATAGTGAGCCGCAATATCGCATCTGGGGACTCGTCCGTCGCTGTGTGCCTATCGGACTAGGCGATGAGAATTGTAAGTACGTTACGGGTGTCGCTTTCATAGGACAACACGCGCCGGGCAGCTTTCACGAAGATCCAACCCGTCTCTACGACATTTCACACCGTGGTGAAGAAGGCATTTGGCATGTCGTCGATGCCGCCATCGTCGCTGACGAAGACCCCGATCTTCCACGCGATTCGCGGCGTCAAACTCGATTTTCGATCCCCGAAACCATTTCGCTCGAGGTCATGGACTCCGCAGGAAATGTCGTCGAAACCGAAACCACTGTGACCGAAAACGTTAGTGCCGGCGGAGCGGCCGTGTTCACCTCGCTAAACGCTGAGCAGGGAGCATTTATCCGGGTCAATGTTCTGAGGAGCGGTGTGAAGATCATCTCTGTTGTTCGCAGCCGAAGAAAGGGGCCGGACGGCCTGACGCGGCTTCATCTGGAATTTGTCGATCGTCTCTTCCCGCTTGATGGCCTTGAATAGCATTTCCCTTTAGCCAAAGTTTCAAATGCTTTACTATCCGCACGAAAATCAGAGCGACACGATGCCGCCACCCCAACAGGAGCAGTTCGATGACGCCGCGCTCGAGCGTTCGAACAATATATTGTTTGCCGCGGTGATCAAGTCGCGTGAGACGCCGGTCAAGATGTGGACGGAATCGGTTGATGTAATAAACGCGTCGCATAGCGGAGCAGGATTTTACGCGCAGCGTGAATGCTTTGTCGGGCAACTGGTTTCGCTTCTGCTGCCAATGCCGAATGAACTTCGACGCTACGACCAGGATAAAAAACTTTATAAGATCTGGGGATTGGTGCAACATTGCCAACCGCTGAAAGGAAATGTTGGGTTTCAGGTCGGAGTCGCGTTTATCGGCCGGAACGCACCAGGCGTTTATAACGACAAGTCGATGACGAGCTATCGCGTGTCCGGTGTAGGTGAAGACGGATTTTGGAAGATAAGCGAATCCGATACGCCTTTCAGAATGAGAAAGCATTCCCGCTTTTGGACGATGTGCGAGGTAACTATTACCGCGATCGATTCGGACGGACTCGAATACGCGAACGAGCGTACCGCAACCGAGAACATTAGTGAGAGCGGGGCTTCGGTATTTTCGAACCTGATGCTCAACGTCGGCGACCGCGTCCGGTTCGTAAATTCGCAACACACTTTTACAACGACTGCGATGGTGCGTAATCGCCAATCGGGCAAAGACATGCGCCAGCGTCTGCACCTGGAATTCGTCGACGGAACTTTTCCTATTTCGGGAATTTCCGGCGGTGCCGCTACTTAAAAACTTTAGCTATTTTCGACAAATAGAAACGCTTGGGTCGTGATCACTGATCGGGTGGCGTAGGGTAAGTGCCGCCCTGATTCCGGAGATATATCTGCCGTATCCGCCTGCGTTGCTGCGGCGTCATCTGCTGCATCTGCTCTCTGGTAAGAGTCGGAAAATTCGGGTCGGGCGGCCGATTCCCGTTTTTTTTGCGAATACCGTTCTCGTCAATGATCGTGTCAGGGGTTTCGACCCGACCGTTCTTGACCTTCATATTACCTACGTAAACCGTCGAATCATCAGAATCGCCGTCGCCGATATCATCGTCCGCCGGTGGCTGCTTTTCGCGAGCGTTCGGTTTACCAGTTTTTGCAGTGTCCGAACGTTCCGGCGACGAGGAAGTCTTTCCCTTGTCCGACGTTTGACTCTCGCCGGCTTCGTTTCGTTCGGTTGCAGAGTCTTCAGTAGTATTGCCGGGAGGTTCGGTCGAAATATTCTGCGGCGAGGCGGGCTGATCGGTGTTCACCGTGCTTGGCGAACTCGTCGGCAGCAGTTTAGACCTAAAGACATAAGCACCGAAAGCCCCAACACAAAGGATCAGTATTCCGCTTAACGCCGCGATCAGCCCGGAACGACTCTTCCGTTTTGTTTCCGGCGCCGTCGATGCAAAGGATCGCGGAACCCTCGTTCGAATCTTCGTTTCCTCGGAATCGAAGCCGGGATGGACCTCGGTCGGAACGTCAGTCGATTTTCCGCGTCCCTGGCGTGTGTCTTCCGGCATCAATTTGGTCGGCTGGGCGAGAATTGCTTGCGAAGAGCGGGCGGCAAAGCTCGAGGACGCGTCGATTGCACCGACGTATTTTTCGGATTCGCGAAACATGTGACGCATCTCGGTGGCAGATGCCGGCCGAGCGGCGGCATTGAGGTCCATCACCTTTTGAAGAACACCCGCGACACCGGCAGGGATAGTCATGTTTATCTTGTTCGCGGGTTGAAGCGGATCCGGCCCGCCGGCGAGCACGGCCATGGCCCGGGTCAAGGCATCCTCGGCGGGTTCGGCGGTCATTAGATGATAAAGGGTGGCCGCGAGCGAATAGAGGTCGCTCCGCGGATCCGTACCGGTCCCTTGGATCTGCTCGAGCGAAGCATAGCTCCGCGAGTAACCAAAAATGCTTTTTGCGGCGGTTTGATGTCCTGCGTCGGTCGGGTTGCCTTTTGCAAGTCCAAAATCGAGAAGGATGATCTGCCCCCGCGAGGTGAGTTTCAGATTCTGGGGCTTGATGTCGCGGTGAACTACCGGAACGGTTTGCGTGTGAAGATACTCGAGTGCGTCGAGAAGTTGATCGGCCCAGGTTAAAACGTCATCTACAGGAAAAGGCTTAGCGTCACGTTCCAGGATGTGACCGAGGTCCTCGCCCGGAACAAATTCCATTACAAGAAATTGGCCGTTGTCCTCGAGAAAATGGTCCGTGACTCGCGGAAGGGCCTGATGCTTCAAGCTGTTGAGCAGTCGGGCCTCCCGCTCACTGGCTTTACGGTAGCTCTCGTCCATCAGGAGCGTTTCCTTGATCGCGACGATGCTCCCGAACCTTTCGTCGGTCGCAACGTAAACCGCACCCATTCCGCCCTGACCGATCTGTTTGTCGATGCGATATCGCTGTTGAAGAACCTTTCCCGTCTCGATCATAACCTGTAAATAATACTACAAAAGCCGCGTTCAGGTTGCACCAAGTTACCTTCCCGCAGGGAACCAACGTTCAGTCATATCGCACCAGATGGCAAGGCCTTTCCACTCGCCGAATCGCTTGTAGTGCTTTTCGATCTTCTTGTCGGAGCACTTTTTTTCGCGATTGTGCTTCTTATAAAATTCGCCCCGCAGCCATGAATCCAGTGCAAGGCCATCGTATCTTCCGACCAGCTTCAACAGATTTTCGGCCGCGTAGTCGCCGACGCCTTTTATTTTTTTCATCTCTTTTTTCAGATCCGACGTTGGAAGATCAGAATGAAGCCATGACTCCGGATCTACCTCACCGCCAACTACGGCAGTCGCAAGCTCGGCAAAATACGGCGACCGGTAGCCCGCTTTGATCTCCTCCCGGTAAAATTCCGTCGGTATTTTCGCCATTGCCTCGGCGGTCGGAAATGAATGTCTACCGTTAGATGCCGGAGTTCCAATCTTTTCCACTAAATTCGAAACCATCTTACGCGTCAACGCCCACGAGCAGTTCGTCGTGCAGATAGTTTTCACCAAGTCCTCAAAAACAGTTGCCGAACGCAAAAGGCGGCCCGCCTTGGCGGACGCTACCCACGGCAGACTTTCGTGCTTTTGAAGCAGATCGTAAAACTCATCAAAGTCATCATCGAGCCGCAGCAAATGACGGACCGAGGCAGCGGCTTGCTTTTTGTCGGCGGCGGCACCGTCGTATACGACCTTTAATTGGCCTTTGTCTTCCGACATCGCCACGTTGAATGGTTCACTTGCCTGGATGACGTACCTAAGTGAGCTTTTTCCATTGTCGATCTCGAACGGAGCGAGATCATACCAGCCGTGGCTGCGAATGGTGTGAGTGAAGCTAAAACTGGCCGGAAGGTCGATAAAAAATGTTCGGGGCATTCTCAAATCTTAAATCTAGGTAAATTTCTTTACAAATCCTTACATTTGTCGGCTAGCGGCGTGCGGGCAACGTCTAAACGTGCGAGGATCCATAAGGATGCGGCCCACGTTACGGAAAATAACAGTTGCCAAACTTGTAGGTTTTGGTTATTATCGTAAGTTGTAAAACATGCTTTTAACGGTTTTAACGTCCCGCAAGCAGTAACGACTCCTACGTATTTTCCGATTTTTTCTCAATTATTTTTACTTACACACGAGCTGTAAATGGAGGAAAGGGTATGATTTGCAGTGCTTCCCGACTGATGTCAGCACTACTGGCTTCAGCGTTTCTTCTTGCATTGGCCGCCGCTCCGGCGTTCATGCAGGAGGACCCAGATCCGAATTCGCCTGCGCCGGTCCTGTTGAGTATCGAACAAACGCAGCGTGCTATTGCTTTGCCGATCAAAAGACCCGGCAGACCTGGCAAATATGATCTTCGCACTATCCAGCCGACGGTGTTCACACCGGGATCAAAGATACTGTTGTTTATTTCCAGCCTGCCGCTGTTGAAAGACGAAGGAGCAGGGGCGTTTCGCGTTTACGCACAGGATTCGCAGGGGCACCAATATCGCTTTCCTGTTCTTGACCTCCAGCCTTCGGCCAGCTCAAAAGACGTTTTCGAACTGACAGTCGAACTCCGCGACGAGATCGGATACTACGATCCGCCAAAAGCGACCGGCGACATGCTGGTCCAGGTCAGCTGGCGCGGTAACGTCAGTAACCAATTGCGTCTCGGCTACGGAAAGCTTGGCGGGAAATTCCAGAACGATCCGACGGCGGGAAAGATCGCTCCGGGAACCTCGCTTACTGCTTTCACGGTCGATAAAGGAGCTGAGAAAGGCGACGACCCTTCGCAGGACCTGATCGGATACAAATGGTCGGGCGACCGTGCGAGGTTCATGGAACAGGCGAGTTTCGGGCCGTCTGACTCTCTGGATTCACGGATACGCCGGATCGGCCTTAGGACGTGGCTGGCCGACCAATTTACGCAGCCTTATCCCTCAAGCGGAAATCCATATCCCGACCTTCCTCTTAAGCCGACCAACGCACCCGCCGACTGCGACAACGAGCAGACCGTGACTCCCGACGTGCCGGCGACGTGTTTTAGGGATACCTATACGATGTATCCGGCTCAGACGTGGTTCTACCGCGAGGCCTTTTACAGCGATGCGCAGTTGCGGCACCGGGTAGCTTTCGCATTGTCACAGATCTGGGTCATCTCTGGTGTAAACACACAGCAGTCAAGCTACATGATCGCCTATCACCAGATACTGAGCCGAAATGCGTTCGGCAACTGGCGGCAGATGATGGGCGAAATGACGCTCAACCCTGCGATGGGTAATTACCTGGATATGATCCGTTCGACAAAGAGTAATCCGAACGAGAATTATCCGCGTGAGATCATGCAGCTCTTCAACGTTGGGCTATTCATGCTAAATCAGGACGGAACGGTACAATGCGTCGAGCATAATCCGTGTCAAGCGGGCGACACTCCTGTTCCAACCTATGATCAAACGACGATCACAAACGTCACTAAGGTCTTTACTGGTTGGCGCGATTGCATCCCGACGCTTGGAACGTGCCCAAACACGACGGCGGGTGCTCCTGACTATAAGGATCCGATGACGCTGAATACCAGCAATCATGATCTTACAGCTAAGACGCTTCTGGCCTATCCTGGTTCGACAACTACAAATGTTCCGGCATGTCCGGCTCCCTGTACTTTGGCAACGGATCGGGCGACTTATGCTAACGCTTCGTTAAATCAGGCGTTGGATAATATCTATAATCACCCGAACGTCGCTCCTTTTGTAAGCCGCCGCCTAATTCAGGCTTTGGTTGAGAGCGATCCGACTCCGGCGTACGTCGGAAGAATTTCCGCTGTATTCAACGCGAATCGGACAAGTCCTAGCCAGATGCAGGAAGTCGTTGAAGCTATCCTGCTCGACCCGGAGGCGCGAGGAGACGTCAAGACCGATCCGAATTTCGGAAAGCTTCGCGAACCGCTCCTGCTCGCAACTAACTTGATGCGGCAGTTCAACGTTCAGGGAGCGGGCACCACGCCAACCAGCGACGGAACGCTAAATCCCGATATCCAGAACCTGGGCGAGAATTTGTTCAATTCACCGACGGTGTTCAATTTCTTCCCGCCGGATTATATCGTACCCGGGACCAGTTTGTTCGGACCTGAATTCGCGATATACACTTCGGGAACCGCTATTGGACGAGCAAACCTTGCCAATACCTTTGTCATGGGTAGTGGGCGGACAGTTTCTC
>JBDTZW010000217.1:0-2848 GCA_040004905.1 Acidobacteriota bacterium
ACTTCATCGCCGTATGAATACCCTTGATCCGCTGGCCGTTCAGGAACGAGGCACAGTCGCCGACCAGCAGCACCCCCGGCGCAAAGAGTCTCGGCATCGTCCAGTAGCCGCCGGTGTTTATGCTTTTCGCACCGTACTTGAGCATCTTGCCGCCTTTCAACAATTCGGCGATCTTTGGATGCGTCTTGAATTTCTGGAATTCGGAGTGCGGATCGATCAGCGGGTCGACGTAGTCGAGCCCTGTGACGTAACCGATGCTGATGACGTTGTTCTTCAGGCCATAGATCCAGCCGCCGCCGTAGGTTTTTGTATCGGACGGAAAGCCGAGTGTATGGACGACGCGGCCCTCATCAAAATTTCCTTCCGGCAGTTCCCAAAGCTCTTTGATCCCGAGGGAAAATACCTGCGGCTCTTTGTCCTCGTTCAGGCCAATCCGGGCGGTGAGCTGTTTGGCTAAACTGCCTCGCGAACCTTCGCCGAGCACCGTAACCTTTGCCAGCAGATCGACGCCGGGCTCGAAGTTCGCTTTCGGCTTGCCGTCTTTGCCGATTCCTTTGTCGCCGGTGCGAATGCCGATGACCTGATCGTTCTCGCCGTAGAGAACTTCGGACGCGGGAAACTCCGGGAAGATATTGATGCCTGCCTCTTCGCACTTTTGCCCGAGCCATTCGCAGACCTTACTGAGGCTGATGATGTACTTGCCTTTGTTCCGCAAAGGCGGAGGCGTGATCGGGGCTTTGATCGCTCGGTTGGTGGTCATGTACCAGGCTTCGTCTTCGGTCACGACGGTATCAATAGGGCAGCCCTGGGCGATAAAATCGGGCATCAGCTCACGGATCGCTATCGGGTCCATGACGGCACCAGATAGGATGTGGGCCCCGACGAACGGGCCTTTTTCGACGATCGCGATCTCGATCTCGCCTATCTTCTTCCCGGATCTGTAACCTTTGTCTACCAGCTCGTCGTGCTTCTTGATCTCGTTCTTGAGGTGCAAGGCTGCTGCCAGATTTGCGGGCCCTGCGCCGACAAAAACCACATCCATCTCGATCTGTTCGCGTTCGATCATAATTGTTTTGAACTCGCTAAAAGTCGAACGGCAAGTATATCAAAATAGCCGTCAGCTCTCCCTATCTCACCACACTGGGATAAGATATCAGCGTGAGATCGACAGTAGTCATATTGCTCGCGGTTTTGATCGTCGGCTGTACCGCCAAGAATCAGGTCAACCCAGAGCTTTCGAACCAGGTGCCGTCGAAGATCGTCTGGGCTTGGGAACGGCCTGAGGACCTGCGGTTTCTTGAGCCGAAAGACTTCGGCGTTGCCTTTCTGGCTCAAACCTTGTTTGTCAACGGCGACGTTATCGACCCCAAGCCGCGGCGGCAGCCGCTGGAGGTGAATCCGGGCACGTACATGATCGCCGTGACGCGGATCGAGACCAACAAGGGCTCGCATCCAGCGTTTTCCGAAGACCAGCGGCGGCGGATCGTTTCACTGGTCAAAGGCACGCTCGATCTGCCCGACGTGAAGGCCATCCAGATCGATTTCGATGCTGTCGTTTCCGAACGCGCCTTTTATCGCTCCATTATGAAGGACCTCAAACAAGCTCTGCCTCCTGCGACGCCGCTGACCATGACCTCTCTTGCCTCGTGGTGTACGGGCGACGCCTGGTTCAACGACTTCCCTGTCGACGAGGCCGTTCCGATGGCCTTTCAAATGGGAGCCGACGAGGAGAAGATCAAGACTTACTTGCGAAACGGCAACGACTGGAACGAACCCCTCTGCCGCGGCAGCTACGGCATCTCGATCGACGACCCACTCGGCGTCCCGCTCAAACCTAACCGGCGAACCTACTACTTTAAGAATGGTCCGTGGGTTACGTCCGATCTGGAGCGGCTTAAATGAGTGTTCCACGGTTTACGCCTTTACCTTATCGAACGGGAAACAGCTTCTGCCAGTTGGTGGTAGAGAGCTTCTCCTGACAACCGGTCGGCATTAGTGAACTTCTGCGGAATTAGGGAGATAAGCGCGTTCGAAATATGCGTATTGTAGGTTGTTCCAGCTCCGGAACTATCGTCTATGTTCCACGGGATCATGAATGGCGATTGGCCCTTTGAGGAAAGCTTGATCTCACCGCCGTCGCTCAAAAGGATCACCGCTTCAAATCGTGGATAGTCGTCCGTATGAGTGCTATCAAACATACCGGCTATCTGTTCTTCGACAAATTTCATATCAGTGTATTTTGATATAAATAGCTGCTTTCGAGCCGCGGTCACTTTCTCCATATAGCGATTAAGTCCCTCATCGACACAGATCTTAGCCTTGTCGTTTAGCCATGCTTGATCGATCCCGAGATTTTCGAGCGAAGGCTTTGTAATGGCTGGTTCTTCAAGTGCCTTGAGTAGATTATCCAGCTTTGCAGGATCTATCTTGTTTCCGCTTGAGACGTAGTCCGTTCCTTTTCGAACAATCGACATTTGGCTGTCCTGAGCCGGAGCTAATCCGCGCCAGCTTGACGTTATGTCGATGCTATCGATCTGCCTGTTTTGCCCAAATGTGGACAGAGCGAAACAAAAGAAGATTGCGGCAAGAGTTATGGTTTTCATCAGCATATTTAGGTTTGAACAGGTTATGCGTTCGATGTTCGATATAGAGAAAAGGTTGAATCGCACTGTCACTCAGTATCTCGCTTTAACTCGCCCGGTACATAAGTCGAATCCTGGACAGGCCCAATGAATGGCCTTTCGGGATGTTCCGATTTCTCTACCGAAGGTGCGGGAGATGGGTTTTCGGGTCCTTGTTCCACGGTTTTGACACGTTTTGTAGGACGGACGGGTTTGGGTGCTGGGGG